>DASSRK010000145.1:0-101361 GCA_035701825.1 Steroidobacteraceae bacterium
TCCCCCAACCCGCTCGCCGCATTGATGTGGCCGGCATCGCCGATGTCCACGAAGCGGCTTCCCCAGGCCTGCGCGCAGCCGCGCGCGAAGTCGAGGGTGCCGTACGGATCGTTGCGGCTTGCGACGACGATGCTCGGGCACGCGAGGCGGTTGCCCGGCACGGGCGCGAAGCCGACGGCCTCGCGCGGAAACGCGGCGCCAGCCGGGTCGGGAACCGCGACCAGCAGTGCTCCCGCAATCCGCAGGCGAGTAGTTTGCAGCCAGTGCGCCACGAGCAGGCAGCCGAGGCTGTGGGCCACCAGCCGCGTGTCCGACCCGGCGCGCGCCACGGCCTGCTCCAGCGCCGACGCCCACTCGGCGCGGACGGGATGATCCCAGTCGCGTTGCTCGACGCGGTGATAGTTGGGCGCGCCGGCTTGCCAGCGGCTCTGCCAGTGTTCGGGGCCGGAGTTGCCGATGCCGGGCACGAGGAGGATCGGCGCGGCGAGCGCACGGACGTTTGCTGCATTCATGTGCGCAGGTTAGCGGCGCGCGGCGCCGGCACACAGGCAGAATGCCTGCACGCAAACCTGCCTCTGCCTATGAATCAATCCTGAGAGCGTTCTATTGCCTATGAATTCAAAGAAGGCCGTTCAACTCGATGCCATCGACTGGCGCATCGTCGAAGCACTGCAGGCCGACGGGCGCGCGTCGCTGTCGAGCCTCGGCAAGAAGGTCGGCCTGTCGCAGCCCGCGGTGTCCGAGCGGGTGAAGCGGCTCGAGGCCCGCGGCGTCATCGAGGGCTACTCGGCGCGCATCAACTTCCGCGCGGTGGGCCTGGACCTGCTCGCCATCGCGCGCATCAAGACCACCTTCGCGAACCTGCAGGCCTGCCTCAAGCTGTTCGCGTCGATGCCGGAGATCCTCGAGGTGCACCGCGTGACCGGCGAGGACTGCCTGATCGTCAAGGTGCTCGTGCCGCGCGCCGAGCAGCTGGAGGCGGTGATCGACCGGCTGGCGAAGTACGGCTCGGTGACCACGTCCATCGTGCTCTCCTCGCAACCACCCGCCGCCATCACCCGCAAGACCTCGAAAATGGGGTCAGACCCCATTTCCTAGCAAATGGGGTCTGACCCCATTCTTACGACCATGAAGACTGTCATCTATGGCATCCCGAACTGCGACACGATGAAAAAGGCGCGCGGCTGGCTCAGCTCGCACGGCGTCGCGCACGAATTCCACGACTACAAGGTCGCGGGCATCGGGCGCGCGAAGCTCGAAGGCTGGATCGCCAAAGTCGGCTGGGAAGTGCTGCTCAACCGCGCCGGCACCACCTTCCGCAAGCTGCCCGACAAGGACAAGCAAGGCCTCACCGAGGCGCGCGCCATCGAGCTCATGCTCGAGCAGCCGTCGATGATCAAGCGACCGGTGCTCGAGCATGGCAAGAAGCTGGTCGTGGGCTTCAGCCCGGAGAAGTACTCGGAGCTGAAGTGAGCGCGGCCTCGCCAGAGGCTGCGCCGAAAACCTTTCACGAGAATCTCAGCCCGGGGACACAGTCGCGCGTGCGCGAGGCTCCTGCGTGACCCACTGCGCACCGGCCTTCCCGACCCAGCGTCCGTTCCGCAACCTGTAAGTGATGGTGCCGCCCGTCCAGCCGGCGCTCCAGGACACGAACGCGCGCGTGCGCTGCGGATCGACGAGGATCGTGGGAAACGACAGGGGATAGAACGGTCCGGAGCGCGCGGAGATTTCCGCGACCTGCTCCGGGCTCAGCACGATCACCTGGCCGTTGGCGCGCAGTCCGTTGAACATGCGCGCGTCGCCTTCGATGATCTGGAACAACATTGAACCCGCGTCCGCGCGCCTGAGTCCCGTCAGGGGCCCGAGGTTCCCCTTGTCCGCGCGTCGCACGGGCTCGATGATCCCGGCACGTTCGTACCCGGTGATCCGCTTGAGCACATCCACGATGATGGGCGCCAGCGGATGGGGATCGCCGCGCGCCGAGGCCTGCGGGAAGTCATCCAGCGAATCGTCGAGGCCATCACCATCCGTGTCCGGGTTCGCAGGATCGGTCGCGATCTTTGCCTCGAGCATGTCGGTGAGCCCATCGCCATCCTGGTCGCGCTCGATCTCGGCCAAAGGGATGTCGATGCGCAGGTCGCTGGCTTCGCGTCGCAGTGACAACGCCACCGGTGGAAACGTGATCGACTCCGGATCGACCTCGGCCACGTCGACTTCGAGCCTGAGTGCACCGGGAGCGAACATGGAAATTCGCGCGTCTTCGTGGACGACGTACGGTGCCTGGTGCTGGAAGCCCAGGTACAAAGGCCGCTGCCAGTGGGCGCCGCCGTCCAGCGAGCGCGCCAGCCAGTAGCCACCGGGACTGACCTCGCCGCCGGGATCCACCGCGGGCGACAGGCACACGACGCGGATCTCGTCGCCCTGTCGTTCGGCACGAACCCGTTCGAAGCTCTCCGGCAACGGCACTTCGTTCGGGTAGTCAGGCTGCGGCGTCAGGGCCTTCTCGGCCGCGTCGAGCGGTACCTCTGGCCAGGCAGGAAGGTGCGAGCTCATCGCACGAAGTTCGTCTGCGGGCCGGTCCGCGCAACCGGCCGCGCGGCGGGACTCGGCCAGCAGGGCCTGGTACTGCGACCAGTACTCCTGGAATTCCTTCGGCAGGCCTTGCAGGTCGCTCTTGATGCGGGGCCAGCCATGATGGTCTTCGTAGGGATTGCAGGCATCCGCCCGCAACAGGGCGGAGCCGGACTCCATGTGATGTGCCGCGAGGAAGCGCGCCGCGACGCGCATGCCGGTGACGCCGTCGTGGTAACTGGCCCACAGCTCGCCATCGCTTTCTCCGCCGTCGGGCTCGCTCTTGCCGTCGTCGACGTAGCGCGCATAGATGTCGCCATGGAAGTAACCGGCGACCGCGTCGCGCAAATATCCGTCGTCCGCCTCGTCCGGGCGCGCGCGCATCTCGGCCCGGGCCTCGTCCAGCCGTCCGGCGTAAGTCAGCGCCAGCAGCCAGTGGCGGCGCGTCGCGCGCACCAGGTCGGCGGCATCGCCGGCAGACACCACCTGCGCGCCTTCGACGCGCAGCTCGCCGTCCGGGACGCGATGAACCAGCGCATCGAGGTCCTTGCTGCGCTCGGTTTCGCCCGCCAGGATCGAAGCCAAACCGCTCTTGCCCAGGAGCGACCAGTACCTGCGCACCGCGAACAGCTGCAGATCGGACGGCGCGGCCGTCGTGCCCGGCAAACCATCGACGCTCCAGCGCGCCGCGGCGAGCGCGGCGGCGCTGTCCCGATCCGCAAGCCAGTCCGTCAGGACCAGCCGCGCGAGGGGCTTTCCGGGATTGAGTCGTGCGAAGGCCGGCATCCAGTCCTGGCACGAGTCCAACTGCAGGAAGCGCTCCGCCGCGAAGGGTCTCGCGAGATATTCGTCCCGAAACCGGGTATCGCCGCACTCGCTCTCGTCGTCCCAGAACCTGACCGCCAGGGCCCACGCCTCGGGTGAGTCGGGCTGCGACTGCAGCAGCTCGCGGAACCGCGCTTTCGCCCGCGTCACGAGCGCACCACGGTCCGCGCCAAAGCGCCGGGAAGTGCCCTCGATCATGTTCTCGATGAGCGCCTGTGCGGTCGGTTCGCTGATGCGCCACTGCTGCGCCAGCGACGCGGAGGCGGCAGCCATGCGGTTCTCGGCGGTCGCATCGGTGGGCGTGTTGGCCACGGCCAGGTAAAGGGTGGCGGATTCGCCGTAGGCGGCGGCGTCGTTCCAGCGCGTGTGGGAGCTCACGAACTGGGCGATGTCTTCGGCGTCCGGGCCCGCGTGCACGGAAGACATCAGGCCGGATATCAACATCGACGCGAGGATTCTTTTCATTGTCGAGCCCCACCCCTGGCGAATGAACGCGCCGCGCGACCCGCCGGGTTATACCAGTCCGCAACAGAGAAAGGGCACCGGCCGTTTCCGGCCGGCGCCCAGATCCCGGAAGTCGCGATGTATCGCGTCCGTTTTTTCTTGCGCCCCCGTCTCCCCTCTCCCCCTCTAGTTAGAAGCCGTACCTGGCGGTCACCGCCCAGTAGATGCCGGGCAGGTCGTAGGTGCCCGCGTCATATCCATTGAGCGAGCAGCTGTAGCAGATCGGCGGGTCCTCGCTGAACAGGTTGTTCACGCCGAGCGCGAGCTTCAGGCCTTCCACGTTGAACGCCTTGGTCCAGGCCACCGACAGGTCGTTGTAGACGGTCGCGCCCAGCGTGTGCATGTCGGTCGGCAGCGAGGGCGAGTTCGGGCACCCCGGAACCGGCGCCTGCGACACGGCGTTGGCGCAGAACTCTTCCACCGAGTCCATGTAGCGCGTGGTGAACGCCACGTCCCAGCCGTTCCTGCTCCAGCCGAGCACCAGGTTGGCCTGGATCTCGGGGATGGCGCTGTCACTCACCTCGATGCCGACGGTGCGTTGCGCGACGATGCCGTCGGTGTCGGTCGCGGTGTAGTCGTTGGTGAAGGTCAGTTGCAGGCCCGCGCTCAACGCGCCCCACGAATGATCGCTGCCCAGCCAGTCGACCTTGAAGTCGAAGCCGTCGGTTTCGATCGAGCCCAGGTTGTCGAGGAAGTTCTGCGGAGGCTCGAGGTTGCCGCCGGTCTGGCGCGAGAACGGCGAACACAGCGTCGGGTCCGTGCCGCCGGCCGCGAGGCAGGCGTTGATCAATGCCTGGATGTCGCGTGCCTGGACGGCGTCGTCGATCTTGTAGTTGAAGTAGGTGAGCTCGAAGGTGAGCCGCTGGGCGAAGCTGTCTGCCCAGGTGGCGTCGTGCACCAGGCCGATGGTGTAGCTGTCCGAGGTCTCGGGTTGCAGATCCGGATTGCCGCCCGTGAAGGTGGTGATCTGCGTGTTGGCCTGTTCGAAGCCGGAGGGCACGCCCTGCGCGCGGCAGGCCGTTTCCAGCGGCGTGGTGTCCGGGCCATCCGAGTCGAGCACCACCGGCGGAGCGCCGCTCGGGCCACAGGGATCGGTCAACGTCGCGCCGAATTGCGTCAGGCCGTAGAGCTCGCCGAGGTTCGGCGCGCGAAAGCCGGTCGAATAAGTCGCACGCACCGCCAGCGCTTCGATCGGCTGCCAGCGGAAGCCGACCTTGCCGGTGGTTTCGTTGCCGAAGGTCGAGTAGTCAGACCAGCGCAGCGCGGCGCTCACGTCGAGTGAGTCGAGCAGCGGCAGGCTGGCCTCGAAGTAGATCTCGCTGACGTCGTAGTCGGCCGACACCGGAGCGGCGAACGAGTCCTGCGAGAGCCCGGTCTGGCGCAGCGGATCGGGCTGGAAGTCGCCCTCGTACTTGCGATGCTCGGCGCCCACCGCGAAGCCCGCGGTGCGGTCTCCGATGTTGAACAGGTCGCCGGTGAAGTTGGCCGACACGAGCTGCAGCGTCTGCTTGGAGGAATCGATCTGCGTGGCGCGGATGAAGTCGATCATGTCCTGCGTGAACGGCCGGCCCTGGCCACCGAACAGATCGAGCGGCACGCAATTCGGCACCTGTGCGCACACCGCCGGGTCGCCGAGCGCGAGCGCGACATTGCCGATGTTGTAGCCATTCTTGAAGGTCTGGTTCGCCGTGTTCTCCGACGTCACGTAGTTCACGTCCCAGTGATAGACGCGCGTCGAGCCGAACGAGCCTTCCACACCCATGTTGAGATACCAGGTGTCCACGTCCTGCTCGAAGGTGCGGGGGCCGACTTCGATGGGACGCCGTGTGACCCAGCCGAGGTTGCTGCTGGCGTCGAGGTCGATGCCGAACGGGTTGTAGGGATTCAGCGCCGATACCGAGATGGTGTCGGCGAGCCCGCCGGTGCCGGCATACGGGCCCACGAAGATGGGCTCGGGCGCAGCTTGGTTGCGCGACACGCGGTTGTTGAACAGGCCCTTGGCGTACAGGTTGACGTTGTCGGTGACGGCGAAGTCGACGCGCGCGAACATCGATTTGCGCTTCGACGGGGTCAGCAGCAGGTTGTAAGGCGCGTAGTTGAAGCGGTCGGCGCCCGAGAAGTCATGGAAGTTGCCCGCGGAAGGATCCGCCGGGTTCCAGTCGGGAGTGGTCACGCCCTCGTCCAGCGAGACGTCGTAGAAGAACTCCTGGCTGGCGCTGCAGGAGCCATAGCTTCCCGCGGGTCGCGCCGGGTCGCAGAACGTGAAGCGTCCCTGCGGAATGCCGGAGCTGCCGGCCGCGAGGCCCGCGCCCGGTTTCGGCTCCGCGGACTGTGCCCATTCGGCCGAGCTGATCTCGTCCTGGTTGTAGTAGCTCGCGACGAACAGGCCGTGGAATTTCTCGCCACCGCCGCCCAGCGTCAGGCTGGCCTCGGTAGTCGGTCCACCCAGGTCGTACTCGGCGCGCTGGGCGTTGATTTCCACGCCCTCGAAATTCTTGCGCGTGATGATGTTGACCACGCCGGCGATCGCGTCCGAGCCGTACACGGCCGAGGCACCGTCTTCCAGCACCTCGATGCGGTCGATGATGCTGATGGGGATGGTGTTGAGATCCGCGGCACCGGAGACGCCGGAGGCGGAGGACTCGTTGACCCAGCGGATGCCGTCCACCAGCACCAGCACGCGTTTGCTGCCGAGGTTGCGCAGGTCGACCTGCGCGGAGCCCGCGCCGATGCCGCCGCCGTCGGCTGGATAGCCGAAGTTGCCGGAGGAGTTGAACTTGGTGTTCAGCGCCTTGCCGCTGGTGGTCGCCTGCTGCAGCAGGTCGCCGACGCTGGAGATGTTGGAGCGCTCGATGGCGGAGCGATCCAGGATCGACAGCGGCTGTTGTGAATTCGCGCTGCTCTGGATGATGCGTGAGCCGGTGACGACCACCTCCTGCATCGGTTGATCGGAGCCCTGTTCCTGCGCTTGCGCGGCGGGAACTGCGATGAGAAGCGGGACCAGTGTCGGGACAAGACTGATTGGCTTTTTCATGCGTGCACCTTCCTGGTTGGTTGATCGCCGACCCCCTTCCGACGAAGTGCGACATATCTACGCCCGGGCGCGACAAAATGAAAGTCGGCTGTGGTGCGTATGCGACCAGAAAACGCCTGAACACGCCGAGTCGAAGGCGCGAATGTTGGGCGGAGACAACGACTTCCGGGGTGGCTGCCCCGGCTCAGGGACTCAGGAATGGCCCCACTTTTTGCCGGATTGCCGGCCCGGCACCGTCTGTACCGACTGCGCGATCACCGGGTGGCCGCGGTGGTGCAGCGAAGCGGCGAGCGTGCTGTCGCCGGCGGCGAGCAAGGCGGTGGCATTGAACTCCACCATCCACCCCAGACACTGCTCGGCCGGCAGCGCGCCGGAATAGCGGAAGCCCTGCGCGTAGTCGTAGCCGGCGCTCGCCAGGAACTGGGCGTCCCACTCGGTCTCGACGCCCTCGGCGACCAGCTCGAGGCGCATGGCGTGGGCCATCTGCGCGGTGGACTCCACGATGATGCGGTCGTCGCCGTTGTTGCGCATGCCGGCGACGAACGACTTGTCGAGCTTGAGCGCGTGCACCGGCAGGTCGCGCAGGTACCCGAGCGAGGAGTAGCCGGTGCCGAAGTCGTCGATGGAGATGAATACGCCCAGCTTGTCGATCTCCTGGATGACGCGCAGGGCGCGCGCCGGGTCGAGCATCATGGCGCTCTCGGTGATCTCGAGCTCGAGCGAGGCGGCCGCGACGCCCGACGCGGCGATCAGCGCGCTCAGGCGCGCCGGGAAGCCCATGTCCTGCAACAGGCGCGAGGAGAGATTCACCGCGACGCGCACGTGCACGCCGCGTTCGCGCCAGGCGCGCACCTGCGCCAGCGCGGCGCCCAGGGTCCATTCGGTCAGCGGCCGGATCAGGTCGGTGGATTCGGCGATGGCGATGAACTCGCCCGGCGCGATCGCGCCCAGCGTCGGATGGAACCAGCGCACCAGCGCCTCGACGCTGTCGACCATGCCGGTGCGCAGGTTGATCTGCGGCTGGTAGTGCAGCGTGAACTGGTGGCTGGCGATGGCGGAGCGGAGCTCGCCGCCGATGGCCAGCTTGCGCAGCGAATTCTCGTCGTGCGCGGAATCGTAGAACTCGTACGGCGAATTGCGGCGCTTGGCCACGTACATCGCGACGTCGGCATGGCGCAGCAGCGTCTGCGGCTCGCTCGCGTCCTGCGGGAAACGCGCGATGCCGATGCTGACGCCGACCTCGATGGAAATGCCGGCCACGTCGATGGGCGTGCGCAGGCAGTCGGCCAGCGCCTGCGAGGTGTTGGCGATGGTCTCGGTGCTGTGCGGCCGGTCGATCACCACGGTGAATTCGTCGCCGCCGATGCGCGCGATGAAGCCGCGGTCGCCGAGCGCCTGCTGGAAGCGCTGCGCGACTTCACACAGCACCCGGTCGCCGACGTTGTGACCCAGCGTGTCGTTGACCTCCTTGAACCGGCACAGGTCGAGCATCAACAGCGCGATGGTGGGCTGCGAGCGGTCGGGCGCGAGCGCCCGCTCCAGCTGCGCGAGCAGCGCGGCGCGATTCGGCAGCGAGGTCAGTGAATCGTGCGTGGCCTGGTGCTGCAGGTGGCGGGTCTGCGCACGCCGTTCGCGGATGTCGCGCACGATGGCGGTGTACAGGCGCGAGGCATTGACGCGCACCCGGCTCACCGAGATCTCCACCGGGAACACCTCGCCCTCGAGCGTGCGCGCGTCGCACTCGCGGATCTCGCCGTGCAGGCCCGCGAGCCGCGCGCCGGGGCCGTCACCCGCCAGCAGCGTGATGAAACGCGCCAGTGGCTCGCCTACCAGCTCGGAGGCCGCGCAGCCGAACAGGCGCGCCGCCGCGGGGTTGGCCAGCTTCACGATGCCGGTATCGTCCATGCAGACGATGCAGTCGGTCGACGACTGCACCATGCTCTTCACCAACACCTCGCGGTGGCGCACGCCGATGGCGAGCGCCAGCGAGCGCCACATGCGGGTCTCGAACCAGCGCACCGAGGCCGCGCCATGCAGCAGCAGCACCACGAGCAGCGGCGCCGCGGTCGCGACCAGCACGCGCTGCTGCAGCCACAGGTCGATCGAGATCGCGGCGATCGCGGCCCACAGCAGCGCCAGCGCGCCAAGATTGCGGCGCCAATCGGCGCCGTACAGCAACACACCCAGCAGCGCCGCAAGGCCGAGCAGCGCGAGGTTCATCCACACCGGCGCCGGCTGCAGCGCGCCGGCGCTCAGCGACTCGGCGGCGATGGCGTGCACCAGCACGCCCGGCAGTTCGCCGTACACCGGGACGGCTTGCGCCGTCGGATGGCCCGGCACCGTGACGCCGACGAACACCATGCGATCCGTGAAGACATCCGGCGGCACGCGGTGCTCGAGCACGTCCAGCCACGAGACCTGGATGAACGACTGGGGCGAAATCGAGTAGTCGATGGGCAGCGGCCGGCCTTGCGGAAGCTGGCGGTGCGGATCGACCACGCTCACGGTGCGTTCGTCGCCGACACTGTAGACGTCGTGCCACTCGCGCAGCGGCTCGCCATCACGCCGGGCGGTCACGACGCCGGCGAGATCGGTGCTGCGCGCGAAGCGCGGCAGCGGCCCGATGGCTTCGCGTCCGGTGCCGGCATCGGCGTGCCGCACGAAGATCGGCAGGATCACCGGGAAGTTGCGCCGCCGGGCCAGAGCCGCGTCGAGCGCTGCGTCGTCGGCGGCCGATGCCGCGGGTTCGCTCAGGTCGAAGTCCAGGAATACGCCGCGCGGCGCAGCGCGGGCCAGTTCTTCCAGCAGGCGCGCGTGCTGCCGGCGCGGGATGTTGCGGTGGCCGAAGGCGGCGACGCTGCGGGAATCGATGCCGACGATGACGATGGGCGAAGCGACCTGGCGGTCGAGCACGCGCGCCCGCAGGTCGGCGACGGCATTCTCCAGCGGGCGCAGCAGCCCGCACGCGCCCAGCAGGCACACGATGACCATGGCCGCGAGCGCCAGCCAGCCGCCATGCCGCCGACCTATGCGGATCATTTGCCGCGCGCCCGCGCCGGCGCCGACAGCGCTATCAATTGACTAACTAGTGGACGCATCGCCCTTCCGATTATGGTGAGTACGGCTCACCACCCATCCCCTTCGTTCTAATGGGGCGATGCTACGCGCCAGACCGGGTTCACAATGTGAGTCGCATCTCATCGGCGCGTCGGACGATTGACGCTGGTTGTGGCGCTCCCGCCGGTTCCCGCAAAGCCGCGCAAGCGTGAAAAACTGCGTTCACGGCAACGCCTGCGTGCCCAGGGGACGCTTGTCATAAGATTCGCGGCGACGGACTCCGATGAACCAGCACGCGCCGAAGTTGTTTGCCCTGTTCGCGTGCGCACTCGTGGCGCGTGCGGGCGCCGCGCGCGCGGAAGATGCCGCGCTGGCCAAGCGGGTGACCACGGTTGCCGAGCTCTTCGATGCCGCCGAGGCGCAGTCGCTGGGGCGCACGCTGCCTGTCGACCAGCCGGTGCATTTCCGCGTACGCCTGCCTCGCGGCGGACATCCCGGCGTGCTGGTGTTCGTGCGCGGCGACGACACGGGCAATCTGCCCGCGGGATGGGATGAAATCCTCGAGCGGCACGACCTCGCCTGGATCGCCGCGGAGGGATTCGGCAACCGGCGGCCCACGGCGCAACGCATCCTGGTGGCCGTCATGGGCCTGAAGCTCGCACGGCGCGAGGCGCAGATCGATACGCGGCGGCTCTACGTCGGCGGCATGTCGGGCGGAGGCCGGGTCGCAAGCCAGCTGGCGAGCCATTTCCCGCGACTGGTCACCGGGGCGATATACATCGTCGGCGCGGATTTCTGGACCCGGGAGCAGCGGCCGCTGTTGCCGTCGATCGTCGCGAATCGTTACGTGTTCATCACCGGCAGCAAGGATTTCAACCACGCCGAGATGCGCAAGGTGTTCGCGCGGTACCAGGACGCGGGCGCGACGCACTCGCTGTTGCTGGACGTGGAGGGAATGGGCCACCAATTCCCGGACGCCTTGCAGCTCGGGCGCGCGCTCGAATTCCTCGACGCGCGCTAGCGCGGCGTCACCACGCTGCCCGCGGGCGTCTTCTGCACGGCGCGCTTGACCAGCAGCGCGGCCACGATGATGGCGAAGCAGGAGAGACTGGCCCACATCTCCGGTTGTTTGCTCGGCATGAAAGCCATGGCGACCATGACCGCGATCATCGCGAGCGCGGCCCCGCCGGCCACCAGTTGCGCGCCGCCGGCACTGCGCCGGCGCGGATCCGTGTACGGAAACCTGAAGTGCGCGATCGCGACGAAGGCGTAGGTGAACATCATCAGCGCGCCGGACGAGTTCATCAGGAAGTCGAACAGCTTGGCCGGCGCGATGTCGCGCATCAGCATGACGATGAATCCGAACGAGCTGCCGAGCAGGATGGCGCGCGCCGGCACGTGCCGCTTGTTCACCGCGGTCAGCCAGCGCGGCGCGTCGCCCTTGTCGGCCATGGCGAACAGCACGCGCGCCGTGACGTACACGCCCGAATTGAGGCATGACAGCACCGCGGTGAGCACGATGATGTTCATGACCTGCGCAGCCGCCGGGATGCCGATGCGCTCGAGCGCAATGGCGAACGTCGAATTGCCGGACTTGAATTCCGTCCAGGGCACGATGCACAGGATGAGCGCGATCGAGACCACGTAGAACAGCAGGATGCGCAACACCACGCTGGCGGCCAGGCGCGACAGCGTCTTGTTGGATTCGGCGGATTCCGCCGCGGCGACCGTGACGATCTCGGCGCCCACCATGGAGAAGATGACCGTGGTCACGCCGGTGAGGATCGCCGCCCAACCGAACGGCGCGAAGCCCCGGTGCGCGGTGAGGTTCGCGAGGCCCGGGCTCGGTGACGAATGGCCAACGCCGAGCAGCCATCCCGCCGCGACCACGATGAACGCCACGATCGCGGCCACCTTGATCGACGCGAACCAGAATTCGAACTCGCCGTACGAACGCGCCGAGGCGAGATTGACGGCAGTCAGGATGACCATCAGCCCCAGCCCGATCTGCCAGACCTCGAACTGCGGCAGCCAGGCCTGCGCGGTCTGGGCGCCGACCAGCGCCTCGAACGCGACCACGACCACCCAGAACCACCAGTACAGCCAGCCTGTGATGAATCCCGCGCCGTCACCCAGCGCCACGCGCACGTATTCGGTGAACGACCCGAGACCCGGCCGATCCATCGCCATGCGCGCGAGGATGGTGATGACGCCGAATACCACGATGCCGGCAGAGATGTAGCTCAGCAGCACCGCGGGGCCGATGTTGGCGATGGCGCCGCTGCTGCCGACGAATACGCCACCGCCGATGATCCCGCCGATCGAGATCATCACCAGGTGGCGTGCCAGCAGGGATTTGGAAAGACGCGATGAGGCGGAGACGGAGTCGTCGGTGGCGTTCAAGCGGCTTCTCGAATGTGGGAGTTGGCGGAAAATACGCCGTATTCAAACGCCGCGCCATCGGTGGACGAATCGCGGTCCGCGCGCCACCCCAATGGCCGCAATCGCGAACGCGGTCGCAATTCGCGACGGCCAAGAGCGTCACTCGGGTTTCTCCGATTTGTTTCTTGCCGCCAGTGTGGAAAATCGCGCGCGGGGTCAATTGTCGAAATGATGGACGACGAAAACTGGTTGTCGCTGGCCGACTCGTTCCACGCGGCCGCGATCGATGGACAGGGGTGGTACGACGCGCTCGCGTCGTTCGCCGAGGCCACGGGCTCGCGCCATGGCCAGCTGGTCTGCATGACGGACGGCGGCGACGCGCTCAACCTGTTGACCGACGTCGATCCCGGCCTGCCCGGCGCCTTCCTCGCGGCCGGCGGCAACGACCCGCGCATCAACCCGCGCCGGCGCGCCGGCCTCGCCCGCCCGCCGCTCGCGATCATCGCCGAGTCGGACTTCATCACGCCGGACGCCGTGCGCGCCGACGCCCACTACCAGGAATTCGCCGTGCCCTGGGACGTGCCGTACATCTGCCTCACCACGCTCGAGCAGCGCAAGGACCTGCTGGTCGGGCTCGCGGTCATCCGCAACCGGCAACAGGGCCACATCGACGACGCCGGCAAACGCGTGTTCGCGACGCTCGCGCCACAGGTGCGCGCGGCGGTGCGCACCAGCCTGGCGCTCGGCGACCAGCGCGCGGCGGTGATCGCGGACACCTTCGAGAAGCTCGCCACGCCGGCCTTCGTCTGCGACGCCGCGGGCATGGTGGTACGCCTGTCACCGCAGGCGGAAAAGCTGTGTGCCGGCGGCAGCGGCCTCACGCTGCGGCGCGGCCACCTCGGCGCACGCCGCGCGGAGGACGATGCCGCGCTCGGTGCGGCGATCCGCGCCGCGAGCCAGCGACGCGCCGAGCAGGCACCGCGGACGCTCACCATCCATCCCGCGGGGACGCAGGGCGCGATCACGCACCTCGACGTCATGCCGTTGCCGCGCCGCCGGCTGGAGCTGCGCTTCGATGCGCGCGTACTGGTGCTGGCACGCAGCGCTTCGCACGATGAAGAACGCCGTGCGGCGGTGTTGCGCGCCACGTACGGCCTCACGCCCGCGGAAGTGGAAATCGCCATGGCGCTGGCGCGTGGCGCCAAGGCGCAGGCCATCGCGCAGGCGCGCGGCGTGTCGGTGGGCACGGTGCGCGTGCAGATCAAGTCGCTGCTCGCCAAGGCCGGCGTGAATCGCCAGGTCGAATTGCTCGCGCGCCTCGCGCAGCTTTGAGTGTGCGGCAGGTCTCACCTGCCGTGAGCGGACAATCACAGTTCTGATCACCGCTCGCGCGCATATCCAATTTTGGAAATGCCGCCCGCGAGTCGACTCCCTAACTTGCGGCCACTCGCAAACTGCTTGTCAGGGAGACTCTCGAATGAAACGTTTTATGTCGGGTGCCGCCGCGGGCCGTGCAGGCCTGGTGTGCGCCATGTTGCTGGTGTCGACGTTGACCGGTTGCGGTGGAGGCGGCGATTCGTCGGCTTCCCCGCCCGTGGGTGGCGGGCCGCCGGCGCCCACGCCGACCCCGACACCGCCTCCCCCGCCGCCGCCTCCGCCGCCGCCGCCCACCGTCAGCCTCACGCTCGAAGGCACGGTGACCGACGAGCCCATCGCCAATGCCGAGGTCAGCGCCACGGTCGCGGGCCAGACGTTCACCACCACGGCCGATGCCGATGGCAACTACTCGCTCGACATCGAGATCGAGGAGACCGACGCCGCCACTGCGTTCATCACGCTGAATGCGCGCGGCACGGGTGACCAGGCGTTCGTGGAGTTCACCAGTATTGCCGGATCGTTCCAGGCGCTGAGCACCGCCGCCGGCGATGACGGCACGCTCACCGCTTCGGAAAACTTCGCCACGCAGATCACCAACGTGAGCACCGCGGCCGCGGTGCTGATGACCGAGGCGAATGGCGGCGAGCCGATCGCCTCCGACGCGTCGCTGTCGTCGCTCGCGGCGCAGGTGAATGCGCAGGACGTGCTGGATGTCGCCACGGCGATCAAGCTGGCCGTCGACCAGCCCGAGACGCACCCGCTGCCCGATGGCACGGACTCGATCCTCGCGCTGGTGAGCAGCAGCGAAAGCCGCCAGCAGTTCGTCGACACGGCGTACCAGCAGGATCCGGCGGCCTTCGCCGAGACGCAGAGCGCGATCGCCGCGGACCCGAGCCTCGCGCAGGACATCACCGAGGATGCGCTGATCGCGCGCGGTGCGATGACCACCGCGATGCTGTCGACCGATGCGGGTTTCACGTTCAACTACACCGGTCGCATCGTGCATTTCGACTTCAATGCCGACCACACCGGCTGGCTGACCACCGACACGCACAACGTCGAGATGAATTGGGCGGTCGTGGGCAAGGAGCTGCGCATCAGCTACCCGACCCCGATCGAGACGGTGAGCTTCGACACCGAGGACTGCGTCGGCGACGGCGGCGTGCGCCAGGTCGAGGCCCACTACGTGAGCTCGGGTGACGTGGTGACCTTCCTGAATGCCAACCAGGTGGCGATCACGTCCACCAGCGACATCACCTACCCGGATTGCGCTTCGCTCGCGCCGCGCACCGAGACGTCGACCTCGGCCCGCACGGTGCTGTCGCAAGACAACGCGCAGCCGCTGGTTGCGGCCGATCTCGTGGGCACGGTGCAGACCCTGTACGTCTGGGGTCCGCTGCAGCAGAAGGCCATCGCCGACATCGCCGACCTGGGCGATGGCGTCGGCCACACGCGCCTCACCAACCTGGACTTCACGTGGACGGTGGAAGACAACCTGGTCCATGCCGAGTTCGCCAACGGCTCGGTGGCCGAGTTCGCGGTGCTCCAGCGCATCGACGACGTGGTCAGCGACATCTACTGGGAAGTGAGAGCACCGAATGACGGTCCCGTGTACGCGGGCGCCGGCGCCCAGGTGGAAGGCGAGCCCGCGGGTTCTCTGACGCTCACCGACGAAGCGGTGGTCGGCCGCTTCTACCAGTTCGGTATCGGCGAAGAGACCATTGCGGACCAGCGCCTCAAGGGCTTCCGCCTGCGCTTCGATGCCGATCACTTCGGCGCCCAGGAGAGTGACTACATCGACGAGAACAACACGCTCGTGACCACCGACGAAGTCACCAACCCGGTGAACGCCTTCCGCTGGTCCATCGAGAGCAACTCGATCTTCGTGCGTCGCACCTGGGACACCGTCAACGAGGTCGACGGCTGCCTGTACACCGACGCGGGCTGCGAACTCTGGGACCAGCGGCGGATCATCCCGGTGGCGCAGGAAGGCTCGCGTGTCTACGTGCTCGAACTGCGCCGCACGAACTACGACGGCGGTATCACGGCGCAGACGCCGACGAGCTTCCTGGTTCGCTACTACGACTACGAAGCCCCGGCGACCGGCCAGGCGAAGATGCGCCCGGTCAAGGCCACCCGCGGATTCAAGTCGCGTGAGCTGACGAATGGGGTCGGCATGCGCTGAACCGTCGAGACTACGTGCGTGAGAAAGTGACTGGCCGATTCCGCCGGTCACGGGAAAAGGGGCGCAACCGGCGCCCCTTTTCTTTTTCGCGTGGAATCAGCCGTAGCGCAGCTTGAACGCCAGGATCAGGGCCGCGAGCGCCAGCGTGACCGTGTTGGCGGCGATCATCGGCCACGAGCCGATCACCAGGCCGTAGGCGAGCCACAGCGCGACGCCGAGCGTGAAGATCGAATACATGCCGAGCGAGATGCCGCGCGTATTGCGCGTGCGGAGAGTCATGATCGCCTGGGGAATGAAGGACGTGGTCGTGAGGCCGGCAGCGAGATAGCCCAGCAGTTCGGTGTTCATGGCGGCATTGTCGCAGCCGGGGCGTCGATGGTCTGCGTTACTTACTACGAATACGCATGTCGCGCGGGCAGTATCGATGCATGACACGCAAGGTCCCCGCCGCCGGCCCGTTCGTCCTGCTGTTGTTGGCTTCGTGCGCCTCCCAGGCCGGGGACTGGAGCTGGCATGTGGGCGCGCACGATTTCATGGTTCCCGAAGTGGACTCGGATACCTTCGGCGTCAACGTCGGGGCGGCCTGGGATCACCGCACCGGATCGGGACGGCACCTCTTCGCGCTCGCGGATATCTATGGCGACTTCGACCAGGACCATCTCGATCCCGATCACATCCCGGTGTGGTGGGAGGTGCGGGCCGGCACCGACGGGAAGTTCTGGCAGTCGGGCGCCGCGCATCTCGACTGGTCGGTGGATTTCGATACGCGCATGAACACGACGAGCTCGATCGAGCGTCGCATGACGCTGCTGCCGTCGGTCGTCGCGGGATTCGACACGGAGGTCTTTTCCGGCGCGCTCAAGGCAGGCCCGGGGTGGTTCTTCCTCGAGATCGACGATGACGTGCCGAAGACCCGCGGCTATACCCGCGACGACTTCCGCAACAGCACCTTTGCCGGGTCGGTGGCGGCCAAGGGGACGATCAGGTTCGGCAAGGCCGTGTCCATGACGGTGGGCGCACAGAACTGGTGGGATGGCAGCGAGTCGCTGCAGTTCGAGGCACGCGGCGAGCTGCGCTTCGACGCCAGCAGCTGGACCCGGGGCGGCGACGTGGTGATCAGCGCGACGTACAACGATTACAACCTCGCTCCCTACCAGATCGACGGGCTCGAGCCCATCCTGCCGTGGCACGACGACCTGCTGGCGCGCGTGCTGCTGGAAAATCGCTGGTAGCCGTTCAGTACGCCCGGCCGACGAGCCCGAAGCCGCGCAGCTCGGCCGCGCTCAGCTCGCGGCTCTCGCCCGCCGGCACCGCCAGCATCGCGGCGAGCAGTGAGCCCTGGATTCCCATGCGCTCGAGGTACGTGGCGATGGGATTGTTGATGCGCTCGATGTAACGCTCGGCACGATGCTCGCCAAGCTCGATGGCGGCGTCGGGATAGGGATGATCGACGGTGACGCGCGCCTCGCGTGCAGATCGATGCACGCCGCCCGCAAGCACCAGCACGCAGGCGGTGCCGCAGTTTCCGTGCGCGATCACCGCCGCGCCGCGCTCACGCAGTCGCGTACCGAAAGTCATGGCCGCATCGACGCTGCCCGCGGTGCCGGTGACCTCGAAGTCGAAGCCTTGCAGGTGGGTGCGCCGGGCGAGGAACCTTTCGAAGGCCTCGGCCTGCGCGCGGGTGATGGGACCCGTGAGATCGAAGCGGCACGGCGGCGTCTGCCGCGCCGGCCCGTCGCATCCATGAGCCGTGAGTCCGGTGGCGAATTGGCCGGGTTCGGCATTGCTGGCGGATTGCGCAGATGCCTGGCCGCCCAGCCACAGCGCGAACGCAAGAACAGCGGCAGCGATGATCTTGTCCACGCGTCGAGCGTAGCGGACCGCGTGAGCAACGGAATGGACGGAGTGGAGATGGTGGCCAGGGTCGGAATCGAACCAACGACACGCGGATTTTCAGTCCGCTGCTCTACCAACTGAGCTACCTGGCCGCCTTTGCCTCTTCGATGAAGAGGCCCCCCGATCGAGGGGCGCGTATTAGACCGGGCAGGCTCCGCGCCGTCAAGCAATCCTGTGCCCAACCTCTTGATTTACCAAAGGTAGCGGCCGCAGCGCGGACCTCGCATCCGCGGGCCCGGCGCCGCGCGCTGCTTGATCGGCGCGCAATCGGCTCCATAAAGGGCGGCCCATGAACGCACAAACCCAGGTCTCGAACGCTCCGCGCGCGGTGGTTCGCACTCTGCGCGGCCAGCCTGCCTCCGATGGAGCGGGCGTCAAGCTCACGCGAGTCATCGGCCAGCCCAGGCTGCCCGATCTCGACCCGTTCCTGCTGCTCGACGAGTTCGGCACGGACAAGGCCGAGGACTACATCGCCGGCTTTCCCGAGCATCCGCACCGCGGCTTCGAGACGGTGACCTACATGCTCGACGGCCGCATGCGCCACAAGGACAACCACGGGCACGAGGGCGTGCTCGAGCCGGGCGCCGTGCAGTGGATGACCGCGGGCCGCGGCATCGTGCACTCGGAAATGCCCGAGCAGCGCGAGGGCCGCATGCGCGGCTTCCAGCTGTGGATGAACCTGCCGGCGAAGGACAAGATGTCCGCGCCTAACTACCAGGAATTCGGCGGCGACAGGCTGCCGCTGGTGGAGAAGCCCGGGCTCGCGGTCAAGGTGATCGCGGGCACGCTGGATGGTGCCACCGGGCCGGTGAAGCAGCCGGCGACGGATCCCATCTACATGGACATCCGCCTGGACGCCGGCGTCGAGTTCGCGCTGCCGGTGCCGGCGGGCCACTCGGCGTTCGTGTACGTGTACGAAGGATCGCTGGCGGCGGGCGTGGAACGCGACGCGGCCACGATCGGCGCGCAGGAACTCGCGGTGCTGGGCGACGGCACGGAAGTGCGCCTCGCCGGCCGCGCGCCGCAGTCGCGCGCCATCCTGGTCGCGGGCCGGCCGTTGCGCGAGCCGGTGGCGCGCTACGGCCCGTTCGTGATGAACACGCGCGAGGAGATCATGCAGGCCTTCAGCGACTACCAGGCCGGCAAATTCTGAAGACTCCGGGGCGAGCTCCCCCGCTCGACCCCGCTCCTGGGACGGCACGGAAAACGTGCCGTCCTTTTTTTATGTCTCGATGGCGCGCGATGGAGGCGCGAGACATGGGCATCTTTCGACGGCGAACCGCTGCAGTTCGCCTGTTTCGCCGGTGGCGGCTGACCACGGTGGAAGTGAAGCCCGCCGCGCGGCCGCTGCAGCTCATCGATGACGGGCTCTAGCTACTCAGCCGGCGCGACGAATTCCTTCGGCTTCTCCGAGCCGTCGCCGAAGAAGAACTTCTCCATCTCGAATTCCAGCCGCTTGCGATGCGCGGGCTCGATGGGAGTCAACCGGTATTCGTTGATCAGCATGACCTGGTGGCGCACCCACTGCTGCCAGGCTTCCTTCGAGACATTCTCGTAGATGCGCTTGCCGAGCTCGCCGGGATACGGCGGCTTGTCGAGCCCGGGCGCCTCCTTCTTGAGCAACACACAATTCACCATTCTCATCGCAAGGTCTCCAACAAGGTCTTGATGGGCGCGGGCAGTCCGATGCGCGCGGGCCGCGCGAGGTCATACCACAGTCGGGCGCGCTCGCTCGGCTCCTCGATGCGGCGCGCGCCCTGGCAGTGCGCCACGAGCGGCGTGATCACGAGATCGAAGTGCGTGAAGCTGTGTTCGATTTCCTGCAACGCGACGCGCGCCACCGTGGCGCGGGCCAGCGAGCGCGTGGCGAACTGTGCCGCGGCGTCGCGGTCGTCGAACTCCGGCAGGCACCACAGCCCGCCCCAGATGCCGTTCGCCGGGCGCTGGACCAGCAGCACGGCAGAATCGTGGCGCGCCACCAGCATCACCGCGCGGCGCGTCTTGCGCGCCGCCCGGTGCCGCCTGGCCGCCGGCAGCTCTTCCTGGCGTGCTTCGATGCGCGCGCGGCAATCGGCGGAGATCGGACACTCGCCGCAGCGCGGCCGGTGTCGCCTGCACAGGGTCGCACCGAGATCCATGATGGCCTGCGTGTAGGTGGCCACACCGAGCGCCGGCGTCTCCTGTTCCGCCAGCTCCCACAGGCGCGCGAGCGTCGCGCTTTCATCCGGCGCACCATGAACCGCGTGATGGCGCGCCAGCACCCGCTTGACGTTGCCGTCGAGAATGGGATGCCGCGCATCCTGCGACAGCGACAGGATGGCGCCGGCGGTGGAGCGGCCGACACCCGGCAGCTCCATCACAGCTTCGAGCGTGGACGGGAACCTGCCGCCATGCCGGTCGCGGATGAGCTGTGCGGCGGCATGCAGGTTGCGGGCACGCGCGTAGTAGCCGAGGCCCGTCCACAGGTGCAGCACTTCGTCGCGCGGCGCATCGGCGAGCGCGCGCACGTCCGGGAAGCGCGCCATGAAGCGTTCGAAATACGGGATGACCGTCGACACCTGGGTCTGCTGCAGCATGATCTCCGAGACCCAGACGCGGTAGCTGGCGCTGTCCTTCGATGGATGCCGCTGCCAGGGCAAATCGTGCCGGCCGGCGCGCGCGTGCCAGTCGATGAGTCGCGGCGCGATGCCGCGGCGCCCGGCCGCGCGCGTCATTTCACGGCCGCCGTCTTCGGCGGCGACTGGCTGCGCAGCCCCTGCTCATCCAGCAGCAGCCGCAACGTGACGCCCTTCATCTCGACGTCGTCGTAAGTGGCTTGCGCGAGCTCCAGCACGCCGCGGAATTTGAGCGCGCGCAGTTCGGCGGTGGGCAGCACGAACGGCGGACTCTTCGGGTCGGTCACCGGCACGTAGCGCGCGATGTCCAACCGGTCGCCGCGCAGCGTGAACTCGCCCACCGGATCGTCGCCCGCGGCGCGGTGGAAATTGCCGGTGAAGTGAGTGTCGTCGAGTTGTAACGCAAGCGGATCGATGCTGATCGCGCCGGCGTCGAACTTCCACGCACTGGCGAGGTCGATGCGCGTCAATGTCGCCGGATCGGTGGTCCGGGGCGCGGCGACGCCGAGCGACGCCAGCAGCGCGCGCGCGTCGAAGGTGTTGGTGTCGATGCTGCCTTCGAGGCGCACCGCCCCGCCGAAGCTTCCGCGCACCGCGCCTTGCGCTTCCATAGCGCCGAGGCTCGCCGAGAAATCCGGTACGTCGAGCTTCGAATAGTCCTCGGTGAGCGCGGCCTCGGGCACGGCCAGGCGGAACGGCACACCCCCGGGCGCGAAGCCCTGCATGTGCGCGACGCCCGCGATCGTGGTGCCGGTGAATGGCCTGCCGGGATCGATGGCGCCGGTCGTCAGGTTGAGCGCACTGATCTCGACGCGGCGCGCTGCGGTCTCGTCGACGAACGACAGTCGGCTGTCGCGCAGGTCGACGCCGTCGACGGTGACGTGACGGTTTTTCGCATCCGGCTGGTCCTGCGCCTCGCCGCCGATGCCTTCCCAGTTGCCCTTGCCGTCGGCGCGGCGCGTGAGCCGCACGTCGGCGCCTTCGAGCATGATGCGGTCGACCTCGAGCTCGCCACGCATCAGCGGAACGACCCGCACGCCGAGCCGCGCGTGCTGCCAGCTCGCCATGGGCTCGCGGGGAAATCCCGGCGGATTGCCGAACTCGCCGGCGCCGGTGCGCAGCGCGAGCCAGGGGAAAAATTTCAGCTCGATGTCACCGGCCAGCGTGAATTCGCGCCCGGTGGCTTCCTGGACGGCGGCCTCGATGCGGCCCTTGAAGGCGTTGGGATCGACCACCCACACCAGCACTCCGAGGCCCAGCAGGATGAGCACGAAGAGTCCGGCAAGACCCCAGGAAATCCATTTGAGTACGCGCACGCGGCCGACATTGTAACGATGTCGGCCGCGCGGGCGTGGCGCCGGGTGGCGCCGTCGGCAGGGGATTACTTGTCGCAGATCTCCACGTCGCCGGAGAGCGTCTTGGCACGCACGCGTGCCCCCTCTTCGACGGTGCGCACGGTGAGCCGCTTGCCGGGCCCGTATTCGCTGGCGCGCTTCACGTCCTTGGCGAGGCACCCCTCGATGTCGCCGCTGAAGGTCTCGACTTCCGCGGACACGCCGCCCGGCGCGCTGAGGTGCAACGTCAGGTCGCCGCTCACCGCTTCGGCGTCGACGCGCGCGTCCTGGGTGAGCCTGGCGCGCAGGTTGAGGCTGCCGGAAGTGGTCTTGCCGCGGATCTCGCTGGCCTCGGTCATCTGCACGCGCGCATCGCCGCTCACCGTCACCAGTTCGAGCTTGCCGGCGGCATTGGACAGGTCGAGGTTACCGCTCACCGAGCTCACGCGCAGGCGCAGCGGCTTGCCGCTGCCCCGCAGCGTGACGTCGCCGCTCACCGAGCGCAGGTCGGAGTCGTCACCGGCGATGTCGGCGGTGATTTCGCCGCTGACGCTCTTCAGTCGCTGGGTACCCTGGACTCCCCTCGTGGACACGTCGGCGCTAACCGCGGAGACCTCCACCGAGCTCATCTTGGGCACCTGGATCTCGAGGTCCGCGCTGCTGTCGTGATTTGAACCGCGCGGCAGGATCACCTTGACGGTGGTGCGGCCGCCGCTCGAGGTCACGTCCACGCGTTCGACGCCGCTGCCGAGCTCGCCACTCACGTGCACTTCGTTGCGATCCCAGCCGCGCACGTCGATGGTGCCCGACACGTTGGATATCACTACTTCGCCATCAGCGGTGGCTTCGACCGTGCGTTCGAAGTTTTCATCGGCGGCGAACGCGGCCAGCGGCAGCAGGCTCGCGGCCCACAGCGCGATGACGGAACGAAAACGGGTCTCTCTCATGATCAGATCTCCTGGCTGCCGGAATCGCGCACCACGGTCAGGGCACGCATCTCTTCCTGGCACGAACTCACCAACAATTCCTGCAGCAGCGCATTGGCCGGGTCGCGGCCCAGCGCTGCCTCGATGTCCTTGATCGACTGCTGCAACGTATCGAGGCTGGCCTTGACCTTGTCGCGCTCCACGGCCGGCATGGTCGCGAGCTTGGCCTGGACCTCGGCGAACAACGCGTCGCGCTGCTGCTGGTACTTGGCGTCGATCAGCAGCGGCTGGCCCGCGGCAACCTGGGCCGGCGGGTTGCCCGCGACCTGGGTCCCGGTCGGCGGCGCAATGGCCCGGCCGATGAAAACGCCCAGTGTCACCAGCGCGACGGCGGCAGCCATGCCGGCGGCCGGCATCCAGGCGGCCCGGCGGCGCATCGGCGGCGCGGCGACCGCGGCCTTGTCGGCCTCGATGGCAGCAGAGATAGCCGGCCACAGGTCGCGCGCAGGAGGCACGTCCTGCTTCAGCTCGTCGAGTCGCGTAATCCGCCGAGTGGTCATCGCACACCTCGTTCCAATCTGTCCTTCAGCAAGCCGCGCGCCCGGTGCAGTTGCGCCTTGCAGGTGCCGACGGCGATGCCGAGCATCGACGCGGCCTCCGAATGTTCGTAGCCATACACGCCGCACAACACCAGCGCGTCGCGTGCGCCCTGCGGCAGCGATTCGATCGCGGCCTCGAGCTCCTCTTCCTCCACCGGTGTGTCGAGCACCGTGACCGCTTCCTCGTACACGGTCGGGTCCTCCGACAGCACCTCGGCGTTGGCCGGCCCGCGGCGCTTCTCGAGCACCGTGTTCACCGCGATCCGGTGCAGCCAGGTCGAAAAACTGCTGCGGGCCTCGAATCGCGGCAGGGCCTTCCACGCCTTGATGAAGGCGTCCTGCACGCAGTCGGCGGCGGTGTCCGGGTTGCGGGTCATCCGTAGGCATAACCCGTGCACGCGCGCCACGTGTTCGCGGTAGAGACGTTCGAAGGCTCGGCTGTCGCCCTTCTGCGCGCGCTCGATGAGCGCGGCGTCGAAACTGACGACCGTCTCGGTCTTCATGATCCGGGCTGTCGAACCATCGGCCAAACGTCTCTCCCTCGTACGGGGATTAGAGACGAAAACCGGGGGCCGGGTTTGAACCGGGGCGAAGACGGTGCCGGAGCATGCAGTCCGGCCTAACTCGGCCGTTTTTGGCCGAATTCGAGGGTATTACGCAGGGTACGAGTTATGCCGGAATGCATGCTCCGGCACCGTCTTAACTCCGCTGGGTGCCGCCGGAAAACCACTTCATCGCGTACTGAAGCAGCTGGCTGTTGGTGGCCAGGCCGAGCTTGTGCTTGATGGTCTGGCGGTGTGACTCGATGGTCTTCACCGACAGCGTGAACTCCTGCGCGATTTCGCGCGAACTCATGCCGCGGCCGATCATGTTCAGGATCTGCACTTCGCGGTTCGACAGGCGCGCCACCGGGTCGTTGGTCTCGGAGCGGTTCTCGCCGGCGCGCTGGTCGAGCGAGCGCTGCACGGTCTCGCTGACGTAGGTCCGGCCATCGAGTACCCGGCGCACGGCGATCAGCAGCTGGTCGGACGCCGCCTGTTTCATGATGTAGCCCATGGCGCCGGCGGCGAGCAGCCGCTCGGCGTAGATGGTCTCGTCGTGCATCGACAACACCAGCATGCGCAGCTCGGGCATTTCGGCGTGCATCTGGCGCACCAGCTCGATGCCGTCGCCACGCTCCAGCGACAGGTCGACCACCACGATGTCGGGCTTCTTGGCGCGGATGGCTTCGCGGGCGGCGGGCTCGGAATCCGCCTCGCCGATCACCGCCAGGTCCGGTTCCGCCTCGAACATGCGCCGCAGCCCCTGACGGACGATCGGGTGATCGTCGACGATGAGGATCTGGCGCTTGGTGGCCATGGCTGCAGTCATGATCGTCCCCTACGCGCAATTATTAGGGTCGAATCATACGGCGATGTGGCGGAGCGTCAATCCTTTGTCCTACACGGCCCTATAGTTAGATCGAGCGCAATGGGCCTTTGGTCCTGCCCCGCGGAACCCCTCAGTCCTTGAGCGGAAACCCGCCGCGCGGCTGCGATTCGCCGTCGCTCGGCACGCGGTGCGGGCAGGTACAGCGGACGATCACGCCGCCGCCCTTGTTGTTCGCGATGGCGACGTCGCCCCCGAGCATCTGCGCGCGGTAGCGCATCAGCTTCATGCCCATGCCATTGCTGGCGTTTCGCTCATCGAAACCCCGGCCGTTGTCCTGCACGGACAGCGTCAGGGTGCCATCGGCCGTGGCCAGGTCGATGCTGACCTGGGTGACCCGCCCGTGCCGGATGGCATTGGTGAATGCCTCCTGGGCGATGCGGTATAGGTGCGTCGCAGCACCGTCGTCGAGCGTCAGGGGCTCCTTCAGCGAGGTATTGAAGTGCGCGCGGATGCCGTAGCGCTCCATGCCGCGCACGGCCATGGATTGCAGGCCGGCGATGAGTCCGCCGCGGTCCGCACCCACGGGGGCGAGGCCACGCGCCATGGCGCGCGTACTCTCGATGGCGCCGTTGACCAGGCTGATGATGTCTTCGACGTCGGTGCGCGCCGAGGAGTTTTCCTTGCGCAACTGCGCGACCACGCTGCGCAGCATCAGCGCCACGCCGGTCAGGTCCTGTCCGAGGCCGTCGTGCAGGTCCGAGCCGATGCGCAACTGCTCGCGCCCGGCGATCTCGAGGATCTCGCGCTCCAGTCCACGGCGCTCGGTGACGTCGGTGATGACGGCGAGCCGGTGCGTGGCGCCGTCGAGATGCGTGAGGGTCGCCACGCAGGCCGCATCGAAGGTGCTGCCGTCGCGCCGCCGGCATTTGAATTCCACGGGCGCGGGCAGAGGCACGTCACCGGCGGAGCCTAACAACTGTTGCTCGAGCTGCTCGCGGCGCACGCCGGCCGGCTGCGCGATCAGCTCTTCGATCGGCGTGCCTACGGCGCCGCCCGGCGCGAAGCCGAACATGCGCTCGAACGCGGGGTTGGCCATGCGGATCGTGTTGGCCGAATCGATGACCACGACGCCTTCGTGCAACAGCTCGAACATGCGCGCCTGCGTCTCGCGCAGGTGCTGCGCGGCCTGGCGGTCGGTGATCTCGGTGATGTTGATGACCGCGCCGGTGATGGTGCCGGCCGAGCGCACCGCGCGGATGCGCGAGTCGAAGGAGCGGCCGCCGTACTGCGCGCCGGCGGCGGCGAGTTGCAGGTCGACCGACTCGCCGGTGGTCAGCACGTGGGTGAGGGCCGCGAGGATGTTGGCGCGATCCTCGGGCACTGCGATCTCGTCGAGCCGCTGCCCGACGATGCTCTCGCGCGAATGCGTGCGGATGCCGCGGTTGATGAACTGCACGCGCCGCTCGGTGTCGACCAGGATCAGCCAGTCGCTGGTGCCGGCCGCGACCATCTGCAGCAGCTCCTGCGAGGAACGCAGCGCTTCCTGCGCGCGCGCCTGCTCGCTGATGTCGATGGCCACGCCGACGATGCGCACCACTTTGCCGGCGGCGTCACGCACCACGCACGGCGAATCCAGCAGCGTCACGTAGTGGCCATCGCGGTGGCGGATACGGTACTGCAGGGCGACCATCGACTCGGTGTTGCCATCGAACCACTGCTGCAGCAGGTGCTTGTCCTCGGGATGCACCAGCGCCGCCCAATCGGCCGCGGACGGCAACTCGGCCGCGGTGTAGCCGATGACTCGTTCGGCGCCTTCGCCGCTCGATTTCCCGGTCTGCGTGTCGATCTCGTAGATGAGGCAGTTGAGCTCGCGCGCGATGGCGCGGAATCGCTGGTCGGCGGCCGACAGCGCGGTCTCGCGCAGCTTGCGCTCGGTGATGTCCACCACCAGGCCGAGGACGCGCTTGGTCGAGCCATCCGGCATGCGCTCCATGACGTATGCGCGGTCCAGCGCCCAGTGCCAGCTTCCGTCGGTATGACGGAAGCGGTATTCGATCTCCAGCATGTGCGCGGAGGGGTCCACGTTCATCAGGCTGCGGCGGAACTGGTCGGCGGCGTGCTCCGGATCGATGTCGAGCAACTGGCGCCAGTTCATCGCGTTGGCACGCCCGAACGCGGGATCGACACCGAACACGCGGTAGTAGCCGTCGGTGTTGTGCGTGATGCCCTTCTCGACGTCCCAGTCCCACACGCCCGCGGCGGTCAGCTGCAGCGCTTCCTCGACGCGCTCGTTGCGCGCGTTGGCGAGCAACTCGGAGACCTTGTTCTCGTCGAGGTCCATGCACACGCCGAGCATGCGCAGCGCCTTGCCGTTGGCGTCGCGCTCGACCACCCGACCGCGCTCGAACACCCAGCGCCATTGGCCGGAACGCGTGCGGATGCGGTACTCGGCGTCGTAGTGCTCGGCCTTGCCGTTGACGTGCTCGAAGTAGCGGCGCACCGCCTCGGGGCCTTCGTCGGGATGCAGGTTCTGGTCCCAGCGCGATACATGGTCGCCGCCGGTGCACGGATCGATGTCGTGGCGGTCGCACCAGTCGTTGAACCAGCGCGTGGTGTCGGTCGCGAAGTTGGTTTCCCACAGGCCGATACCCGCGCCCCACGCGGCAGTCTCGAGCATGTGCTCGCTGGAACGCAGGTGCGCCTCGGCGCGCTTGTTGGCGTCGATGTCGAGGGTCACGCCGATGACCAGCACCGGGCGGCCCGCGAGATCCCATTCGACCGCGCGGCCGCGGTCCTGCATCCAGCGGTACTCGTCGCTGGCGGTCTTGAAGCGGTATTCGAATTCGACCGAGTCGCGCAAACCCTGTGCGTGCTCGCGCAGCTGGCGATCGACTTCCTCGCGATCCTCGGGGTGCAGGTTGTTGAACCACGGGTTAGGCGTCGCGTCCCATTGCGCGCGCGAGTAGCCCGTCATCGCGAGCCAGAGCGGGCTTGCGGTGCGCGCGTTGCTCGGTACGTGCCATTGCCAGAACGCGGCGCGGGCGCCCCACAATGCCGTGGCGAGGCGCGACTCGCTGTCGCTGCGCGCGACTTCCTCGCTCTTGCGGCGATCGATGTCGAGCAACAAGCCGGTGATGCGCGCCGCGGCGCCGTCGCGTTCACGCTGCACGACGCGGCCACGGTGCAGCACCCATAACCAGCGATGCCCGGCCGCTAACAACCTGTATTCACACTCGAAGCGATCGCTGCCGTGCTGGCAGGAGTCGGTGGCGGCGTTGAACGCGCCGAGGTCGTCGGGATGGATGCGCTTCTGCCATTCACGCAGCGCCATCGGGCCGGCGCCCACGTCGATGCCGAAGGCGCGCACCCACGCTTCGTCGACCTGGAAGCGATCCACGGCGATCTGCCAATCCCAGACGGCCGCCTGCGCGAGTTGCAGCGCCGAGCGGAATTCGGCGGGCAGCTGGGCCTCGGGCGCGGCCTGCGTGACGTCGGGACGGGCGTTCATGACGGATTATTGTTACGCGCGGACAGCGTTGGCCACATTGATGCACTCCCCGGTTTCTGGCCGGTTTTTCCCGGGCATCCTGCCAACTCTTCACGCTTGCAAGCAGCCGGCGGCACCGCGTGCCATGCAGGTACCCACGACCTATTCAGGGTTTTCCTCAGGGGGCGTGCGGCTACTGGACGCTTGCGCGGGTAAGTATTCTCCGACAACGGAGCAAGGCATAGCTCCTCCATAAAATAAAAACTGACCAGCGGGGAAGGCACTGTGGTGGACGGACACGCGAATCGGAATCCCTTGGTCGCCGACTACTCCGAGTGGAGAGCGCGCGATTACTTCCAGACCTACTACAGCGAAGTCGTGCTGCCCGACGAGCAGGCGGTGCTCGCCTACCAGATCGACGTGCTGCGCGCGGCGAAGCATCGCTTCGGTCGCGGCCTGGAGTATGGCTGCGGCCCGACGCTCCACCGCGCCATCGCGGCATCGCGCTACGTGTTCCGCATGGACATGGCCGACTGGCTGGCCGACAACCTCACCGAGGCGCGCGAGTGGCTGTGTGCCGACGAGAGCGCCCCGGAGTGGAAGCGTTTCACGCGCTACGTGCTGGCCTGCGAAGGGAACGAGCAGCCGAGCAACACGCAGGTCTGCAAGCGCGAAGCGCTGACGCGCAAGGTGGTGCGCGGCCTGTACGTCAGCGACGCGCGCCTCAAGCAGCCGCTCGGACCGACGCGCACCGGTTTCTACGACCTCATCATCAGCGGGTTCTGCATCGACGCGATCTCGAGCGATCCGCGGGTGTTCCGCCGTTGCCTGCGCAACGTGACCTCGATGCTGCAGCCTGGCGGGACGTTCATCATCCACGCGCTGCACCAGTGCAAGGCGTACAAGTGCGGCGACCGCATGTTCCCGGGTTCGAACCTCACGATCGACGACATGCAGGCGGCGATGACCGAGAACGGCTTCGCACCCGCGAGCATCGACGCGCAGGTGATCCCCTGCAACGACAATGCCGCGTACGGCTACTCGGGCATCCTGACCGCCTCCGGCCGCAAGGCCCTGCCGCGACCGCGAAGATAAGACGGTGCCGGAGCATGCATTCCGGCATAACTCGGAAGACTAACTAGCCCGTCGGCCGTTGCCGCGGGAGTTATGCCGGAATGCATGCTCCGGCACCATCTACTGCCGGCACCATCTACTGTCTCACAGGCGCTGGAAGAGCCAGACGAGGCCGGCGGCGCCGAGGGCGCAGGAGCCCAGTGGCATGACGCCGGTGGCGTACCAGCGACGCCGCCGCGCCAGGTAGATCAGCGGCAGCACCAGCGACACGATCAGCAGCTGCGCCACTTCGACGCCGATGTTGAAGCCCGCGAGCAGCGGCAGCAGCGAACTACCCGACGCGTCGATCTCGTTCAACGCATTGGCGAAACCGAAGCCGTGCACGAATCCAAAGCCGAAGGCCAGCGGCAGCCGCAAGCCGGACAGCCGCGGCAGCAGGTTGAGTGCGCCCGCCACCGCGATCGATGCGGCGATCGCCACTTCGACGGGCTGCGTCGGCAAGCGCACGGTGCCCGTGACCGCGAGCGCCAGCGTGGTCGAATGCGCGACGGTGAATGCCGTGACGATGGTCACGATGTCGCGCGTGACTTCGCGCAGCCCGTCGGCGCCCTGCCACGCACCGTTCACGGGCCGCAGTACCGAAGGCAGCAGCAGCAACAGCACGAACGCGATGTGGTCGTAGCCAATCAGCACGTGCCATACGCCTTCGCGCAGGAAACGCAGGAAGCTGGCCCACGCCGAAGGTCGCAGCGGCTCGCGCCACAGCGGATTGTCGGAGCTGATGACGCCGGCCAGGGTCTCCGTGCCGCGCGTGACGCTGACCAGCACCCGCTGCGCCGCGTCCCCGAAGGTGAACAGCGGCCCGCCGACGATCAGCATGCCGGCCTGCGGGCAATCCACCTTGAACTCCACCGACAGGAGGTCCTGGCCGGAGCGCTCCGCCAGAGCGACGTCCTCGATGGCGAGCCTGCAGGCCGCGTCACCACGCTGCAGGGAGATCTGCGACAACACCGACGGGTCGAGAGATTCCTTGCGCGAGTCCAGCACTTCCTGGCGCGTGACCACGCCGTCGTAGTCCTTGTCGATGTACACGTTCCACACGAGGTCGTGCACGGCGAGGTCCCAGCGCAACGACACCGGCCCATCCGCGCGCGGCGCATCGATGCGCAGGTAGCTGGTGCTGGTCGTATGCGCCGCCACCGGCCCGGCAAAGAGCGCGGCGATGCAGGCGAGCCATGCAAGGATTGCGCGATTCACGGCCGCCACTCTAACTGCGCGCTGCCGCGCCGAGAATGCCTCCGGGGCCCACGGCGAGCGTGCCGCCGTAGGGTAAGATTCCGCGCGCATGAAATCCCCGGTCAACGTTCCCAAGTTGCAGGCGCTCGCACGCCTCGTCGGCGGCACGCCACTGCTCGAGATCCACTGCCGCTACCGCGGCCGCGAGCACCGCATCTACGCCAAGCACGAGGCGTACAACTTCACCGGCAGCATCAAGGACCGCATGGCGCTGTACATCCTGCAGCGCGCCTACGCGAGCGGCGACATCGCACCCGGCGACGCGATCGCCGAGGCCACCAGCGGCAACACCGGCATCTCCTTCGCCGCGATCGGCCGCGCGCTCGGCCACCCGGTGCGCATCTACATGCCCGACTGGATGTCGCGCGAGCGCGTGCTGGTGATCCAGAGCCTCGGCGCCGCGGTGATCCCGGTGTCGGCCGAGCTGGGCGGCTTCCTCGGCTCCATCCGCATGGCGGACGAATTCGCGCGCGAGGCCGGCCACGTGTTCCGCCCGCAGCAGTTCGACAACACCGCCAACGTGCAGGCGCACTACGAGACCACCGGCCCGGAGATCACGGCGCAGCTCGCGACGCTTGGTCGCCTGCCCACCGCCTTCGTCGCGGGCGTCGGCACCGGCGGCACCGTCATGGGCGTCGCGCAACACCTGCGCGAGCGCGTCGGCAAGGACGTGCAGGCCCATCCGCTGGAGCCCGCGAATTCACCCACGCTGCGCACCGGCCACAAGGTCGGACGTCATCGTATCCAGGGCATCAGCGACGAGTTCGTCCCTTCCATCGTCAAGCTGGGCGAGCTCGGGCGGATCCTCGACGTGTGGGATGGCGACGCCATCGTGATGTCGCAGCGCCTGGCCAACGAGCTCGGCATCGCGGTAGGCATCAGCAGTGGCGCCAACCTGCTGGGCGCGCTGGAGATCGCGCACGAACAGGGCGACGCGGCCTGCGTGGTCACCGTGTTTTGCGACGACAACAAGAAGTACCTGTCCACCGACCTGTGCAGTGACGAGGAGTGCAAGGAGCACTACCGCGTGAACGAAGTCCAGCTGCTGGATTTCCGCGTGATTCCACCCGCGCTGGCGACCCTGACGCGGACATAATTTTCTTCCGGCACCCGGTGGTGAGCCGCGGCAGATGTCCGCGTAGAATCGCCGGCCATGCTTGCTTCACCGTCGCGCGCCCCCGTCATTGCGAGGATCATGGCCGCCGCGCTCGCCGCGGTGTGCGCGGCGCCGCCCGCCGAGGCCGCCGATCCGGCGCCGGCCGCGTCGGCCGCAAAGAAGAAGCCACAGGCCGGTAGTTCGACCCCCGCGCCCACGACCGCGAAGAAGAAGCCCGCATCTTCCCCGGCCAGGAAGCCGTCGCCGCCTCCGCCACCTCCGCCGCCTCCGCCGCCGCCACCGGTCGAGCTGATCGGCTACGTGGTGATGCCGCCCGGCACGTTTCGCGCCGGACCGCCGTCAGGCCAGTACGACGAGCACGGGCTGCGCGCGCCGGCCCCGCGCTTCGAATCCCAGCCGGTGCAGGGCGTGAGCTCCATCAAGCCCGGCCCGACACCCGGCGCATGGTGGGCGCTCTCGGACAACGGCTACGGCAGCAGGTGGAACAGCTTCGACTACCGGCTGTGCATCTATCTATTCGACGTGCAGCCGCGCACCGCCGCCGGCACCGATTCGCGCACCGCGCTGCAGGCCGTCATCGAACTGTCCGATCCCGCCAGGTTCTTCCCGTGGCATCTCACCGAGGAAGTGACGCCCGAACGCTTCCTCACCGGCGCGGACGCCGATCCCGAATCGCTGGTCGCCATGCCGAACGAGACTTTCTGGGTCGGCGACGAGCAGGGCCCGTGGCTGCTGCATTTCTCCGTGGACGGAGAGTTGCTGGATCCGCCGGTGGAACTGCCCGACAACATCCGTTCGGCGATACATCCGCTGGTGATCGCGGGCGGCGCCGAGGCGCGCACCGGGCGCTCGCGCGGCTTCGAGGCGCTGGATCTCGCGGGTGACAACAAGACCCTGGTGGCAATCCTCGAGGGCCCGGTCAACGGCGATGCGCCACACCAGTCGCGCGTGTACCGTTTCGACAGCACCACCCAGAAGTGGCTGCCCGGCACTCTTATATATGAGATGGACGCCGACTCGACCTCGGTGACCGACCTCTCGCGCATCGATGGCAACCGCTTCCTGGTGCTGGAGCGCGACTCGCTGGCCGGCGACGCGGCGAAGTCGAAGCGCGTCTACGCCATCGATCTGGACAAGGCCGTGCCGGGCAAACCACTCGCGAAGAAGCTGGTCATCGACCTGCTGGCCATCGGCAATGCCAAGGGCCTGGCGCCGAACGTCGCGCCGGGCGCGTTCTTCCGCTTCCCCTATCACACGCCCGAGTCCATCCAGGTGCTGGATCGCAAGCACGTGGTCGTGGTGAACGACAACAACTACCCGTCCACCGGCGGCCGCGGACCCAACGTCACCGATGCCACCGAGTGGCTGTGGCTGGAGCTCGGCAATTCATTGTAAGTGGCCGCTGTGACGTTGATCGCGCTCAAGGACGCGGAGCTCGCGTTCGGCCTCACTCCGCTGCTCGACCGCGCCGCACTCACCATCGATGACGGCGACCGCATCGGGCTGATCGGCCGCAATGGCACCGGCAAGTCCTCGCTGCTCGGCGTGCTCGCGGGCTCGCTGCCGCTCGACGATGGCGAAGTGCAGCGTCGGCCGGGCCTGCGCATCGCGCTGGTCGAGCAGGAGCCGGTGCTGCCCGTGGCCGAGACCTTGCGCGCCTCGCTGTCGTTGCGCGGCCGGCTGCACACCATCGCGGACGAGCGCGACCGGCATGCGGTCGAAACCCGGCTCAGCGAATACCTGCATCGCTTTTCGGTCAACGAGGACGCCGCGCCGGCACAGGCCTCCGGCGGCGAGCGCAAGCGCGCGGCACTGGCGCTGGCCTTCGCGCTCGAGCCCGACCTGCTGCTGCTGGACGAGCCCACCAACCATCTCGACATCGACGGCATCCAGACACTCGAGGAGCAGCTGCAGAAAAACGAGACCTGCGTGGTGATCACGCACGACCGGCGTTTCCTCGACGCGGTGGCCACCAGCATCGCGGAGCTGGATCGGGGCCGGCTGCGCCTGTTTCCCGGCAACTACTCCATCTACGAGCAGCGCAAGGCCGATCTCGACCTCGCCGAGGATCTCGCCAATCGCCGCTTCGACAAGTTCTGGGCGCAGGAAGAGGTGTGGATCCGCAAGGGTGTCGAGGCGCGCCGCACGCGCAATGAAGGACGCGTCAAGCGGCTGGAGCAATTGCGCGTGCAGCGCGCCGAGCGCCGCGAGCGCGTCGGGTCCATCAAGCTCAACGTCGACGCCGGCGAGCGCTCCGGAAAACTCGTGGCGGAACTCGATGACGTCAGCAAGAGCTTCGGCGAACGCCGCGTGCTCGACGGCGTCTCGCTGCGCGTCATGCGCGGCGACCGCGTCGGCTTGCTGGGACCGAACGGCGCCGGCAAGACCACGCTGATCCGCCTCATCGTCGGCACGCTGGAACCCGACTCCGGCCGCATCCGCCGCGGCACCAACCTGCAGGTGGCCTACTTCGACCAGCTGCGAGAGCAACTTGATCCCGAGAAGACGCTGTCCGAGACCGTGAGCCCAGGCTCGGATTGGATAGAGATCGGCGGCCAGCGCAAGCACGTCACCAGTTATCTCGGCGATTTCCTGTTCCCCACCCGCCGCGCCAACGCTCCGATCCGCATGCTCTCGGGCGGCGAGCGCAACCGGCTGCTGCTGGCGCGGCTGTTTGCGCGGCCGGCCAACGTGCTGGTGCTCGACGAGCCCACCAACGACCTCGACATCGATTCGCTCGAGCTGCTCGAGAACATGCTGCAGGACTATCCGGGCACGCTGCTGCTGGTGAGCCACGACCGTGCGTTCATGGACAATGTCGTCACGCAGACAGTCGCGGCGGAAGGAAGCGGACGCTGGCGCGAGTACGTCGGCGGTTATACCGACTGGCTGCGACAGCGGCCGCAGCCGCGCGCCGCGGCACCCACCAAGGCCGCCGCTGCCCCGGAACCCGCACCCGCTTCGATGTCGAAGAAGAAGCTCAGCTACAAGGAACAACGCGAGCTCGAAACCTTGCCCGCCGAGATCGAGACGCTGGAAGCCGAGCAGCAGGCGCTGGCGCAGAAGATGAGTGGCGGCGAATATCACCGCGTCGCGCCGGACGAGATGCGCCGCGACGCCGAGCGCGCCGCCGAACTCGAGACATTGATCTCGCAGCGCATGGAACGCTGGGTGCTGCTGGAGGAGAGGACATGAAACCCGGTCTATCTACCAAGCCGCCGGCCATCCGCATCTGGAAGGAAACCGCGCATCGCGGCGGCAAGGGCGTGAGCGCCATCCACGGCGTGCCGCTGCCGGGCCCGCAGCTCGAGGCGCTGTGCAGCGCGCTCAAGAAGAAATGCGGCACCGGCGGCACGGTGAAGAACGGCGTGATCGAGATCCAGGGCGATCACCGCGACCGGCTGGTCGAGGAGCTCAAGAAGCTCGGCTACGCGGACGTCAAGAAAGCCGGCGGCTAGCGCTCACCTGCCACCCTGCACGCCGCCCGTGAGCACGATGCGCATCGCCGCCTCGACCGTCAGGTCCGTCTCCGTCACGCGGCTGCGCGGAAGATAGATCGTGTAGCCGCCGATCTGGTAGCTCATGGGTAGATAGACGGCGACGAGGTCGTCGCCGCCGCCTATCCCGAGCGTGTTGGCATGTTCCTGGGTGACGAAGCCGATGAGCCTGCCCAGGCCCACGTCGACGGTAACCACGCGATCCAGGTCGCCCTTCTTCTTGTCCGTGTTCACCAGCCGCGTCATGTCGCGGATGGCGCTGTACACGGTCTTGACCACCGGAACCCGCAGCAGCAGCTCCTCGCCGAAGCCGAGCAGCCGCCGCACCAGGAATGCGTTGACCGCCAGGCCCACCAGGAACAGCAGCAGGAAGCCGGTGATCAGTCCCATGCCGGGGAAGTAATGCGACTCGCCCACCAGGAACTTGATGGGCTTCGACAGCAGGCTTTCGGTCGTGATACCCAGCCAATAGACGAAGTAGACCGTGAGGCCGATGGGCAGGATGGTCACCAGCCCCTTGAGCAGAATGCTGCCGATGGTCTTCAAACTGACCTCTTGCGACTTGTGGTTACTTCTTGGGCTTCGCGAAACGCAGCGTCATGCGATCCGATTCGCCGATGGCGTCGTACTTGGCGCGATCGAACGAGGGATCGACGGTATTGCCGCCCTCCCCGCCCGGCGACGACTGCCGCGTCGGCGGCAGCGTCCACACGCCGTAGGGGTGATCCTTGGTGTCCTTCGGATTCGCATTGATCTCGGACTTCGCGTCGAGCTTGAAGCCGGCCTTCTCGGCCTGCGCGATCACGTAGCTCTCGTCCAGGTAGCCATTGAACACCGACGGATCCTGGCCCGCCTTGGCGCGATGCTGCTCGACGGCGAGCACACCGCCCGGCTTCACGCTGTTGAACACGTTGGCCAGGTTCTTGTCGAGCGTTCCCTGGTTCTGCCAGCCGTGCATGCCGCGCGCCAGCAGCACGAAGTCGTACTTGTTGGCCGGCAACGGCGCCGCATTGGGACCCCAGTTGACGAGATTGACCTTGCCGTACACCGCTTCGTCGCCGAACTTTGCCGCGAAGTTCTCCCGGCCCTTTTTCGCCCCTTCGGACAACTTCGGATCGGCGAGATCCGCCGCCGTCGCGTAGAACTCGCCCTTGGTGGCGCGCGCATACGGCGCGAGGATGTCGGTCCACCAGCCGCCGCCCGGCTGGATCTCGAGGATCGCCATGCCGGGCTTCAGTCCCCAGAACTCGAGCGCGTCGACCGGGTGACGATAAACGTCGCGGGCCTTCTCTTCGGCGGGACGCCACGCGCCCGACACGGCCTGCTCGATGGCGGCGACGTCCTTCTTGTTGGTGGCCGCGAAACTGCCGGTGGTTGCGGCGGCCAGCACTCCCAGTGCCAGGCCCGCCAGGATTGATGTGCGCATTACAGGTCCCTCTCGAATCGTTGTGGGACCCGGAATGCTAATGAATCCGCGCGCGTTCGGCCAACGCGGGATCCGTTATCTCCGGTATCGGGTCAGGGCCTGAACCAGGCGTTGCCCATCTGCAGGTAGACCGCGGTCTCGTCATTGCTGAATCCGACGTCCACGCCGGCGTGCATGCCGAACAGCCGCGCGAGCTGGTAGCGGAATCCGACGGCGCCGCTGACCACGTCGCGCGTCGCCGAGAAAAGCGCGCGCTCGGTGTGCGCGCTGCCATAGCCTGCGGCACCCACCAGGCTCCAGCGTCCCTTGAACTGCCAGCGCGCCTCGATCTCGGCCGAGGCCATCTCATCGCCCTGGTAGCGCATGGCTGCGACGCCGCGCAGCTTGATGTACGGACGCAGGAAGAACGGCGTACCGTCCGACGACCACTGGTAGTCGCCGCGCATGCCCAGCGTCCACCGGTCGCTGAGCGGAATCCAGCCCATCAGCACCTGCTGGAAGCGCTCGAACTCCTCGCTGGCGCCGAAGTCCTCACGTGATACCAGGTACACGGACTCGGCAAAGGTGCCGCGGGTGGGCGTGAACAGGTTGTTGCGACTGTCGTATTCGAGCACCACTGCGGGTGCGGAGATCTTCATGTCGACGGCATCGATCAGCCCCGGAAACTGCGCGTCTTCATCCAGCCTGGGCTCGACCTTTGAATAGATGTAGCGCAGCCCGATCGACCAGGGCGACTTGTCCTTCGGCTTCCAGCTTCCCTGGACAAACGCCAGCGAAAAGTCGAGCGAGTAGCTCACCGCCTCGTCGAGCGAGTCGCTGGCGTTGCCGAGTCCGTAGAAATCGAGATTGAGTCGCCCGGAGCCGACGGCCGCGAGCGTCTGCACGCGGTCGCCGAACCAGTGGCTCGAGTCACCGGCGAACCCGGCCCAGGTGTCGTTCGCGGTGTAAATGCCGCCAACGATGGACATGTTGGGCCGCGCGTAGCCCTGGTCGCCGGCGGCCTTGCGCGGCCGCACGAACATGCCGGCAGCGCCGCCGCCGTAGCCGACCGCCGGCTCGGTGACGACCAGCGGAATCGGCAGGAAGGCGCGCGGATGCGCGAGGAAATTGCTGAGGTCGAGCTGGCCGTCCTGGGGATCCCTGAAATTGAACGGCGACGTTTTCGTCGGGCCGGAACCTGCCGTCGTCGATTCAGGCGCGGCCGCCGGCGCCTCCTCGGCATTGGACAGCAACGGGATCGCGCCGAGGCATGCGACTACCAAGCCTGGAAGCTTCGCATTCATGCGAGGCCATGCTCGCCTCGGCCGCGGCGACGCTCAATAAGCCCATCGACCCACAGACGGAATCAGCCTGTGTCATCCAGGCTTGCGCGCAACCAGGCTGACGAATCCGAGGAAACCGAAAAACTCGCCGCATGCCACCCTGCGCCTGGCTTCGGCTTTCAGCGCCGCGGCGAATACCCCGTCGATCCGCCCGCCGTGGGCGAGGATGTCCGCGCCCCTATCTACCAGCGTCAGCATGTAGTCCGGGTTACCGGACTGCACCGAGCCGTGACTGTCGAGCCGCTCGACGCGAAAGCCGCACGACGTCACCAGGCCCGGCAACCGCCGGGCGAGCCAGCGATCGTTGACCAGGCCCGATATCACGGCGTCGATACACGCCTGCAACGGATCGTGATCTCCCGTGGCAACGCTGGTCGCGGTGAAGTCGCCGTCGAAGATCGCGAGTTGCCCGCCAGCGCGCAGGACCCGGCGCGCTTCTGCGAGTGCTCGTGCCGGCTCCATCACGTGGGTCAGGCAGGTGTGGAACACCACCGCGTCGAACTCACCATCAACGTACGGCAGCGAGCCTGCATCCCCTTCATCGAAACGCAGGTTCGGGATGCCATCCGCCAGCTCGCGCGCCCTGGTGAGGAAGCCGGGGGACGGGTCCAGGCCGACCACCTGACCGATGTCGTGCACGCGCGCCAGGTCCCTGCAGACCGGCCCCGACCCGCATCCGACCTCCAGCACGCGAGCGCCTCGCGGGATTTCGATGTGCGAGAGGAACACACTTCTTATTTCGCGCAAACGCGGATCCGCGGCGCGCACTTCCATCGCGTTGATCAGAACCTGCAGGACAGCCGGATCGACCGTCCTGATCTGTGAATATGGGTCAGGCATCGTGGTTGGTGATGGAGCGGGTGATGGGAATCGAACCCACGTTAGTAGCTTGGGAAGCTACAGTTCTACCATTGAACTACACCCGCGCCCGCTCTCGAGAAACGAGGCTGCGCGAGGATAGCCGAGCCGCGCGATCCTTCTCAACCGGAGAGCGCCTTTGCTTCACGGACGGCACGCAGGACGTTGATTGACAGAGCCTGGCGGCGGTTCACGTGCAGTCGTCCGGGCCCGGGCATACGCGCGCCAGGGCAGCCCGCCGCTCGGGCGTGTCCTGGAATGCGATCGACCTGCGGTACCACGCGCGGGCGCGCCTGGAATCGCCGCTGTATTCGAACGCGCGGCCCGCGTTGTATGCGGCCGAGGCGCGGATGGCACGCGACGCGTCCCTGGTCTCGGCGACGCGCGTGGATATCTCGATGGCCGCGTTCCACTCCTTGCGGCGTATATATAAGAGACCGAGGTTGGCGGCGGCCTCGTGGTTACGGCGATCCCGATCCAGCGCCTGGCGGTAGTAGTCGAGCGCCTCGTCGTATTTCTCCGCGCGGTAGGCGGTGAGCGCGAGTTGGTTGAGGCGATTGCTGTCGCTCGGCATTTGCAGCGATTCCGGATCCGGCGCCAGGGTGAGTCCGCTGACTCCCCGCACCAGGATCATGTCCCCGTACGCGCTGCCACCTTCGGGAAAGCGCACGCTCTCGTTGCCGTTCGTGATCGACATGCCGAAGCCGACGTGGAAGTCCTCGAAGACGTAGCCAGGCCCGACGATACCTTGTCCCTTGGCGAGACGTGGCGTGAGCAGCTCGGCCGCCGAGGTGATCGGGATGGGCACGAGGGTATCGTCATCGGCGATTCGGTAGAGCTCGTACTCGCGGAAGTTGCCGGTACCGGAGAGCGAGTTCTCGATCCCGAGCAGTACGACTTCCGGCATCGGGTTCGTCGCGGTTCCGTTGTAGCGGATCAGGGTCGGGGTCAGGGTTCCATCGCCCGCCCTGATGACTTTGATCTCGCGGTACCGCTGGTCGTAAATGCGGTAGATCGCGAGCTCCTCGCCCTCGATATGGTCCTGGCAGACTCCCTTGATGTACGCGCGAGTCGTGGTGGCCACGAATGCAATTGCCCACGAGCTCTTGCCTGTCTCGCTGTACCGTGGGGCGTCGTAGCAGAATCCCTGGTCCGGTGCGCGCGGTGCCATGATTTCCTGGATCGTCCGGTCGACCACGTTGCCGCCGGCCGCGACCCGCATGGATGCGACGAGACCCAGCAGGGCCAGGAAGGTGCGAATCGTCAGAGCGTGGCTTTCCATGGGCCTCCAAACTACGCCCGCACCTGGACGCGGGCCGTGACGGAAATCACGCGGGACGCGAGAATAGCGCGCGCCTCACTACTCATCACATACATGCCGTCGCCGAACACATTGATAGTCATGGCCCTGCCGCAGGAATCGCGCGGCGAGCTCGAGCGCGCCGGCGCGCAGGTCCTTTACACCGGCGTCGGCAAGGTCAATGCCGCGCTGTCGCTGGCGCGTCGCCTGGCCGAGCTGCGTTGTGCCGGTGAATCACCGGCGCTGGTGGTCAACCTGGGCACCGCGGGCAGCCGCACGATCGCGGCGCACACGCTGGTGGCCTGCGATCGCTTCAGCCAGCGCGACATGGATGTGAGCGGGCTCGGCTTCCCACCGGGCGTCACGCCATTCGATGACACGCCCGCCGTCATCCAATTTCCTGCCACGTTCACGCAGCTTCGCCAGGTGCACTGCTCATCTGCGGATTCCTTCGCCACTGACCTGCACACCGTGGCCGGCGACGTCGTCGACATGGAGGCCTTCGCGCTGGCGCGCGCGTGCATGGCCGAAGGCATGCGCTTCGCCTGTGCCAAGTACGTCACCGATGGCGCCGACGGGGACTCGGCCGCGCACTGGCAAGCGGGGCTCGAAGCGGCGGCGCGCAGCTTCGCGACGCTGTACGCTTCGCTGCCCCGATGAACGAACAGCCTCACCGCCCGATCCGCAGCTTCGTGATGCGCACTGGCCGCATGACTTCCGGCCAGGCGCGCGCGCTCGAAGAACTGTGGCCGCGCTTCGGCGTGGAATATTCTCCGCAGCCGTTGGCGCTCGACGCACTCTTCGGTCGTCACGCGCCGCGCACTCTGGAGATTGGCTTTGGCAATGGCGAACACCTGGCCTCGCTCGCCAGTGCCCACCCGGAACGCGACTACCTCGGCGTCGAGGTGCATCGCCCCGGCGTCGGCCACCTGCTGATGCTCGCCGCGACCCACAACCTCACCAACATCCGCGCCAGCTCGCACGACGCCGTCGAGGTGCTGCGCGAGCAGATCGCGCCGGGCGCGCTCGACGAGGTGCTGGTGCTGTTCCCGGATCCCTGGCACAAGAAGCGTCATCACAAGCGTCGGCTGATCCAGCCCGCTTTCGTCGAACTGGTCGCTTCGCGACTCGCGAGCGGTGGCGTGTGGCGTCTCGCCACCGACTGGGAGCCCTACGCGCAGCAGATGCTCGAGGTGCTGTCGGGCGCGCACGCGCTGTTCGAAAATCTTTCCCCGACCGACGACTGGATGCCGCGCCCGGAAGAGCGTGCGCCGACGCGCTTCGAGAAACGCGGCGCGCGCCTCGGCCACGGCGTGTGGGACCTCGCCTTCCGCCGGCGCTGAACCTGGTAGTTAGGTGCCGGTGGGCGCCTACAGCGAGAAGCTCGCCCGCAGGCCATCCACCACGAACTGCACCGCCAGCGCACCGAGCACCACGCCGAACAGGCGGTTCGCGACATTCGTGCCGGTGACCCCGATCACGCGCATCAGTGGGCCAGCCACCCACATGGCGAGCAGGCACAGCGCGAGTACCACGAGCGCGCAGGCGAACATCAGCATGAACTGCAGCGGTGCATCGGCGACCGGGATCGGGCCGAACCACAGCAGCATGGTGGTCAGCGCCCCGGGGCCCGCCATGAACGGAAAGGCAAGAGGGAAAACCGAAATGTCGGCGCGCTTCTTGCTTTCGACCTTCTCGTCGCTCGAGGTACGCGTCCCGGATTCGCGCGCGAACACCATCTCGAGGGCGATGAGGAAAAGCAACAGGCCGCCAAAAATCCTGAACGAGTTGATCGAAATGCCCATCGCCGAAAGGAAGCCGGCGCCGACGAGCGCGAACAGCAGGAGTATTCCGCTTGCAACTAACACCGACTTCAGGGCCATCTTGTGCCGATAGGTCGCGCTCGCGCCTTCGGTGAGTCCCGAGAACACCGGAATCAGTGAAATCGGTTCGACCACCACGAAGAAGACGATGAAGAACTTGACTGCTTGTTCGAACATGATGCTCTGCGCAACGAATTTCGTTCTTGTGCTTGCCGATTTTCGGGAGCAACATGAAGTCGCTCATTTCGAACGCAGCATAGCAGCACCACGATTCGGAGGGATTCGATGAAACCCACCATCGGCAACTGGTACCGCATCCAGGGCGGCGAATCGTTCGAAGTCGTTGCCTGGGACGAAGATGACGGCACCATCGAGCTGCAGTACTTCGACGGCACGGTCGAGGAGATGGACATCGAGGACTGGCAGGCCGAGCACGAGAACGGGACGCTCGAAGAGGTCGAGCCGCCCGAGGACTGGACCGGTTCGGTCGATGTGGATCCCGAAGAAGACGACGCCCGCGGCGCGCTCGGCTATGGCGAGGACGACGACCGCGGCCAGCGTTCCAGCAAGCTCGAGGGCCTGGACCTGTTCGAGTAGTTAGCTAGCGGCGCGCGGGATCATATCCCGTTCGCCAGTGCGTCAGCGTCGGCACCTTCGGCCAGCAGCACGTATTCCCCCACCACTTCGACCGGCACCCGCCGCAGCGACTGGCCCGGGCACGGCCCGGCGACGCACAGTCCCTCGTCGCGCGTGAACAGCGCGCCATGCGAGGCGCACAGGATCAGGCTGCGGTCCGGCGTGAGGAAGCGATTCGGCCGCAGATCGAGGGGATGTCCGGCGTGCGGACAGGTGTTGACGTAGGCCGCCACGCCATTCGAACCCTTCACGATGAAGCCGCGCAGGGGCCAGTCGCCCTCGCCCACCGTGAAACCCTTCGCACCGGTGGCTTCGAGCTCGGCCAGCGAGCCGAGCACGCGAGTGACGTCAATTTCGCGCGGCGGTGATGTCACGGCGCGAGAGCCACAACAGCAGGAGCAATGCGGGAATACTCAGCGCCGCGGTGTACAGGTAGAAATCGCCATATCCCAGCGCGTTGACCGTCATGCCCGAGGTGCCCATCAGCAGTTTCCCGGGCAGCGCGTACAGCGAGGACAGCACGGCGTACTGGGTTGCGGTGTACTTCGCGCTGGTGAGACTCGACATGAAGGCGATGAGCGCGGTGCCGTGTACGCCGAGGGCGAGATTGTCGAACCCGACGATGAACGACAGGCCCGCGGCGGTCGCCGGGCCGCGCGCGGCGATCTGGTGCGGCCAGAAATCGAGCAGGCCGCTGCGCGCGCAATCCATCGGGAGGTGACAGGCGTAGGTGCCATACGTCGCGTAGAAGAGGTTCGACAGGATTACCAACGCGCTCCCGAGCAGCAGTCCGCGGATTCGACCGAGGCGCGCCACCAGCACGCCGCCCACCACGGCCCCCACCAGCGTCGACGGCCAGCCGAAGAACTTTGCGATCACGCCGACTTCTTCGAGCGTGAATCCCATGTCTATATAAAAGGTGTTGGCCATCGTGCCGCCGACGTAGTCGGTGAGCCGGTACGTGCTGATGAACGCGAAGATGAGCAGGCCGAGCCCGAGACCGTAGCGGCCGAAAAAGTCCACGACGGGACCCGCGACGGCACCGACGAACCATGCGCCCGCAGCCTGCATCCAGCGCGGCCAGTGCGCGCGCCTCGCGAGCCAGTCGGTGACGCGCTGTTCGCGCCGGTCCGCCGCCACGGAAATTTCCGGGACCGGCTCGCGCACCAGCAGGGTCGTGACGATGCCGATGCCCATCAGCACGCTCATCGTCGTGTAGCTTTCGCGGAAGCTGGAGCGCCCGGCGATGATCAATGCGCCCGCGGAAGCAACCATGAGCGCCGTGCGGTAGCCGATCTGGTACGCCGCCGCCATCGCGCCTTGCTTGTCGGCCGTCGCGGACTCGATGCGCCAGGCGTCGATGGCGATGTCCTGGGTGGCTGCGAAGAACGCGACCAGCAGCGCGCAGACGGCAACGTGCGCGATGCTGTGCGCGGGATCGCTGAAGGCGAGGTTCGCTATGCTCAGGACCAGCCCGATTTGCGCGACCAGCATCCAGGACCTGCGCCGGCCTAACCACTTGTCCAGCACGGGCAGCGGCACCCGGTCGACGATCGGCGCCCATATCCACTTGAACGAGTACATCAGGCCGACCCAGGAGAGCATGCCGATGGTGGCGCGATCGATGTGCTCGGTTCGCAGCCAGGCCGACAGCGTCTGGAAGACGAGATAGAACGGCAATCCCGCCGAGAAGCCCAGGAAAAGCATCGAGAGCACGGGCCGTTCCAGGTAGACCGCGAGCGCCTGCACCCAGGTCGTTTTCGGCGCCGTCTCAGTAGCCATGGTTCGGTATGATCCGCACCGCCGCATCATACGGAAGACGGAACTCGTGCAGGAATACCAGAGAACCTTCATCGACCTCGCGCTGTCGCGCCAGGCGCTGCGCTTCGGCAACTTCAAGCTGAAGTCGGGCCGCGAGAGCCCGTACTTCTTCAATGCCGGGTTGTTCAACGACGGCGAGGCGATCGCGGTCCTCGGCCAGTGCTACGCCGCGGCGCTCGCGCGCTCGGGTCTCGGGTTCGACATGCTGTTCGGCCCCGCCTACAAGGGCATCCCGCTCGCGACCACCACCGCGGTGGCGCTCGCCGAGCATCACCACCGCAACGTGCCATGGGCGTTCAACCGCAAGGAAGCCAAGGATCATGGCGAGGGCGGCAACATCGTGGGCAGCCCGCTCAAGGGCCGCGTGGTCATCGTGGACGACGTGATCACGGCCGGCACGGCGATTCGAGAATCGGTCGAGATCATCCGGGCCGCGGGCGCCGAGCCGGTGGGTGTGGCGCTGGCGCTGGATCGCCAGGAACGCGGCCAGGGCGCGCAATCGGCGGTCCAGGAGGTGTCGGCGCAATTTGGACTGCGTTGCGTCAGCATCCTCACCCTGGCCGACCTGATCGAGACCTTCGCCACCACGGGTGATGCAGTTCGCATTTCCGGCGAACAGTTGGCCGCACTTCGTGCTTACCAGCGCGCCTGGGGTGTCCCGGCGGTACCCACCCCGTAACGCCTTGGGGCAGAATACGCGCCATGCGCAACGCCACCCCCTTCCTGGCCGTCGTGCTGACCAGCGTATGCCTGGCCAGCGCCGCATTCGCGGAGAAGCCTACCTACAAGTGGACCGATGAAAAGGGCGTGGTCCACTACGGCGACAGCGTCCCTGCCGAGTACTCGCAGCGCGAACAGAGCATCCTGAACAAGCAGGGCGTGGTCACGCAGAAGCAGCAGGCCGAGATGTCACCGGCCGAGGCGGCGGACTTCGCGGCCCAGCAGAAACAGGAGGCGATGCGCCGCCAGCACGACATGTTCCTGGTTTCCACCTACCCGTCGGTGAAGGAAATCGAGAACGTGCGCGACACGCGCGTCGAGCAGATCAATGGCCAGGTCTCCGCCACCGAGACCTACATCGCGAGCCTCAACAGCCGCCTCGAGGGCCTGAAGCAGCGTGCCATGCTGTTCACGCCTTACAACCCCAAGCCGGGCGCGCGCCGCATGCCCGACGACCTGGCCGAAGAGATGGTGCGCGTGCTGTCCGAGCAACGCACGCAGCACACGGCGCTCGAGAAGCGTCGCTCCGAGCTGCAGACCGTCATGGAACAGTTCGACGGCGACATCCGGCGGTTCAAGGAATTGCGCACCTCGGCGGCCGCGCGCCTCAACAACAGCGGCGCGCCCAAGAAGCAGTAGTTAGATTGGCCGGCGCGGCGCCGCGCCGCTCAACGAGTCCCGGTGTGCCCGAAGCCGCCCGCGCCGCGCTGCGACTGCGCGAAATCGTCGACCACTTCCAGCCGCACCTGCACCACCGGCACGATCACCATCTGCGCGATGCGCTCGCCCGGCTGCACCACGAAATCCACGCTGCCGCGGTTCCAGCACGACACCATCAACTGGCCCTGGTAGTCGGAGTCGATGAGGCCGACGAGATTGCCGAGGACCACGCCGTGTTTGTGGCCGAGCCCCGAGCGCGGCAGGATCACGGCCGCGAGGCCCGGGTCATCGAGATGGATCGCGAGTCCGGTGGGGATCAGCTCGGCCTTGCCGGCTGCCAGCGTCAGCGGCGCGTCCAGGCAGGCGCGCAGGTCGAGCCCGGCGGAGCCGGACGTGGCATACGCCGGCAGGGGAAATTCCTGGCCGATGCGCGGATCAAGGATGCGGACTTTCAGCGCGCGGTCGGCGCCGCTGTTTTTTTCGTGGGGCTGTACGACGGCATTCATGCCGAGATACTAGCCAACCTCGGTTTGCCGTGCTCGGCATAACGCTCGGAGATCAGCGCCACCAGGTCGCGGGCCAGCTGCACCTTCGGCGCGTGCGGCAATTCCCGGCGTCCGTCGCGCCACAACACCAGCAGCGCGTTGTCGTCCTTCTCGAACACCTTGTCGTGCCCGACCTCGTTGGCCGCGATCATGTCGAGGTTTTTCCTGAGCAGCTTCTGGCGCGCGTACTGCTCGACGGAATCGGTCTCGGCGGCGAAGCCGACCACGAAGGGGCGTTCCTTGGCGGAACGCGCCGCGACGGTTGCGAGGATGTCGACGGTACGTTCCATCTTGAGATCCATCGATTCCGAGGTCTTCTTGATCTTGCACTCGACCGGGCAGGCCGGACGGTAGTCGGCCACGGCGGCCGTGGCGATGAAGATGTCGACGCCCTCGATGTTCTTCAGGACGGCCTCGAGCATGTCGGCAGCGCTTTCCACGTTGACGCGCGTCACGCCCGCCGGCGTCGCGAGATTCACGGGCCCGCTGACCAGCACCACCTCGGCGCCGGCCTCGCGCGCGGCCGCGGCCAGCGCGAAGCCCATTTTCCCGGAGCTGCGATTGCTGATGAAGCGCACCGGGTCGATTCGTTCGCGGGTCGGACCCGCGGTCAGCAAGACGCGCTTGCCCGCGAGCGGGCCCGACGGCGCGATCGTGTTGGCCACGTTCGCCGCGAGTTGCGTGGGCTCGAGCATGCGGCCGGCGCCCGTTTCGCCGCACGCCTGGTCGCCCTCGCCCGGGCCCCAGACGTGGATACCGCGCGACTTCAGCGTCGCGACGTTGGCCTGCGTGGCGGCGTTGCTCCACATGAGACGGTTCATGGCCGGCGCCAGCGCGATCGGCGCGTCGGTCGCCAGGCACAGGGTAGTTAGAAGGTCGTCGGCCTGGCCGGTGGCGAGGCGTGCGATGAAATCGGCGGTGGCGGGGGCGATGACCACGAAGTCCGCCCAGCGGGCCAGCTCGATGTGCGACATGGCCTTCTCGGCCTCCGGGTCCCACAGGTCGCTGCGTACTTCGCGGCCGGAGACGGCCTGGAAGGTCATCGGGGTCACGAACTCGCGCGCACCGGAGGTCAGCACCACCTGCACGTCGGCGCCCTGTTCGCGCAGGCGACGCACGAGGTCCGGGCTCTTGTAAGCCGCGATCCCGCCCGTAACGCCCAGTAAAACCCGCTTGCCCTGCATGGGGCGCGATTATCGGCAGCGGCCCACGTCAGGCGCCAGTCACATTGGTTCTGTGAGCATTCCGTTCCGCAAATCGCCCTATATGGCGATTCGCGCCGCATTGGCGGCTGCCTGCCGGCAGTTCGACGGGATCATGATTGCCCTATGGATCAGCAGGTTACCGGAAACGCTCAGCCCGCCAACATCAGCGGCTGGCCGCGCGGGGAGCGACCCCGCGAAAAGCTGCTGGAACGCGGCACTGCGGCCCTGTCCGATGCGGAACTGCTGGCCGTGGTGCTGGGAACCGGCGCCGCCGGCGTCAATGCATTGGACATAGCGCGACAGCTGCTGGCGCATTTCTCCGGCAGCCTGCGCAGGTTGCTGACCGCCGACGCGGGGATTCTGCTCGGGCTGCGTGGTCTCGGGCCGGCGCGCTACGCCACCTTGATGGCCGGGCTCGAGCTTGCGCGCCGTCACTACTGCGAAGCGCTGCGTGCCGGCCCGGCGCTCAATGCCCCGGCCGCGACGCGGCAGTTCCTGACCGCCCAGCTGCGCGACCGCCCGTACGAAGTGTTCTGCTGCCTGTACCTCGACAACCGTCACCGGCTCATTCACTTCGAGGAAGTGTTCCGCGGCACCATCGACGGGGCCAGCGTCCATCCGCGCGAAGTCGTGCGCCAGGCCATGCACCACAATGCCGCGGCGATGATCTTCGCGCACAACCATCCGTCCGGCGTGGCCGAGGCCTCGCAAGCCGACGAGCTCATCACCCGGCGATTGCGCGACGCGCTCGCGCTGATCGACATCCGCGTCCTCGATCACCTGATCGTCGGCGACAACAGCTGCCTGTCGTTCGCGGAGCGTGGGCTGCTCTGATCCGTGCTCCCGGAATCCGCCGGCTGCGGATTGAACTGGCTGTCGAGCCACGCGGCCCGCGCCGCCAGCCAGCCCTGTAGATAGTCGATTTCGCCGGCGTAGCTGCCCGGGATCTGGTAGTTGGGCCAGACATACATCTCGAGGATCGGCCAGCGCTGGAAGTTGTTGAGCTGCGACTGCTGCAAGCGCAGCGCGTTGGCCGTGATCGACTGTTGCATGGCGGTGAGCTGGTCCGCCTTCATCTCGTTCCACACCTGCCGGACGTGGGCGGCGAACGCCGGGTCCTGGAACAGCCGGGAGAACCACGGCGCGTCGTGGACGTGCCATCCGGCGGTATTGAAGGCGCCGTTGTAGTCGGCGTTGCCCGCGGCGAGGTCGAAATCCCACAGAGGGCCCATGTGCAGCTTGCCGCCGCGGGGTTTGTACATCCAGCAGCTCGACCACATGTTCGCGTCGACGTTGCGGAACAGCTCGTTGACGAGATACCAGCGCACGAAGGAATCCACGTCCAGGTAGGCGGCGTAGCCGGTGTCCGGGTCGGCAAAGCCATCCGAATGCAGCACCGCCTCGAACTCGTCGATGTAGCCCTTGATGTAGGCCTCCTGTTCGGCCGCCGGCTCTTCCGGGTCCTGGAACACGATCGGCAGGTGATCGGTGGCGCTGTACATCGTGTGGCCGTCCTGCCTGAAGTCGACCTCCAGTAGATAGCCACCGCTGATCTTGTCGGCGCCCACGTCGGTTGTGGCGAGCTGGTCGATGTCGACCCGATCCTTCGCCACCTTGATGTTCTCGGTGAGCAGGTACACCCCATCGTAGCGATCGTTCAGGTAGACCTCGACGAAGGCGGCGCGCGGAGTCCACGGCAGGCCCAGCTTGGCGCCGAGCTCCAGCGCCGCGGCGTTGCGCAGCAGGCTCTTGTCCGAGTAGTTGGCCAGCAGCACCCAGTCCTTGCTCGACGGCATGCCCAGCAACGATTTCTTCTCGGCGAGCTTGATGCGATACGGCTTCTTCGGCATGCCCCAGGTCGAATTGCCGCGGCCGCGGATCTGCATTCCGCCCGTGACCGGCAGGATCGCCGGGTCCGGCGACTCGAGGGTCATCTGCGCGGGCAGGTAGACGTCCTTGCTGACGATCGGCGCGAGGTTGTCCGTCGCGATCCTCAGCACCGGCAGGTCGCGCCGCAGCGGCAGGAACGTCGCCGGATCGGGAGGCGCGGCGAACAGGTGTCTCGCCACCGTGCTGCGGCCATCGGTGCTCCGGACCGTCAGGCGCAGTTCGACCCAATTGACGGTCTTCGCCGAGCAGGTGTTCGGGATCGTGAGGGTCGCGGAAGTAGCGTCGGCTCCCAGCGAGCCAGGAGGAGTGACCACGCAATTGGCGGTGCCGGGTGAGGGACCCGCCCGCAGCCGGGCTTCCAGGGCAACCGACTGGATGTTGACCCCTGCTGGCAGGGTCCATTTGACCTCGAGCGGGTTACCGAGCGCGGCGTCCGCCGGCGCAGAGCCAACGACGTTCGTGAACGTGGCAGGAGGAAGCGCCTGGGCTGGAGGCGGCGCCTTTTGCGCGCCTCCAGACCCGCCGCATGCCGGCAACAGCGCGGCCGACGCGAGGTACAGCGCCGTGAGCGCGAGACGGAGGAAACGATTCATTCGAGGGTCATTCTTCTTCGGTCCGGCATCGCCGCGCACTCTACCGGGAGCTGGCGGGCCAGGGTTGCCCGGTGCCGATGGGTATCGGGTACGCGGGATTGGCAGTCGAAGTTGCCCGACTGGATGCCGACTGGTATAAAGGCGGCCCTTTTGACGCCCGGAAACCCGGTCGTCCCTGGTTAACCAACTGATTCTTTGGGACTTTTATGAGCCGCGTCTGCGAAGTCACGGGCAAGAGCGTTGCTGTCGGGAACCGCGTTTCCCACGCCAACAACAAGAAGCGTCGTCGCTTCCTGCCCAATCTGCATACCCAGCGTTTCTGGCTGGAGACCGAGCGTCGCTGGGTCTCCCTGCGCGTTTCGACGCGCGGCCTGCGCACCATCGAGAAGAACGGCATCGACTCCGTGATCGCGGATCTGCGTGCCAAGGGCAAGAAGGTTTAAGCCATGCGCGAGAAAGTGAAACTGCTGTCGACCGCCGGCACGGGCCATTTTTACGTGGCCACGAAGAACAAGCGCCTGCACCCCGACAAGATGGAAGTGAAGAAGTACGATCCGGTCGTGCGCAAGCACGTCGCTTACAAGGAATCGAAGATCAAGTAAGCCTCCCGGTAACGGGAACGCGGCGGCCGCGAAGCGGATCGGGCGCACCCAAGGCCACACGAAAAAGGCCCCGCCGGAAAACTGGCGGGGCCTTTTTCTTTCTCTCACTCTCACGGACGCCCCCGCTTCGGGGGCGTTTTCCTTCGTGGCGCGTGAGCGCCTGAGAGCGGGTGGCGACGGCAAGATGGGTCGCTCGGGTCGAGCTGGACGCATCGTTCTCTTGCAGGAGTCTGCCGCCGCCACCCACAATCGTTCGTACCCACATAGACGCGCGCTCCGCGCAAAGGGTTGCATGCGGTTCGATGAACGGCGGGCAATCCACGGCAAACCGACCACATCGAGCGCCAACACGTGCCCGAACTACCCGAAGTAGAGACCACGCGCCGCGGAATCGAACCGCATGTCGTCGGCCGCCGCATCCACCGGCTGCTGGTACACGACCGTCGGCTGCGTTGGCCGGTGGATACGAACCTTGCCGCCATCCTGGCGGGCGCCGCGATCCGGCGCGCCGGGCGGCGCGCCAAATACCTGCTGCTCGAAACCGACGCGGGCACGCTGATCCTGCATCTCGGCATGTCGGGATCGCTGCGCGTGCTGCCCGTCACGACGCCGCGCATCGCCCACGACCACGTGGACATCGAGCTGGATTCGGGACAGACGCTGCGTTTCAACGATCCGCGTCGTTTCGGCAGCCTGCTGTTCACCGCGTCGGATCCCGAAACGCATCCGCTGCTGAAGCAGCTCGCACCCGAGCCACTCGAACCCGGTTTCGACGGTGAGTACCTGTGGAAGATCACGCGGCGACGCGCCGTGGCCATCAAGCAGCTGATCATGAATTCACGGCTGGTGGTGGGCGTGGGCAATATCTACGCCAGCGAGGCCCTGTTCCGCGCGCGCATTCGTCCGCGCCGCCAGGCGCGCTCGCTGAAGCGCGAGGAATGCAAGCGCCTGGCGCGCGCCATCAAGGCGACGCTCAGCATGGCCGTGAAAGTCGGCGGCACGACGTTGCGCGACTACGTCGGCGCCGACGGCAATCCCGGCTACTTCCGCCAGAAGCTCTACGTCTACGAGCGCGCCGGCAAGGCCTGCCGCGTTTGCGGCAACCCGGTGAAGCAATTCACCCAGGGCCAGCGCTCCACCTACTGGTGTCCGCATTGCCAGCAGTGAACGTGCGAGGGCGAATGACTAGAATCGCCGCGTGAACACCCGCACGACACTGTGTACTCCGGAGGAGCTGACCGCATTCAGGCGGCGGCTCGCGAAAGTCGACCCGGTGCTTGCGAATCTCATTCGCGCCGCCGGGAAATTCACGCACGAACTCAACGCCGAGCACACCCCGTTCCACGCGCTGGCGCGCGCCATCGCGCACCAGCAGCTCAATGGCACCGCGGCGCAAAGCATCTTCGGCCGCTTCACCGGCCTGTATTCGACCGCGCTGCTGGAAGCCGAACTGGTGCTGCAGACTCCCGACGCGAAGATGCGCGCCGTCGGGCTGTCATTCGCCAAGATCGCGAGCATCAAGGATCTCGCCGCCAAGACCATCGAAGGCATCGTGCCGCCGCAGGAAATCCTGCACACGCTGGAGAACGAGGAAATCATCGAGCGCATCACCCGGGTGCGCGGCATCGGCCGCTGGACCGTGGAGATGATGCTGATGTTCCGGCTGGGACGGCCGGACATCCTGCCGGTCGACGACTTCGGCGTGCGCAACGGCTTCCGCCTCGCCTACGGCCTGCGCGGCATGCCGACGCCGCGCGCACTCGCGGAGTACGGTGCGCGCTGGGCGCCCTATCGTTCGGTGGCCGCGTGGTACCTGTGGCGCGCCGTCGACCTGCATCGCGATGGCAAACTACCGGCGCCACGGGTGCCGACGCGCATCAAGCTGGTGAAGAAGCGCAAGCCAAAGACGAAGCCGCGCGCGAAGGACAGGGCAGGAAAGAAAGCCGGCGCATCCAGGCGCCGCGCGGCGAAAAAGAAGTGAAGGGTCCGGACGACCTCAGTAGACCAGCCCGACCCCCGCGCCGCGCGGATCCGAGGCCGCGTGCACTTCGCCGGTCTTGTAGTCCCAGGTGATCACCTGCTCGTTGCCCCACTTGCGCGTGCCTTCGCGCAGCGTGTGACCGCGATCCTGCAGCGCCTTCTGTTCTTCCGGGGTGAATGCGCCGCTCTCGAACTGCAGCACGTCGGGTGAGAACTGGTGATGGAAGCGCGGCGCGCTGACGATCTGCTCGGCGCTGTGCCCGTCGATGAAATCCAGCGTGCCGAGCAACACCATGCCCGGAATGTAGCTGCCGCCCGGCGAGCCGATGATCATGAGTCCATTGGGAGCTTCGACGAAGGTGGGCGTGCTCGACGACAGCGGCCGCTTCTTCGGTGCGATGGCGTTGGCGTCCGCGCCGATGAGCTGGAATCCGTTCGGCACGCCCGGCTTCACCGAGAAGTCGTCCATCTGGTTGTTCAGCAGGATGCCGGTGCCGGGAATCATGAGTCCGGAGCCGAAGAAGAAGTTCAGCGTGATGGTCGCGCCCACCATGTTGCCCTTGGCGTCGATCACCGAGAAATGCGTGGTCGACGGGCCCGGTGACGCCGCGTCGACACCCGGCAGCATGCTGCTCGGCGTCGCCTTGTCCATGCGGATCGAGGCGCGCTGCCCGTCGGCGTAGAACTTGTTGGTGAGCCGCGCCACCGGGACGTCGACGAAATCCGGATCGCCGAGGTACACCGCGCGATCGCGATGCATGCGGCGCATGGCCTCGACGATCAGGTGGGTGCGCGTGACGCGGTCGAGCTTGCCGAGGTCGTAGCCCTCGAGGATGTTGAGCGCGTCGATCAGCGCGATACCCCCCGAGGTGGGCGGCGAGCCCGACACGATGCGCGCGCCGCGGTACTGTCCGACCACCGGTGCCCGCTCGACCACCTTGTAGTTAGCCAGGTCCTGGAGCGTCCAGATGCCGCCGAGCTGCCTCACGCCGTCGACCAGCTTCTGCGCGAACGGGCCCTTGTAGAAGCCCTCCGCGCCCTTGCTGGCGAGATTCTCGAGGCTCGTGGCCAGCTCGGGCTGCTTCATCAGGTATCCGAGTTCGGGGATTTCGCCGTTCACGAGATAGACGCGCGCGGCGTCCGGCGTCCTGAGGAACGCCTCCTTCTTGAACTGCATGCCGCCGCGCAGGCGCGGGTAGAGCGCGAACCCCTCGCGCGCCAGCTTGATCGCGGGAGCGAAGCTGACCGACAAGGGCAACTTGCCGTACTTCTTCGCAAGGTGCGCGAGCCCGGCGGGCTCGCCGGGGATGCCCGCGGCCAGGGGCGAATCGCGCGACAGTCCCGGGACCGGGTTGCCGTCCTTGTCGAGGTACATGTCGCGCGAAGCGGCGCCGGGCGCCATCTCGCGAAGTTCGATCATCACTTCCTGTCCGTCGCTGGCACGGCGAATCAGGAAGAATCCGCCGCCGCCGAGCCCGGAGCTGGAGGGCTCGACCACGGCGAGCGCTGCCGCCACCGCAACCGCGGCGTCGAAGGCGTTACCACCCTTGGCGAGAATTTCCTTGCCGGCGTCGCTGGCCAGTGGATAGGCGCTGGCGATCGCGGCCTTGCCGGGACCCTTGGCGGGGATCTGGCTGTCCGCGGCCGGCAGCGGCGCCGCGAAGAATGCGAAAAGGACGAGGACGAGGCCGCGCAGGCGGGCGAGCGGAAGCTTCATGCCGGTCAGACCCGCTTCATCTTCCTGAGTTCGGCGGCGACCACCGGGTGCACGAATTCATTGACGTCGCCGCCGAGGACCGCGATCTCGCGCACCAGCGTCGACGAGATGAAGGTGAACTGTTCCTGCGGCGTGAGGAACACGGTCTCGAGGTCGCGCATCAGGTGACGCGACATGTTCGCCAGCTGGAATTCGAACTCGAAATCCGACACGGCGCGCAATCCGCGCACCACGACCTGCACACCGTGCTGGCGTGCGAAGTCGACCGTCAGGCCGGAGTAGCCCATGACTTCCACGCCCGGGATGTCCTCGAGCACACGGCGCGCGAGCTCGACGCGCTTGTCCAGCGGGAACATCGGTGCCTTGTTAGGGTTGGCGGCGATCGCGATGATCACGCGCTCGAACACGCTCGCCGCGCGTCGCACCAGGTCATGGTGGCCGTTGGTGATCGGATCGAAGGTCCCTGGGTAGACGGCGCTGCGCTTCATGATGCGAACAGATGATACCCGACCTCTCCGGCACGTCCGTCGCGAATGCCACGCCACCCGGCCGGCAGCCCGGACAGCGGATCGCGTGCGCGCCGCTCGACGTAGACGCGAGCGTCCGGTGCCAGCATGCCTCCCGCGGCGAGCGCGGCGGCCGCGGGGGCCAGCAGGTCGAGGTCGTAGGGCGGGTCGAGCAGCACGATGTCGAAGGGCCCGGAAGGCGGCGACGATCCCAGCCACGCGAGCGCGTCCGCGCAGACCACGTTGGCGCCGCTCTCCTGCCATTCCTTCACCAGCGCGTCGATGGCCGCGGCTGCGCGCCGATCTTTCTCGACGAAAGTCACCGTCGCCGCGCCGCGCGACAGGGCCTCGAGCCCGAGCGCGCCGCTGCCGGCGAACAGGTCGAGCACGCGCGCCCCGGCAATGCGCGGCTGCAACCAGTTGAACAGGGTTTCCCGCACGCGATCCGGCGTCGGCCGAATCTCCACTCCTGCCGGGAAGCGCAACCTGCGCCCCCGGTGGCGACCGCCGATGATGCGCAGGACGCGCGTCGCCGCACGCGCACCACGAACCGCATCATTCGCGCGCGTGGTGCCGTGCTTTTTCCCGCTGTCTTTGACTTTCGCCAAGGGTCGTCGTGGCTTGCCACCTTTTGGGGGCCGAGCGTACCCTAAGCCCCCAATACGACAAGTTCGGCGCATCGTTCTGAACGACGAGGGAATGCGACCGTTCTGACTTCCCGAAAAAGTTTTCCGAGGAGCACTATGAACAGGCTATCTGCGGCCGTGATGATCTTCGTTGGCGCGTTGGTCATGGCCGGCTGCTCGAGCTCGGTGAACAACTCGCCGGACGTGACTCCCACCGATCCGACCACGGGCAACGGTCTGCCGCCGGGTGGCACCGCCACCTCCGCCGCCCCCACCGCCGCGTTGTTCCAGCCAGCCCAGGGCGTCTTCCCCTTTCCGAACGACCTGTACTTCGGTGGCACCACCGACGGCACCATCAACATCCAGCCGGCGAACGGCCTGATCCCGAACCAGGTGGGATTGAATGCGCTCGACGGGTGGTCGACCACCGCGCCGATCCGCATCCGTTTCGGCGGCGCACTCGATCCGGCGACGTTCAGCGCCGCGAACATCCGCGTCTACCAGGTGACGACCAGCAACACCAACAAGGCAGTCTCCGGATTCACCCGGCCACTGACGTACGGCACCGAGTTTTCGGCGAACATCGCCAGCGACACCGGCGTCGGCAACACCATCCTCGAGATCAAGCCGCTGGTGCCGTTGGTGCCGTCGACGGGTCCGATACCGCCGAGCACCACGCTGCCGGACGGCGTGGGTTACCTGGTGTTCCTCACCAACGGCATCCACATGATGGGTGGCGCCGCGGCGACCGCGGACACCAACTACGCGCAGATCAAGACCACGCTCCTCGGCGCGAGCCTCAATCCCGCCAGTTGCACCACCCTGCCGAACGCGCCCATGCAGGGCGCCTGCGGATTCACGGCCTCGCACCTGATCGTCAACAACGGGTTGCCGGCGCCGCTCAAGCTGGATCCCGCGAGCATCATCGTCTCGTTCCACTTCTCGACGCTGGCGACGCATGACACGCTGCGCGCGTTGGGACTGATGATCTTCAATCCGCAGGCGCCAGCCCCGGCGATCGTCGTGGCACCGACCTCGATCCCGCTGAACACCATCAACCCGGCGCTGCCCGCTTACGCGAGTGCGCGCTCCGGTACAGTGACGGTGCCTTACTACTCGTACATCCCGACCGCGCAGATGGCCGGCGGCATCAGCAACGACCCGGCGGTGCTGCGCACCGCGTGGCGCGCCGCGGCAGCCCCGCCGGCACCGCTCACCGATCCGAACAACGAGCGCAATCTCACCCGCTACAACCCGGTACCCGAGCTGCGCGCCAGCAAGGCGATCCCGCTGCTGGTGACCATGCCGAACGCCAACGCCGGCCCTGCCGGCGTCAAGCCCGCCAACGGCTGGCCGGTGATCATCTTCGAGCATGGCATCACGCGTGACCGCAGCGACTCGTTCGCGCTGGCCCAGGCGTTCGCCGGCAGCGGTTGGGTGATCGCCGCCGTCGACCTGCCACTGCACGGCATCACCAACACGGCGAGCCCGCTTTACCAGGCGACCAATGAGCAGACCTTCAACCTCGACCTGGTCGTGAACCAGACCGGCGCATCGGGACCAGACGGCGTCATCGACAGCACCGGCACGCACTTCATCAACCTCACTTATCCGCTGGCCAGCCGCGACAACCTGCGTCAGGGCGTGGTGAACCTGCTGGCCCTGGCCCGTGCGCTGCCCGGGCTCGACCTCGACGGCGACAACGTCGGCGACATCGACCCGGCGCGGATCGCCTTCGTCGGCCAGTCGCTGGGCTCGATCGTCGGCATCGGCTTCGGCGCGGCGCTGCCGACCCCTACGACGCTGCCGTATCCCACGACCACGCCACTGCGTGTGCCGACCATGGTGCTGTCGGTACCGGGTGGTGGCGTGGCGGCGCTGCTGCGCGACTCGCCGACGTTCGGGCCGCGCATCAACGCGGGCCTCGCGGGTCTCGGCCTGATGCCGGGCACCTCGCTGTACGCGCAGTTCTTCCGCGACGTGCAGAACATCGTCGACGCCGGCGACCCGCTGAACTTCGTCGCACTGGCGGCCTCGCAGCGGTCTATCTACTTCCAGCAGATGGTCGGCAACGGCTCGACCGTGCTGCCCGACCAGGTGATCCCGAACTCGGCGACGCAGCGGCTCATCGACGCCATCGTCGCCAGCGGCCAGGCGTTCCCGCGCGTGGTGCCGGGCTCCCCGGTCAACGGCGACGGCTACGTCAACTTCGTGCTCGGCGACCACGGCTCACTGCTGAACCCGGCGGCCAGCGCGCCGGCGACGGCCGAGATGCAGACCGAGTCGGTGATCTATACGGCCGGGGCGCCCGGGCCCATTCCGCCGGCGACCATCGTTCCAGGCGCCGCCACGCCGGCCCCGGTTCAGCCGTAAACTGCGCCTCTTTCGACACAGGGGCGGCCCGGTGCTCGGGCCGCCCCTTTTTCATCTCCATGACGGACGCGAATGGCTGAAGAGAAGCAATCGTTCCTCGCGCGCATGCGCGCCAAGATCAATCGCCCGGGATCCTGGCTTTCCTACGACCTCGCCAACCTCGTTCCCGGCCGCAAGATCGACGCCGAGGTGCTGGATGATCTCGAGACGCGATTGCTCACCGCCGATGTGGGCGTCGAGGCCACGCAGCAAATCCTCGAGGACCTGCGCACGAAGGTGGCCCGCAAGGAGCTCGACGACGTCGACAGGCTGATCGCGGCGCTCACGGACGCGATCACCGCGATCCTCATGCCGGTCCAGCAGCGGCTCGACATCTCCGCGCACCGGCCCTTCGTGCTACTGGTGGTCGGCGTCAACGGCTCGGGCAAGACCACCACCATCGGCAAGCTGGCGCGCCGCTATGCCGAGGCCGGCAAGCAGGTGGTGCTCGCCGCCGGCGACACTTTTCGCGCGGCCGCGATCGAGCAGCTCGGCGTGTGGGCTTCGCGCAGCGGCGCCGACATCGTCCAGCAGCAGGCGGGCGCCGATCCGGGCGCGGTGGTTTTCGATGCGGTCACCGCGGCGCGCTCGCGCCGCGCCGATGTGGTCATCATCGACACCGCGGGACGGCTGCACAGCCAATCGCACCTCATGGATGAGCTCAAGAAGGTCAAACGCGTCATCCAGCGCGTCGAGCCCTCGGCGCCGCACGAGGTGCTGCTGGTGCTCGACGCCAACCAGGGACAGAACGCGCTCACCCAGGCGACGCAGTTCCACCAGGCCGTCGGCGTCACGGGCCTGGTGCTCACCAAGCTCGACGGCACCGCCAAGGGCGGCATCGTGATTGCGATCGCGCGCAAGCTGGGGATTCCCATCCGCTTCATCGGGGTCGGCGAACAGGCCGAGGATTTCGGCGAATTCGACGCCCGCGCCTTCGCCGCCGCGCTGGTGTCGGGCAACGGCCAAGGCAACGAGAAGGGCTCGCGCTAGACTGCGCGCCATGATTTCGTTCGACAACGTCGCCAAGCGCTATCCGAACGGCCGCGAAGGGCTGGCCGGCGTTTCGTTCGCCATCCAGCCGGGCGAGTTCGTGTTCCTGACCGGCCGCTCCGGCGCCGGCAAGAGCTCGGTACTCAAGCTGATCGCGTTGCTCGAACGGCCGACGCGCGGCACGGTGACGGTCAACGGCCACAACACCGGCAAGCTCAAAGCCAGCAGGATTCCCGCCTATCGCCGCGCTATCGGCGTGGTGTTCCAGGATCACAAGCTGCTGGTCGACCGCCCGGTGTACGACAACGTGGCGCTGCCGCTGGTGGTCGCGGGCACGCCGTTCAAGGAAGTGGACCGGCGCGTGCGTGCCGCGCTCGACCAGGTTGGCTTGTTAGGCCGCGAGCGATCCCTGCCGCTGGAGCTGTCGGTGGGCGAACAGCAGCGCGTCGGTATCGCGCGCGCGGTGATCAGCAAGCCGCAGCTGCTGATCGCCGATGAGCCCACCGGCAACCTCGATCCGGCGCTGGCCGTCGAAGTCATGCTGGTGTTCAAGCGCTTCCAGGAAGTCGGAGTCACCGTGATCATCGCGTCGCACGATCCGCACCTGGTGGAGACCTTCGGCGAGCGCGAGATCGTGCTGGACGGCGGCCGCATCGGCTCGGACACCTTGCACGCCGCCGCCGCGGCGCGCATGACGGCGCAGGCGCCGCGGCTCGCCGACCTGCCGAACATCAGGCTCGAATGAGCGGCGCGGTCTCCTCCTACGGAACCCGGCATTTGCAGGCGCTGTTCGGCTCGCTCGGCCGGCTCGCGCGCGCGCCGCTCGCGACGTTGCTCACGCTGATGGTGATCGGCGTGGCACTGGCGTTGCCCGCGGGCCTTGCGCTGGTGGTCGCCAACCTGCGTGCGGCGACGGGCGATCTCGGCAGCGCGGTTGATTTCACCGTGCATTTCAAGATCGGCACGCCGATCGAGCGCGTGCAACAGATCGCCACGGGCGCACGCGCGCGCTCTGAAATCCAATCGGTCACGGTGACCACCGCGGACCAGGCGCTCGAGGAGTTCAAGACCACTTCAGGGTTCGGCGACGCGCTGGCGGCGCTCAAGGACAACCCGCTGCCGCACCACCTCACGGTACGGCCCACGCGCGCGGCCAGCGGGCCCGCGGAGGTCGAGTCCTTGCGACGCTACTTCACGGCCTTTCCCGAGGTCGAAATCGTGCAGCTCGATCTCGACTGGGTCCGCCGGCTGCATTCGCTGCTCGAGGTGATCCGGCGCACGCTGTGGGTGGTGATCGCGGTACTCGGACTTGGCGTCCTGGCCGTGATCGGCAACACCATCCGGCTCGAAATCCAGCAGCGCCGGCCGGAGATCGAAGTAACCAAGCTGGTCGGCGGCTCCAACGCCTTCGTTCGGCGACCGTTCCTGTACACCGGGCTGTTCTATGGTCTGGGAGGGGCACTCCTGGCCGCCCTGATCGTCTTCGGGGGCATGACCTATCTCGACCAGGCGGTGCGCGAGCTGTCGGCACAATACGGGGGGAGTTTCCGGATGGCGGGCCTGGGCCCCCGGGGATTGGGAATCCTTGCCGGCGTGGGTGCCGCCCTGGGCTGGTTCGGCGCGCTGATCTCCACCGGCCGGCACCTGCGCCAGATCGAACCCCGCGCCTGAAGCGCTGCCGTTCTAGATCAATAACTTAGAGTTATGGTCTCTCCTCCGGGGGATGGAACTGATGGGGCCTTTAGCACTCTAATCGCCCGACTGCTAGTATTTCGACCCACCGGAAAGACCCAGCAGATCGCCCAAGGAGGTTCGTAACGATGACCGCCATTGCGCCCACTGCCACTGCACTCGTCGCCCGTAGCCATGACGTCCTCGCCGGCCCGGTCGGCAGTTTCGACGCCTACATGGACAAGGTGAGCCGCATCCCCGTGCTGTCGCGCGAGGATGAGGCCGTTCTCGCCCGGCGCTTCCGGGACGAAGGTGATCTCGAAGCCGCGCGTCAGCTCGTGCTCTCGCACCTGCGCTTCGTCGTGCACATCGCTCGCGGCTACGCGGGTTACGGCCTGCCACTCGGAGACGTGGTCCAGGAGGGCAACGTCGGCCTCATGAAGGCGGTCAAGCGCTTCGACCCGAACGTCGGCGTGCGCCTGGTGTCGTTCGCGGTCCACTGGATCCGTGCCGAAATCCACGAATACGTGCTGCGCAACTGGCGACTGGTCAAGGTCGCCACCACCAAGGCGCAGCGCAAGCTGTTCTTCAACCTGCGCAAGCTGAAGAAGAACCTCGCCTGGCTGTCCGCCGAGGAGACTCTCGCCGTGGCGCGCGACCTCAATGTCTCGCCGCAAGAAGTCACCGAGATGGAAAAGCGCCTCGCGGCGCGCGACCTGTCCTTCGACCCGGTGCCGGATACCGGCAGCGAGGACGGTGACGAGACCTACTCCCCGGCCGCCTATCTACCCGCGCCGGACGCGGACCCGGCCCTGCAGGTGGAAAACGCCGAGTGGGAAGACACCACCGGCGACCGGTTGGCCGCGGCCATGAAGACGCTCGATCCGCGTGCCCGCGACATCCTGGTCAGCCGCTGGACCGGCGAAGCGAGCGCGACGCTGCATGACCTCGCCGGGAAGTACGGCGTGTCCGCCGAGCGAGTGCGCCAGATCGAGGCGAATGCCATCAAGAAACTGCGAGGCCTGATGGTCGGGGTGTGAGCCGCTCGGCTTCGGACTTCCATTCATCGACCCCGGCGCGACCCGCCGGGGTTTTTTATTGCCCCCCGCATCACGCGCGAGTCCGGAGCTCGACTGCATCCATGCCGGATCCGGAGCACTCGGCGCCCGCCAAAGATCAATTGTTTCAGGAGTGAAACCCGTGGGGATCAAAAAAGGCGGCGGACCGGTGGGGTCCGCCGCCTTGTGCGCGGCGGGATCAGTCGTATCAGCCGCGCACGATGGGCTGTAGCTTCAACTCCACGCGGCGGTTCTGCTGCTTGCCCGCGGCGGTGGTATTGGGAGCAATGGGCCGCGTCTCGCCGGCACCCACCGCGACGATGCGCTGCTGGTTCACGCCGTGCGACTGCAGGTACGAGCCCACCGAGTTCGCACGGTTGAGCGAGAGCTGCTGGTTGTAGTCTTCCGCGCCGTCGCTGTCGGTATGGCCTTCGACGTCGATCAGCGTCTTGTCGAATTCCTTCAGCACCAGGCTCACCGAATCCAGCACCTTGTAGAAGCTCGCGTTCAGGTCCGCGCTCGCGGTCTTGAAGGTGATGTTGCCGGGCATGTTGAGGATGAGGTCGTTGCCATTGCGCGTGACCGACACGCCGGTGCCCTGCAGCTGTGCGCGCAGCTTCGCCTCCTGCTTGTCCATGTACGCGCCCACACCCGCGCCCGTCAGTGCGCCGACGCCGGCCCCGATGAGCGCGCGTTCACGACGCTCCTTGGAATTGTCGCCGGTCAGTGCGCCGATGGCGGCACCCGCGAGGGCGCCGATGCCCGCGCCCTTGGACGCGTTGTTCACCTTCTTCTCGCCCGTGTAGGCGTCGGTGGTGGTGCAACCCGCGGCGATCAGCGCCGTGCCGGTCGCAATCAAGGTGGCCAGCAGGCCGCTGCGAACAAAATTCGATGACTTCATCATTCATCCTCCTTGCGGGGCATCTTGGCGGCCCGCATCTGAACGCCGAATGAACCTGCTTTTCTGTGCGCCAGTTCTCAGTCGACAGCTTCGGGGGAAGCTGGCGGCGAGGTCGCACGCGTATAGCCACGCGGACGAATCGCAACGGTATTGCGAATCATCGTGCAGCGCACCCCATCCTTGCGGAAATAGCCGTACTCGAAAGTCGGCGTCGAGCGACCCTCGCGCTCGAGTTCGATCCTAACGACCGACTCTTGTTCGGGCGTAAGAGAAAATCGCATCTCCAGGTCGGAATTTCCGCCGTGATCGAACGAGATATTCATGGCGCGCGTCCACACCGAATAACCCGGAAAAACCCGCGCGCAGGCCAATGCCGCGATCGGGTCCGCGAGCGCCGCCTGGTAACCGCCAAACATCACGCCGCCCGGGTTGCGCGACATGGCGTTGAGCGGCAGCAGGATGCGCACGCTGCGCCAACCCTCGGCGATCTCCAGCACCTTGATGCGCATCGGTCGGAATGGCGGATACAGCTCTAACAGGCGTGCATCGGGGAGGATTCCGCTGCGCGATACCCACCGCATGATCTTCGACGTCACCGTCATGGGGACGCATTCTTGCAGAGGCCGACTCGAAAGAACCAATCTTGAAACGCGACAGGCCGCGGCGTAGCGTTCCTCGCCATGCGCACCATGCACCAATGGCTGGACGAATACGGTTCGAGCCACCAGAACTCCACCAACGAGCTGCTGCACTGGATCTGCGTGCCTGCCATCGTAATGACGGTGATCGGACTACTGTGGTCGATCCCCGTGCCAGCGGCGTTTGGCGAGGCATCGCCCTGGGTCAACTGGGCGACCATCGGCGTCGCGCTCGCGGTGACCTACTACTTCTTCCTGTCGCCCGCGCTCGCGGCCGGCGCCACGCTGTGCCTGGTGGCGCTGCTGTTCGTCGTCAGATGGCTCGACACCCTGCCCTGGCCACTGTGGCAGATCTGCGTGGCGGTGTTCGTCGTCGCCTGGATCGGGCAATTCATCGGCCACTCCATCGAAGGCAAGCGGCCGTCGTTCTTCAAGGACGTGCAGTTCCTGATGATCGGCCCGATCTGGCTGGTCTCGCACGTGTACCGGCGGCTCGGCCTCGCGTACTGAAACCATGCGCGCCATGGTGCTGCGCGAATACGGCGCACCGGACGTGCTGCATCCGGAGGACTGCGTGCGCGAATCCAGCCCGGCCGGACCGTGTTGATCCACGCAGGCGCGGCGGCGTGGCCACGTCGCCATGCTCGCGAAAATGGGCTCGCGAAAATGGGGTCAGACCCCATTTGCTAGGAAATGGGGTCTGACCCCATTATCGCGCGATGCTGAATCCACTCGATCTCTATGACGTCCGCGGATTGCTCACCGAGGACGAACGAGCGGTGCAGGACGCCGTCGGCCGCTTCGTCGACGAGAAGGTCCTGCCCGTCATCCAGGAATGCTTCGAGAAGCATCACTTTCCGCGCGACCTGATCCCGGAGATCGCCGAGCTCGGGTTGTTAGGCTCGTCGATCCAGGGCTACGACTGCGCCGGGCTCAATGCCGTCTCGTATGGGCTGATCTGCCAGGAACTCGAGCGCGGCGACTCGGGCATCCGCAGCTTCGTGTCGGTGCAGAGCTCGCTGTGCATGTACCCGATCCATGCCTTTGGCAGTGAAGAGCAGAAGCAGCGCTGGCTGCCCGACATGGCCAAGGGTCGCAAGATCGGTTGCTTCGGGTTGACCGAGCCGCATGGCGGGTCCGACCCCGCGAACATGAAGACGCGCGCCGTGAGGAAGGGCGGCGACTGGATCATCAACGGCGCAAAGATGTGGATCACCAACGGCGCGATCGCCGACTTGTGCATCTGCTGGGCGATGACCGACGAGGGCATCCGCGGCTTCATCGTCGAGAAGGGCATGAAGGGATTCTTGGCGCCGGAGATCGAGCGCAAGTTCTCGTTGCGCGCGTCGGTGACCTCGGCGCTGTTCTTCGACAACGTGGTCGTTCCGGAGGCGAACCTGCTGCCGCACGTGAAAGGATTGAAGGGCCCACTGTCGTGCCTGACACAGGCGCGCTACGGGATCACCTGGGGCGTCATCGGCGCCGCGCAGGCCTGCCTGGCGCAGCTCGTCGACTACACGAAATCGCGCGAGCTGTTCGGGCGGCCCCTGGCCGCGACGCAAGCCATCCAGCTGCGTCTCGCCGACATGGCGCGCCGGATCACCACCGCGCAGCTGTTGAGCCACCAGCTGGGCCGGCTCAAGGACCAGGGAAAGATGCAGCCGCCGCAGGTCTCACTGGCGAAATGGAACAACTGCCGCATGGCACTCGACATCGCGCGCGACGCGCGCGACATGCTGGGCGGCGCGGGCATCAGCGCCGAGTACGTGCCCATCCGCCACGCGCTCAACCTGGAGAGCGTGATCACGTACGAAGGCACCGAAACGATCCATCAGCTCACCATCGGCCGCGAGCTGACCGGGATCAACGCTTTTTAGGGCCGCCAAGACGGTGCCGGAGCATGCATTCCGGCATAACCCAGGCGCCGTGAGTTATGCCGGAATGCATGCTCCGGCACCGTCTCCTCGCCGGCAGGTTCGTGACCTAACTATTCGGGACCAGGAACGGGACGCGGGTTTCCTGGAATGCCGGCAGCGATTCGCAGCGCCGCGCGAGCGTTGCGAGCGACTGGTACATGATGGCGTCGGCGGCGACGCGCAGCGTGTCGTTGAGAAAGGTGAACACGCACACGGCGGTGATGTCCGCCTGCGTCATGCGCTTGCCCACCAGCCACTGCGACACGCCACGCTCCCCCAGGTGCCGATCGATCGCGCCCAGCGATGCGCTCATCTGCAACCGGCAGCGATCCACCCAGGGCTGGTGGCGCTTTTCTTCCGGCCGAAAAGCCCGCTCGTAGACCTGCGCCACGCCCTTCTCCGCGGCGCCGGTGGCCATGGCCATGAGGTTCAGCGCCTGGCGACGCTCCGGGCCCGACGGCGGCAGCAGGGCGCGCGACGGCCCGGCGCGTTCGTCCAGGTAATCGAGGATCGCGGCCGATTCCATGAGCCGCTCGCCTTCATCGATCACCAGCGTCGGCACGCGCCCCAGCGGGTTGTATTCGCGGATGCGATCGAAGTCGCGGCCCACCGACCAGTTGGCATGCTCGAAAGGCATGTCGAGCAGTTTCATGGTGATGGCGACACGGCGCACGAAAGGCGAATCGAACATTCCGATCAGCAGCATCCAACGATCTCCGGCTGGCGAATCAGCGCTTCAGGTAGAGCAGGTAATAGATGACGGCCGCGGCGACGAGCACGTCGGCCACCAGGAACCAGAAGAAGAACCTGCGGCCCGCCGCGCGGCGCTGCGCTTCGAGTTGCGCGCCGAGCATCGGATCCTGCCCGATGTGCCAGTCGATCCACTTCTTCGCCTGCCGCTGGCTGATGTGCTCGGATTTGCGCAGCACGCGAATGGCATCGCCCAGGCGGCCCTCGCTCAGCAGCGTCGCGGGTTCGGGCGGCAACGGCTTGAAGCGCGGATCCGCCCTCATGCCGGGTACCCGTGCCAACCCCGCGCGCACGCGCGCTGCGTTTGGTCCAGGAGGAGGTGCCTCATGTCCGCTTCATCCACGCAGGCCGAGCCGCAGATGAATGCGACTCCCTTGATCGACGTGCTCCTGGTGCTGCTGACAATGTTGATCTTCACGCTGCCGATCGCCACGCACATGGTGAAACTCAATTTGCCACACGGCGGCCCGCAGCCGCCACCCTCCACGGTGTATCTCGATGTCGGCTGGGACGGCGACGTCTACTGGAACGGCACCTATCTCGCATCGCTCGACGAACTCGCACCCCGCTTCGCATCGATCGCGGTGCTGGAGAACCCGCCGTCGCTCATGATCGTTCCGGACAAGCGTGCGCCGTACGAGCGCGTGGCCCAGGTGCTGGCCGCGGCGCAGCGCGCCCGCGTGCAGAAGCTCGGCGTCAGCCCGGTGCCCGACTAGCTCGGTGCCTCAGAAGCCGCGCGCCGCACACATCGTCGCCTCCGCCGCCCAGCACAGGATCAGCACGCACACCGCGAACCACGGCCAGAAGGCCTGTTCCTGCTCGTCGCTCATAGCGGCAACCAGTGCGCGCCGACCTCGCGCCGATGCAGGTACACGAAGCGTGCGCGTGACAAGCGCACGGGAAAGTCATTGCCGCGCGTCCCGACGCGCTCGAAGAAGCGGCGCCAGCGCTCGCCGGGCACCGGCCCGAACTGCAGTCCGCGATATGTTTCATCCATCTTCCGGTCCTCGCTCATGACGCTCTCCTCGCCTGGCTGAGGACATTTCGCTCGCGGGGACCGGCGTGGCCGTGATGCCTTCGTGGCGCGACGCCGCCGGAAAGTGACCAAATGTGGCCGCTTCGGACGGCGCCCCAGCGCTCCTCTAGAATTGCGGCCCATGAAGCAGGCCCCGCCATGAAGAAGACCATCGCCATCGTCGAGGACGAGCGCGCCATCCGTGACAATTACGCCGCCGCCTTCGCGCGCGAAGGCTACGCGGTGCGCGGCTATCCCAATCGCCGCGAGGCCATGGCCGCCTTTGCCGCGCGCCTGCCGGACCTCGCGGTCATCGACATCTCGCTCGAGGACGAGCCCGAGGGTGGCTTCGAGCTGTGCCGCGAGCTGCGCGGACTCTCGGCCGAGCTGCCGATCATTTTCCTCACCGCGAGGGACAGCGAGCTCGACGCGGTTTCGGGCCTGCGCCTCGGCGCCGACGACTTCCTGACCAAGGACCTGTCGCTCGCGCACCTGATCGCGCGGGTCAATGCGCTGTTCCGCCGCGTCGATGCATTGCGCCGCCCGACCGAGGAAAAGCAGGTCGTGCGCCGCGGCGCGCTGACCCTCGACAGCGAGCGCATGTCGGTGGAATGGAACGGCCAGGTGGTGCTGCTGTCGCTGACCGAGTTCTGGATCGTGTACGCGCTCACCAGGCATCCCGGCCACGTGAAGAACCGCCAGCAGCTCATGGACGCCGCGAACGTGGTGCTCGACGACAACACGATCACCTCGCACATCAAGCGCATCCGCCGCAAGTTCCTGGCGGTCGACGAGAAGTTCGACGCCGTGCACACGGTGTATGGCATGGGATATCGCTGGGTCGAGTGAGCCGCGCGTGGCCCGCATCCTCGAACTGCTGAAGACCGGGCCGATCTCCGGCTTCCGCCTGCGCACCAAACTACTGGCGCTGGCACTGACCACGCTGGCGCTGCCGTGGGCCGGGTGCCAGTACGCGCGCGAGATGGAAACCGTGCTGCGCGAGAGCGAGCAGCAGTCGCTGCTGGCGGTGACCACCACGATTGCCGGGTCGCTGAAAGGCCGCCAGGAACTGCTGTTCCGCGCCGATTCACTGCCCGGCTCCGAGGCCAGCAATCCGCGCGACATCACCCCGGTGGTGCTGTCGGGCGAGCCGCTGATCGATGGGCGCGCCGACGAGTGGGATCCCGATGCGCGCAACCTCGTGCGCGTGGCGGGCCCGCAGAACGACGGCCTGCGGCTGCTCGCGGCCACGCACGAGCGCTGGCTCTATCTCGCGCTGCTGGTGCACGACGAGCGCTGGGTATTCGACGGTTCGGACATCACGCCGCTCGACCCGGCCACCATGGGCGACCGCGTCTGGCTGGCCTTCGACGACAAGCGCGGCGGCCAGCAGCGCCTGTTCTTCGCCAGCACCGGCCCCGGCCCGGTGCGCGGACGGCGCATCGAAACCATGGAATACGGCCGCGAAGCCGCGGTGGAGGAGCCGCGCATCGGCGGCGTGTGGCAGCGCTCGCGCGACGGCTGGGTCCTGGAAATCAGCGTCCCGCTGTCCATGGTCGGCCAGCACCTGGGCGTGCTCATCGACGATCGCGGCAAGCGCGGCGGCCCGCGCACCAGTTACGGCACGCTCGACGCCTCGGACCTGCGCGCCACCGGCCGGCTGATCGCCGCCTCGCCCGACCTCAACGACCACTTGCGGCAGTTCTCGCAGCCGGGCGTGGAATTGACCGTCGCCTCGAGTTCCGGAGCGATCCTGACCCGCCTCGACGCTCCCGCCCTGCCCGGTGACTACACCCGCATGCGTGGCTTCCTGCCGCGCATGTACCGGCTGTTCCTCGATGGCGGCGCGGTGCCGCGCGGCGTCTCGCAGGCCGAGCGCGAATCGGCGGCGCAGGCGCTGACCGCCCGGGCGGCGCGCGGCAAGCCCGACACGGCGCTGTTCGCCGGACGCTATGAAAACAGCGTGATCGTCGCGGCGGCCGCACCGATCTTCTCGGCCGATGGCAAGCAGGTGCTCGGCGTGATCCAGCTTGCGCAAACCGCCGACCGCTGGCTCACGCTGCGCGACCGTGCGCTCACGCGGCTGCTGAATCTCACGCTGTTCGCCACCCTGTTCGCGGTGGGCGCGGCATTCTGGTTCGCCGGCCGGATGACCCTGCGCATTTCTCGGCTGGGCGCCGCCGCCGAGACGGCCCTGAGCCGCGAAGGCAGCGTGGCGCGCGTCCTGCCGGAGTCGACCGCCCCCGACGAGCTCGGCGACCTGTCGCGCAGCTTCTCCTCGTTGCTCGGCCGGCTGGACGAGTACACCGGGTACCTGCGCACCCTCGCCGGCAAGCTGGCGCACGAGATCCGCACCCCGCTCACCATCATCCGGTCGTCCCTGGAAAACCTGGAATCCGAGCCGAACAGCGACAATGGCCGTGTGTACATTTCCCGCGCCCGCGAGGGCAGCGAGCGCTTGTCGGCCATCCTGACTGCCATGGGTGCCGCTACCCGGGTCGAAGAAGCCATCACCCACAGTGAGCGGCAGCGTTTCGACCTGGCGGCGCTGGTGCGCACCACCGTGGCGGCCTATGGCGCGGCCTTCCCGAACCGCCGTTTTGCCCTGCAGGCGCCCGACGTTCCCGTCGAGATGACGGGCGCGCCCGACCTCGTCGTGCAGATGCTCGACAAGCTCGTGGACAATGCCGTCGATTTCAGCGCGGATGGCGCCACGATCTCCGTCACTCTGGCCGCCGACGACACGCACGCCGAGATCTCCGTGGCCAATCCTGGCCCACCGCTGCCGCCCGAGGCGTCCACACGCCTGTTCGAGTCGCTGTGGCAGTACCGGGCCGAGGCGGACACGCCACAGGGCCGGCTGCGCCCGCACTTCGGGCTAGGCCTGTACATCGTGCGCCTCATCGCCGAGTTCCACGGCGGGAGTGCCCGTGCGTCCAATCGTCCGGACGACTCGGGCGCGATATTTTCCGTTCGTCTGACGCGCTGATGCCGAATCGCGCGGCGCGTCACATCCAGCCGACGCGACTCCGGCCGATAAATTTCACTGAAAGTCGTAAATGTCGCGCCATTGAGACATTGTGGCGTGCGGGATTCAGCGTATGATCCGGGCCGTACACGGCCGGCGCTGCGATGCCAAGTAGCTGATTCGCTAGGGTCGAGCGGCAAGTTTGAGTCGGTTGATGGTTGTTAGTGTCCTGCGGTGCATCAGTGATTGATGCGTGGAGAACACAACGGTTTCGACGATATAGAAACATAGGATTTGCTCACGGACACGGGTCCAGTCGGTAGCTGTTTACGGCTACTGGCGGGGGCGACGAAAGCGTGGATCGACACGCGGGCTTGCGTGATTAGCCGGAGGCCGAAAGGCAACCAACGTCCCAGCCGAAACGAATTTTTCGTCCGTGTAGTCGACTTGCTCGGCTGACAGCGATTACCTAAGTCGACGACGACAAACTAACAAGCCCCGCACTGCGGGGCTTTTTTTATTCCCGGGCGCGTCGCACCACGGCGGAGGACGCCGCCGCGGCGGTGGTCATCCAATTGTTTCGACGAAATGAGGAATGTCACCATCTTCCCTGGCGACGCGGTAGCTAGACTGCCGCGCGATGCGTCCACCCTCATGGCTCCCCGCACTGCTCGCCGCTTGCGCGGTGCTCGCCGGCTGTTCGCGCGAAATCACGCGCCAGCAGGTCGCCGAATTCATCGACCAAGCCGACGCGGCCGCGCGCAAGCGCTTCGCGCCCGAGATCTGCGAACTGCGCGGCAAGGACTTCACGCTCGACGTGATCTTCCACGGCCATGAGGGCCGCGCGCCGAGCCACCTGGAGATGACGCGCAAACTCTATTGCCAGCAGGCCGGCCAGTTCTCGCGGCTGCGCCAGTACCGGCTCGAACGCAAATCGCTCGACGTGCACATGGCGCTCGACCGGCGCACGGCGACGGTCACCGCCGTCTACGTCGAGACGCTGCCGTACTACGAGCCCGACATCCAGCCCAAGACCCCGGACGACTTCAGCCGATGGCAGATCGTCGAATCGCGCGACGAGTCGGTGGTGGGTCTCGAGGATGGCGACCTGCGCTTCCTGAGCACGCGCACCGAAGCGCACCAGTCGCTCACCGGCAAGGATCACATCCAGCTGCCCTATGACTGATTCGCGGGACTGGGCATGAGGGCTCTCGCCGGACCGGCGATGCTGCTGGTGATGGCCGGTGGCTTCGCGGCGTACAAGTTCATGGTCTCGAACGACACGCCGTCGCGCGCCTTCACCGATCTCGAGCTGGCCGCGGCCGACACCGAACACACCGGGACCTGCTATGCGCTCAGCACGGTGCTCATCGCCAACGGCGTGAACCGCGCGGCCGTGCGCACCTGGAGCAGGCCTGACGAGGACAACGACGACCAGTGGCGCCTGGTGCTCGAGGACGTGGCCCAGGGTCCCAACGGACCGGTGCGCGTGTTCCAGCAATTCACCTTCGCGCGCCGCGGCCAGCAGGTGTGGCTCACGGATGTCGATGCGTCCGAGGGTGCCTCCACCGATCTCGCCCGCAACATCGATCGGCTGCTCGACGCGCCTCATGGCATGAGGTCGACGCCAGTGGATCGCTGCAGCGGTTCCGGTGCGCGCGGTTACCAGTTCCCGCCGAAGAATTAACCCACCGCCCGCGCGGTATGGCATCTTGCGCGCCATGCCACGGCAAACTATCGCGTGCTTCGTGCTCGCACTGTCCGCTTCAATCTGCGCGCAGGCGCAGCAGGTCATCCCGCTGTGGGAGAAGGGCGCGCCCGGTTTCGAAGCGCGCCGCGACGAGCCCGAGCAGCACAAGGACTGGTGGTACAAGAACATCCACAACCCGTCGCTGACCGTTTTCCTGCCGGAGAAGGGCAAGGCCAACGGCACCGCGGTGGTCGTCGCGGCCGGCGGCGGACATCGCGAGCTGGTGTTCGACCCGGAGGGCGTCGAGCCCGCGCAATACCTTGCAAGCCTCGGGGTCACCGCATTCGCGCTGAAATACCGCCTGTTCCGCGAGCCGGGCTCGAAGTACACCATCGACAACACCGCCGAGGACATCCGCCGCGCGATGCGCACCGTGCGGTCGCGCGCGGGCGAATGGGGCATCGATCCGCAGCGAATCGGCGTCATGGGCTGGTCGGCGGGCGGTGAAGTCGCCGCCCTGGTCGCCTATCCACCGGGCGGCGGCGACGCGAATTCGCGGGACCCGGTCGAACGCGTGAGCGCGCGGCCGGACTTCCAGATCCTGGTTTATCCCGGCCCGCTCGGAATTCCCGACAAGATCGCGCGCGACGCCCCGCCCGCCTTCCTGGTGGGCGCGGCCGACGACGAGTACGTCGCCAACGTGCTGTTCGACCTCACGCGCAAGTACCACGAAGCCGGCGCATCGCTCGAGACGCACATCTACGCGCAGGGCAAGCACGCCTTCAACATGGGCCAGCGCTCCGGGTACGTCAGCATCCGCAACTGGCCGGCGCGGCTCGCCGACTGGCTGCAGGACCGCGGCTACCTGCAGGCGGCCCCACGATGAACTTCGACCGTACGCCCGCGGCTCTTTCGATACTCGGCCTGATCGTGGTCATCAGCGCCCTCGGCCTCATGCACGCGCCGGGCATCATCGAGCGCAACCTGCTCAGGCCTTACTACCTGCTCCGCGACCGCGCCTATTCGACGTTGATCACCTGCGGCTTCGTGCACAAGGACTTCGGCCACCTGTTCTTCAACGGGCTGACGCTGTACTTCTTCGGGCCGGGGCTCGAGTGGCGCATCGGCACCGGGCGCTTCATCGCGCTGTATTTCATCGGCCTGGTGGTCAGCAGCCTGGGCACCGTCTACAAGCAGCGCAACAATCCCGAGTACCGTTCGCTCGGCGCCTCCGGCGCGATCCTCGCGGTGCTGTTCGCGTACATCGTGTACTACCCGACGAACGTGATCTACCTGTACTTCGCGCTGCCGATCCCGGCGGTGTTGTTCGCCTTCGGCTATCTCGGCTACACCTGGTGGGCGTCCAGGAACGCGCGCGACGGCATCAACCACGATGCGCATCTCGACGGCGCGATCACCGGGCTGGTGTTCGTCGGCGTGACCGACAACGAAGTCTGGGTGCGCGCCTTCCGTACCGTCGGCGACATGCTGAGCTAGCGCCAGCGGGTCCTGGAACCACCCGGTCCTAAAACCACGAGTAGTTGAACGACACCGAGATGCGCTCGGTCTCGGTCGGGTTCGGCGCCACCTCATGGCGCAACCAGCTCTCGAACAGCACCAGCGTGCCCTGCTCGGCGGGCAAGGTGACCCACAGCTGGTTTTCGCGGCGCGCCCGCTCTTTGCGCGGCGGCGCGGCCATGTAGCGATCGAGGCGCGGGTCCTCGAACTTCAGGCCCGAACAACCCCGCGGCGTGCGCACATAGTAGGTGCCGCTGATGCTGGCGAGCGGGTGCAGGTGCAGGCCGTGCACCACGTGGCGCGCCATCACGTTGACCCAGCAGTCCGTCATCTCGAGCCCGCGCCCGGTGAGGTCGAAGTCCAGGGAGTTGGCGAAGCGCCGCACGTGCGCGTCGATGCGCTTCTGCAGCTGCGCGAATGTCGGGGACATCTGGTGCATGCGTGACGCGGAGCTGTACGAGGTGTAGCCGCCCGGATAGTTAGTCCTCGACCAGGCGCGGCCGGCGCCGTCGTCGAGCGCCAGCTGGCGGCACTCGCGCAGCAGCCGGGCATTCAACGTGTCGGCGGCCCGCGGCGTGAGCTTCGCGGTGTAGATGCGGGTGGGAAACAGGGTCCTGGCTGGCATGGCGGGAGCATAGGCGGTCGGGTGCTCGTCTGGCGAGCCGCGCCCGCGGCGGCCTATACTTCGCGTCCCTTCCGCCGAGGACGTGACATGAAGAACACACTCGTGACTCTGGGCGCACTGCTGCTCGCAGGCGCGGCGCAGGCCCAGGCCATCCACAAGGTGACCAGGGTCTGGGAGTCCGACGCCAGGCTCAAGACGCCGGAGTCCGTGCGTTTCGACGCCGCGCGCAAGGTGCTGTACGTCTCCAACATCGACGGAGAGCCATGGGCCGCGGACGGCAAGGGTTCGATCGCCAAGGTGGGGCTCGACGGCAAAGTCATCGCGGCCGAGTGGGTCAAGGGTCTCGACTGCCCGAAGGGCCTGGCCCTGTCGGACGACGGCGAGACGCTGTACGCCGCCGACGCGGGCGGCATCGTGTCGATCGACGTCAAGACGGCCACGATCATGAGCAAGGTCGCGATCCCGGACAGCCAGCAGCTCAACGATCTCGTCAACGACCACGGCACCCTGTACGTCTCCGATTCGAAGGGACGAAAGATCTACGAAGTGCAGGGTCACAACGTCAGCGTGTGGCTGGACGAGAAGGTGCTGAAAGGCCCGAACGGCCTGTTCATTCACAACGGCGCGATGTACGTGCTCGACGACAACAGCCTGAGCCGCGTCGAGCCCGACAAGTCGCTGAAGCGGATCGCCGAGGGCATGCAGGGCGGAGTCGACGGGCTCGAGAACGTCACCGGCAGCGACGACTTCACCGTGACCGCGTGGGGCGGCGCCGTGTGGTACGTCGGCGCCGATGGTTCCAAGGACCTGGTGTTCGACGGCAAGACCGACAAGATCAACACCGCCGACACGGGCTGGGACCCGGCCACGAAGACGCTGTACGTGCCGACGTTCTTCCGGAACACGGTCATCGCCTTCAAGGTCGAGTAGCTAGCCTGCCGCGCACCGGCGCCGGGCTGCCCGCCTCGCCCGCCCCGCCCGCCTCCGCCGCGAGGCTCCGGGCATAGTTCGCGGACTTCGCCGGCCTGCGGGTGCCGGCAGTGCCGCCCAGGCCCGCCGCGACTTCCCGAGCGGTACCCAGGCCGGGTACTGGGGATTTGCCTGTTTCACGGCGGTGTGAATCGGTCCACACTCCTTCCAGGCCGGAAGTGGCCGGGGAATTCCCCCACAACAGTTTTCCCCGCCATTGCCGACACCGGATAAAGGAGTCGAGCGCCCGCAAGGCGCCCCGCACATGAGTCCAGAGCCTGACAAACACCACGAGATCAGCGACGCGCGCCTGCGGGCGGCATTGGCGGCGAGCAACCTCGGGCTCTGGGACTGGGACCTCACCACCAACCGGATCTTCGCCGACCGGATCTCCTGCGAGTTTCTCGGCCTGGGCACCGAGGCCAATGTCTTCGACGTCGGGCAGTTGCGGACCGGCTGCCACCCCGACGACCTCGAGTCATTTGGCGTCGCCGTGCGCGCGGTGCTCGAGGGGCGTGCGCCCGCGCTGCGGGCGGTCTATCGCACGCGGCACGCCGATGGCCGCTGGGTATGGATCGAAACCTGCGGCAGCATCACCGAGCGTGATGCCAGCGGCAAGCCCACGCGCATGACCGGCACGCACGCCGCCATCACTGAGCGCAAGCAGGTCGAGGGCGCGCTCTCCAACACACTGCGCGTGCTGAACGCGCTGCTCGAGACGCTGCCCATGCCCGTCGTCATGCGCGACGCCGACCGGCGCGTGACCATGGTCAACGCGGCGTGGGAACAGATGATGCGGATAGCGCGCGAAGACATCGTCGGCAAGGAGCTCGAGTCGATCCCGAATCGCCCGCCGATCGATTCGCTGATCGACACCGACGAGCAGGTGCGCATCACGCGCAAGTCGGTCCGCTACGAAACCAGGGTGCACGCCGGCGACGGCACCACCTACAACGTGCTGGTCGCCAAGGCGCCGCTGTTCGCCGAGGACGGCACGCTGACCGGCTTCGCCTCGGTGGTCACCGACATCACCGAGCAGCGCAAGACCGCCGAGATGCTCGAGCGCGCGCGCCACGAGGCCGAGTCGGCCATGCAGGCCAAGTCGCGTTTCCTCGCCAACATGAGCCACGAGCTGCGCACGCCGCTCAACGGCGTGGTCGGCATGGCCTCACTACTCGAGAACACCGCGCTCGACAGCCGGCAGCGCCGCTTCGTGCGCACGCTGCGCTCGTCCGCCGAGGCGCTGATCACGCTGATCAATGACGTGCTCGATCTCTCCAAGGCCGAGGCCGGCAAGCTGCAGCTCGCGGAAGGACCGGTCGAATTGCGGCGCGAGCTCGAGCAGGTGGTCGGCCTGTTCAGCGGCCGCGCGCACGACAAGCGCATCGATCTCGCCGCGCACATCGGGCACGGCGTGCCCGCCATCGTGCACGGCGACGCACTGCGGCTTCGGCAGGTGCTCGGCAACCTCGTCAACAACGCCATCAAGTTCACCGAGTCGGGCGCGGTGCTGGTCGCGGTCACGGTGCCTGCCGGCAGCCGCAACCAGCTGGAATTTTCCGTGACCGACAGCGGCATCGGCATTCCGGCCGACGAGCAGCAGCGCATCTTCGGCGCCTTCGAGCAGGCCGACGGCAGCGTCACGCGCCGCTTCGGGGGCACGGGACTCGGCCTCGCCATCTGTCGGCAGCTGGTCGAGCTCATGCGCGGAACGATGCAGGTCGCAAGCGCGCCCGGGCGCGGCAGCCGCTTCTCATTCACGGTCCCGCTCGAGCTAGCGGCCGCCGCGGGCGCGCCGACGCGCGCGCCCGCGCGCGAACGTGCCGCGCTGGTCGTCGGCATGCATCCCGTCATCGAAGAGGCGGCGCGCGATGCGCTCGCCGGCGAGTGCGCGACCGTGGCTGGCGCAGACTCCCTGCCGCGGGCGCTCGAAGCCCTGCGCCAGCTCGGCAACCAGGCGACCTCGGTGCGCGTGGTGCTCGAATCGCGCAGCGTCGAAAACGTCGAGCAGGCCGTGGCCGCGTTGCGCGCGGCCGGAGGTGCGCGGCAGATCGAGGTCATCGTGCTCATGCCGCCGGATGCCGAGGTGCGGCCGCTGGCGGGTGCGACGCGCACGCTGATCAAACCGCTGTGCACGCCGGACCTGCTCGAGGCCATTTCCACCCCGGATGCCGCGCACAGCATGAGCGTGCGCGCGCTGCCGGCCAGGGGCTCGCGCGGACGCGCGCTGGTGGTCGAGGACAACCTGGTCAACCAGGAGATGGCCCGCACCATGCTGGAGATGATGGGCTTCGACGTGATCACGGCCTCCGATGGCCGCGAAGGCGTCAGCTACGCCAGCGATCCCACGCTGGTGCTGATCCTCATGGATTGCCAGATGCCGGTGATGGACGGCCTCGCCGCGGCGCGCGCGATCCGTGCGTCCGAACCCGAGGGACGCCGCGTGCCCATCGTGGCCCTGACCGGCAATGCGATGCCCGGCGACCGCGAGACCTGCGTGGCCGCGGGCATGGACGACTACCTGGCCAAGCCCTTCTCGCTGACCGCGCTGCGCAACACCGTCGATCGCTGGACCACCGGCAAGCTCAGTGCAGCCCCGAAATCAGGCGCGCATGCGCCGCGATGATCGCGATCGTCGACGCGTCTGAATCGAACACGCAGTACAGGCCCTGCGCCTCCTGCGGCGGATCGCCGACGAAGCCGTCGCCTTCCTTCCACATGAAATCCGCGTTGTGCGTCCGGCCGGCGCCGCCCCAGGCCCAGAAGTTGGACCCGGCGATCGCATCACCCGCCGCCGCGCGCCGCGCCAGCAGCTGGTAGATAGCCGTGTAGAAGCGGTCGCGGTAGCGGGTGGTCGCCGCCGGGTCGAAGGCGCCGCCATCGCGATTGATGCCGAATTCCTCGAGCACGATGGGCTTGCCCAGCCGGTCGGCGGCATCGATGTGCCAGTCGAGGTAGTCCTGCATCCGGGTCCACGCGCCGTCGAAGGTCGCGTCGGGCTTCTTCGGATCGAACCAGCTCCAGTTCGGGGCCCACATGTGGAACGTCAGGTAGTCGACGTTGGGCGACCGGTGCGCGCTCTCGTAGAGTTCGCGTGAACCCGCGGTCCCCATCCAGCCTTCGTTGCCCGTGCTCACCAGTTGCCGGATGCCCAGCGACTTGAGGTAGCCCGCGGTGCCGTCTATCCACTTGCCGAAGTCGGGGAAATATTTCGTATTGCCGTCGGCACCCGGCCGCGGCTCGTTGGCGAGCTGCCAGGCCATGATGGTGGGGTCCGCCGCGTACACGCGGCCGTTAACGCTGTTCTTGCGTTCGATGAGCCTGCGGATCGCGTCGCGGTAGATCTCCTGCGCCTTCGCGTCGCGATAGAACGAGGCGGAGTTCTCCATGAAGCCGTTCCAGTCTCCGCTGACGTCCGGATCCATGGCGGGCTTGCCCGTGGTCCAGCTGAGGTAGGCCGCCATGCCGCCCGACCACTGCCAGAAATTGTTGAGGTACAGCACGGCCTTCATGTCACGCCGCGCCATTTCGTCGAGCAGGTAGTCGAGCCCCTGCCACAGGGTCTCGTCGATTTCCCGCGGGCCCTGGAGCACGACGGGACGCACCGAACGCTTGAGCGTGCTGGCCTCGGACACCGCCAGCACCCGCAGGTTCATCACGCCCTGCGAGGCGAGCTGGTCGAGTTCTTTCGCGAGCCGCGCCCGATCGCCGGTCGCGCCCGGCGAGCCCAGGTACATGCCGTACCAGAGATTGGCGCCGGCGAAACGATACGGCTTCCCGTCGAGCTCGAAGTGCTTGCCCTTGACGACGACGAAGCCGGATTGCGGCAGCGGCTCACCGGCCGCCGCGTGAGGTGCAGCGTTGGCCTCCGGCTTGTTGGACGGCGCGCAAGCGGCAAGGCCCATGACCGCGACAAGAGCCATCAGCGCGGAGGCGAAGACAGGGCGGTTCTTCATGGCGCGCGCAGTCTAACCGCAGGACACGCATCGGACTATGCTCGGCGCATGAATCGCACGCTCATCGTCATCGGGAGCCTGGTCCTGCTCGCCGGCCTGTTCTGGAAGCCGCTCTCGGCACTGCCGCTGTTCAAGCTGCCCGGAGACATCGTGATAGACCGTCCGGGCCTGAAGTTCTTCTTTCCGATCACCACGATGTTGCTGGTCAGCGCCTTCGTGTCGCTGATCCTGTGGCTGTTCAGGCGCTAATGACCTGGTCCCTGAAGACCAGCCGGGACGTTCCGGGCAACTCGTTGGCGGTAGCTTGGGAGGAGTGTCATGGGAAGACGCCCGGCCAGCCCTCAAGGTGGGTGCAAGCTAACAAGGTTGCCCGGCTCGGAAAATTGCCGGGGCAGGAAGAGACCGATACGGTGCAGTCCTACCGTGTTAGCCCGGTAGTCCGAGCAGCAGACTCGCGGCGAGCAGGAACAAGGTTGTGTAAGTTGCAGGCAGGTAGAAAATCGAACTCGACGTCACTTCATCGACCCCGTGGTATTGCGACCCCGCGCTTCTTGACGAGCGCTCGGCACGCGTTTGGAACGATTCGCGCAAAAGTGTCGCCGCAGATGGCAGCCCCGGCAATCCGGCCTGCCCGCGGCCGCTGGCAAAAGCGAGACTTTTTCCCGCAGATTCCTGAAGGGACCACGACAACCATAACCCCTTGATTCACGGCCGCACCCCGGCGTCGCGCACGACGTCGAGCGTGAAAGTGGTGCCCTTCGAAGGCGTGCTGTCGAGGATCACCGCCCCGGCGTGGGCCTCGGCAATCGCCTGCACCTGCACCAGCCCCAGTCCCCAGCCACGCTTGCCGCTGCGAGACGCGACTGCGGTTCTCTGGAACGGCTGGAACAGCTTTTCCTGGTCCTCGCTCGCGATCGGTTCCCCCTCGTTGTGGACCGAGATGTGCACGCGGTCCTCCACGCTCAGCAGTCGAACCGCCACGGGGCTGTCGGGCGGTGAGTACTTGAGCGCGTTGTCGAGCAGGTTTTCGACCGCGCGCTGCATCATCTCGCAGTCCCATCGCGCCTTGATCGGCGGGCCGTCGTGCAGCTGGATTCGCGCGCGCCGGCGCGGCTCGAGGTCAGCGGTCGCGTTCTCGAGCAGCGTGCGCACTTCGCAGTCGGTGATGTCGAGCGCGAGTTGCTGGCCAGCGTTGCTGCGGCTGACGTCGAGCAGGCGGTCGACCATGCGGGAGATGCGCTGCAGGCTCTGGATGGCGCGGCGCGCGTGTGCCTCGGTCTCGGCCGGCCCGGAGCGTCGCAGGAGCTCGAGGTGGTTCAACGCCCCGGAAAGCGGCCCGCGAAAATCATGGGTCAGTGCCGCCGTGAACATCTCGCGGAACTGGTCGTGCGCCTGGACGTACGAGGACGCCGCCTCGGCCATGGCCTCGTCGATCGAACGATGGACGACGTGCCATTCCTCCGACGTCGGCGTCACCTCTTCGGTCAGCACCTCGACCAGCAACTCGCGCAGGAACTGGTACTCCCTTATCACCTCGGCGAGCGAGTACTGCGTGAAGCGGGCCCGCTCGTTGCCATGCTGCAGGGCTATGTTCGAGTACTGGGAGGCGTACTCGAGATGCTCGTCGCACAGCGCGAGCGCGACGCGCGTGATGAGCGCCGGAAGCGTGTCGATGAGCACCGGGTGAGAGGCGCGGCTCGCGCCGTACAGGCTGCGTTGTACACGCTCGCAGAAGCGCTCGAGGATCCGTTCCTTGTTGCGGATCACGGTGGCCGCCACTCCACCCCGGCGGAGCAAAAGATGGTCGTGGTCCTGCGGTGCCGCTGCCATGAATGCTCAGTCCACCATGGGGCCGCGCGGTTCCGGCAGCGGAAGGCCGCTCACCCCGGCCACTGCGCCCGGGTAAATTTCAGGTCAGCAGGGACTGACAATGTTTCCGCTCCTGCAAATAACGGTACAGTTCGCGCAAGGGAGGCCCGAACTTGATTGAACCTCAGCGCGCGACGCGCGCGCGTTACCTGGTGCTCGCGTTCCTGGTGGCCCTCGCCATGGTCACCTATCTCGACCGGGCCTGTATCGGCGCGATGATGCCGACGATATCCGCGGAGCTCGGGCTCAATCCAAGGCAGGTCGGCTGGGTCTTCATGGCGTTCAGCCTGTCCTACGCGATGTTCGAGATCCCGACCGCTCGCTGGGCCGACCGGCTCGGGGCGAGGTCCGTGCTCACACGCATCGTCAGCTGGTGGTCGGTGTTCACGCTCGCCACCGCGACGGCCGGCAGCTATCCGGCGCTGCTGTCGGCGCGCTTCCTGTTCGGCGCGGGCGAAGCCGGCGCGTGGCCCTGCGTGGCGCGCGTGATGTCGCGCTGGATACCGCGGCGCACGCGCGGCACCGCCAAGGGCATTTTCTTCGCGGGCGCGTACGCCTCCGCCGCCGTGACCGCCGCGATCGTGCCGCCACTGCTGGTGCACATGAGCTGGCGCACCATCCTCGTGGCGTTCGGCTGCCTCGGCTTCGTGTGGATCCTCGGCTGGCGGCGCTGGTTCCGCGACGAGCCCAACACCCATCCGGCCGCCAACGAAGCCGAGCGCGCGCTGATCCTGGCCGACCGGCCACCCGAGGCGCCGCACCCGCGTGGCTGGCGGTTCTGGCGCGGCTTGTTAGGCCAGCGCAACGTCCTGCTGCTGTGCGTGGCCTACATGCCCAACTGCGCGATGTTCTATTTCTGCATCTCCTGGCTGCCCACCTACCTGTTCGAACGCCACGGATTCAAGGCCGCCGATCTCGGCAAGGTCGCGGCCCTGCCGCTGGCGCTCGCCATCGTGACCCAATTCCTCGGCGGCTTCTTCTCGGACCAGATCGCGCGGCGTTACGGCCTCGCCGCCGGGCGGCGCGTGCCCGCGGCGCTCGGCTACCTGCTCGCCGCCGCGTGCATCTTCGCGGCCACTGCCACGAACGAGCCCATCACCGCGGCCGTGCTCATCGCCTTCGCCGTCGGCACCTGCATGCTGACCACCGCGCCGTCGTGGAGTACCTGCGTGGACATCGGCGGCGAACATTCCGCGACGGTCGGCGCCACCATGAACACCGCCGGGCAGATCGCCGCGATCGTGAGCTCGCCGGTCATTGGTTACTCGCTCGCCTGGTTCCACGACTGGAACCTGCCGTTCCGGTTGTTGGGCGGGCTGTTCCTGGTGGGAGCCGCCTGCTGGCTGTTCGTGGATCCGCGCAGGGCGGTTTTCGGGAGCTCGCCGGCCGATGCCGCGGCGAGCGGGGAACCGGCACGCGCGTAGCGCCGTTCTAGACGTACGTCTCGGTCTGCGACGTCGGCGTGATCGCGTGCGGCTCGTAGCCCTTGGCATAGCGCAGCGTCTTGCCCGAGAGATCCTCGCGCACCGCCGGCTTGCGGGCGAGGCTCACTGTGTTCTCGATGTGGAAGGTGACGCCGTCGCGCGTGAGCTCGAGCGACTTCACGCCTGCGTACGGCAGCGGGATGCGCTTGGCGCGGCAGTAGCTGATGATCGCCGCGGCGATGGTCGCGAAATTGAAGTGGACCCAGTCGACGATGTTCATGGGCGAGGAGCGCACCGCGACGTCGAAGCCGTCGCCATTCTCCGCATCGTGCACCAGCTCGGCCTGCAGCACTTCGCCGCGCGACAAGGGTCCATGCGACCGGCTGTCGAAGTGCAGCAGCGCTTCGAGCACCGTATCCAGCGGCAGCACCAGTTTTCTCGACTCTTTTATCGTGAGCGCAACCACGGCGTCATCCTATGCAGCCCCCGGGAAACACCTAGTGCTGGTCGACAATAATCCGCATGTCAAATGAGATCGGGGCACGATCCGCGCGGAAGTTGTGAGGCCAGTCACAGGCCGCTGCAGGTTACTGCCGTTTCGGCGTCGTGACCATGAGACGGTGGCGCGCCTGCGCGTCGAGTGGCGCGAGTGATTGCATCAACGCCCCGGGCTCGCGCGCGAGCTCGTCGTGCTCCAGGAGTTCGCGCCGAAAATGCACGAAGGCGCGAACCACGCATGCATCCGCGATTTACCAGATCACCCGTGTCGTTATCCTTGAATCACATTCCTTAGTACGCGACCGTAAGCACCGCACGTAATTTCCGACCGGCAATTGCACGCTCCGCGGGCCCGGCGCAGTTTCGGGTCCATGAAGACTTCAACCTTTCACCGCATCCTGGCGCTGCTTGGTTATGTTTCATTGATCGCAGCAGCACCCGCCCACGCGCAGATGGGCCCCATCCAGCCGGTGCTCGTCACCGACGGCAAGATCGAGTACCCGCACGATCGGCCCGACATCGGCGACTTCTCGATCCCGGTCGACGTCGGCGTCGCCGCGAATGGCGTCGTCACCCGGGTAGTAGTTAGCCAGTCGTCCGGCAACGAGCAGGCCGACAAGCTCGCGGCCGACTTCATGCGCTCGCGCAAGTTCCTGCCGGCGGTCGACGCGAAGGGCCAGGCCGTCGCGGGCACGGTCAAGGTGCAGGTCAACATGTACAAGCGCAGCAACCGCAAGGTGGTGCGCGTGACGGTCAAGCCACCGCCGATGGCCCAGGAATCGCTGCGCCTGAAGACCCTGATGTGCGCCGACTTCCTCTGGGAAGTGGACCGCATGGACAAGGGCGCCGGCAGCGCTGACATGAGCATGGAAGTCATGCCGTACACCTCGGCGCGCATGTACATGGAACAACGCAAGGTCCCGGACAATCTCGAGGAGAAGTTCTGGGACGAGTGGCCGCGCGCCCTGCAGAAGGTCGTCGACCGCTGCGAGAAGGACCAGACGCGCATGTTCTTCAGCGAAGTGCTGGTGCCGACGCTCGACGGCGTGATGCCGCCGCAGACCGCCACCGCTTCCGCGCGCTGAGCCCACGTCACCAGGCGCGCATCGTCGGGAGACGGTGCGCGCCTTCTTGTTGCCGCGCGCCATTGGCGCAGGGAGTTCCGACAGCGGATTCCCTCAGCCGACGGCTCATGTGACCGGCTGCGCAGCCCCCGCATCGGCACTCATTATTCATGCACCCATGCCGATGCATGCCTCGATGCCGGAGATTCCTCGACCTTCCATGGGCAAACTGGTGCTGTGGCTCGCATCGCCGCTGGTCGTGCTCGCGGTGGCCGCGATGTTCGCCGACGGCGCCGAAGCACGCGCGCATCACAACGTGGCGTATGCCTCGGTGGCCGTGCTCAAGAACAAGCTCGGCAGTCCGCGCCGTATCGAGTTCGACCTCGTCCGCGTCACGGACGCGGGCGCCGCCTGCATCGAGTACCGGGCACGCGACCGCTTCGGCGCGATGAGCCGCAGCCAGGCCGTGGTGATCGACGGCCAGGTGGCGCGCAGCGATGCCGGTGACGGCCGCTTCGAAAAGGAATGGGACCGGCAATGCCTGGGCTTCACCTACGACGTGACCGGCGCCGTCGATGGGTTCTTCTGATCGGGCCCTGCAGCGAACGGTGCGAATTCCGGGGTGAACGGTTGTTTGTGCCCGCGCAGCAGCCGCCCCGACTAGAATCCGGCGCGCATGCCGCATCCGGACGATGAGCGCCGCAGTTTCCTGACGCCGATCTTTTTCGCCACGGCCATCGCCGGCTGGATGGCCGTACCGGCATTCATCTGGACCAAGGACATCCTGCTGGTCGGGCCCGGCGCACGCAGCTTCTCCGCGACGGAAGTCCTGCTGACGCTGCAGAGCATGGTGGTCTGGGGCATCTTCACGCCCTTCATCTTCGAAGCCTCGCAGCGACTGGAGTTCGAGCCCGGCAAACGACTGCGCGCCGTGGGCTGGCACCTGCTGTTCGCACTGTTCCTCTCGGTGCTCGACGTGTCGCTGTCACTCTTCTTCAGCCTGTTCACGCACCTCGAAGAGGTCAGCTTCGAACCGAAGCTCAACCAATCGGTGTTCATCAACACCTTCAGCTACCTGCTGCTGGCCGGCATCGGCTACGCGCTGGTATACCAGCGACGCCTCGCGGCCAGCCGCGTCGGCGCGCTCGAGCTGCAGCGCCAGCTGGTGCAGACACGCCTCGACGTGCTGGCGCGCACCCTGCAACCGCATTTTCTCTTCAACACGCTGAACACCGTGGCCGCGCTGGTGCGCCTGAACGAGAACAAGCGCGCGCTGAATGCCGTGGTGGCGCTGAGCGACCTGCTGCGCGTGGTGCTCAAGACCGGCGGCGACGCGCGCGTGCCACTGCACGAGGAACTGCGTTTCGTCGAACACTACGTCGCCATCGAGCGGCTGCGCTTCGAGGATCGCCTGGTGGTCGAGAACTCGATCGAGCCCGCCGCCGCCGACCTGCTGGTGCCTGCGCTGATCCTGCAGCCGCTGATCGAGAATGCCATCCGGCATGGCGTCGAGGTCAGCGGCCAGGGCCGCGTACGCATCGAAGCGCAGGGCGACGGCCAATCGCTCACCGTGCGCGTCAAGGTGAACAGCCTCGTCGAAGCCGGCGACACGCGCGTCGCGGGACTCGGTATCGGCCTCGATGTCACGCGCCGCAGACTCGCGTATATCTATGGCGATGAACGATTCGCGCTCGACCTTTTCGTCGGTTGCGGCCAGTCCGCCGTGACGCTGCGCATCCCGCGCGAAGAAACCGTGTATGTCGGAACCGATCACCACCCTCATCGCGGATGACGAGCCGCTGGCGCGCCGGCAACTGCGCTCGCTGCTGGAACGGGATCCGCAGATCGCGCTCGTCGGCGAAGCCGGCAGCGGCGAGGAGGCGCGCCGCGCCGTGCGCGAGCTGCGCCCCGAGCTGCTGTTGCTCGACGTGCGCATGCCGCAGGGCGACGGCTTCTCCGTGCTCGAGGATCTCGCCGATCCGCCCTACGTGATCTTCGCCACCGCGCACGCCGAGCACGCCGTGCGCGCCTTCGACGTGGCCGCCGTCGATTACCTGCTCAAGCCCTTCGACGACGAGCGCTTCGAGCGAGCCATGCGCCGCGCCAAGGACGCGATCCGCGCGCGGCGCCTGGTGGAACTGGCGCACGACATCGCCGCGCCCGCGGCGCCGTCCGATTCGCCCGAGTCGCAGCGCATCACCGTGTACGAAGGCCGGCGCATCAGCTGGATCAACGCCGCCGACATCGAGTGGATAGAGGCCGCCGACTACTACGCCAACGTGCACGCCCACGGTCGCGCGCACCTGGTGCGCGAGCCGCTGCAGAAACTCGCGGAGCGGCTCGGGAAGCGATTCCTGCGCGTGCATCGCAACGCGCTGGTCAACATCGCCAGGATCCAGCGCATCGATCGGCTCGAGGGTGGCGAGCTCATCGTGGTGCTGCCTTCGGGCGCACGCGTGCAGGTGAGTCGATCGCGCAAGGCGGAAGTGCTGCGCGAGCTCGGCGTGCGCTGAGGCCATTCACCCATCCCGCGCGGCGTGTCGGTCGCCGCGAAACGTCCAAGCGCCCGCGAACTTACGGCCGAGGTCCGGCGGCTCCTACACGCGAGACCGCCGTGATTGCGTAGATTCGTTTCCGATCACGGTCAACACATGGAGAGAATCCCATGCGAATTCCCGCCCTGGTGATTTTGAGCACCGCCGCGATTTTCGCCTTCGGCTGCGCCAGCAAGGAAGAACCCGCGAAACAGGCGGTCGCCTCGGTGGACACCGCATTGAACGACGTGCGCCCGAACGCCTCGAAGTACGCGCCCGACCAGCTCAAGGCCGCGGAGGCGAGCCTCGCCACGCTCAAGCGCGATCTCTCCAACGAGAAATACAAGACCGTGTTGCTGCACGCGCCGGACGTGAACAAGGAGGTCGGTGCGCTCCGCGAAATCGTGGTCGCGAGACAGACCCAGGTGGCCGCGGCGACGCGCGAGTGGGAAGAACTCAGCGGGGAAGTGCCGCAGCTGGTGCAGGCCATCCAGGCGCGCGTCGACAATCTCACCGGCACTCGGCTGCCCAAGGAAGTGAAGAAAGAGTCCTTCGAAGCCGCCAAGACCGAGCTGGCACAGCTCAAGTCGCAGTGGACCGCGGCGAGCGCCGCGTTCGATGCCGGCAACGCCACCGAGGCCGCGGACAAGGGTCGTGCGGTGCAGGCGCGCGCCCGGGAGATCAGCCAGCAGCTCGGGATCAGCCCGGCCTGAGCAGCTTCAACCCGGCGGCAGCCTTCTCAGCGACTCCTCGAACTTCGCCACCGCGTCGCGGGCTTCCTCATCTTCACGCGCGTACATAGGGTCGTCCGGGAGGTTCGGCTCCAGCGAAAGTTCCGGCACGTCGGAGAGGTGCGGCTCGTCGCGCTTCGGCCGGACCTTGAGGCCCGCGGTGTTGACCCGCGTCGGCTGGTGCTCGAGATCCTGGATGTCGATGACCGGCGTGTCGATCTGCGGCGTCGCCTCGGACTCGAGGTCGGAGTGCGGATGTTCGTGCATGGTGGCGGCTCCCGTGGTGCTGGCGCCCAGAGTGCCGCGCGCGACGCGCCGGGGTCATAGGTACTTGCCGACGATGCCTGTCGGTGAAACCGGAGGCCGCGCACCCTCGCGGATGCGCGGCCCGCGCGCGGACTTCCCCGGCACTACGCCTTGTGCCGCTTTTTCCAGACGATGATCAACACCAGCAGGATCAGCAGCAGGAGCAGCCACCACCACTTCGCGAGTCCACCCATCGTGTGGTTGTCGCCCGTGGGCGGCACTTTCATTTCCGCCACGATCGGGGGCGTGTAGCCGACGTACACCTTCGCGGCGTCGTCTGTGCCAAGCACCGCCACGTCGAGCGTGCAGGCATCGAGCAGGGTGTCGCCCTTCACGCCGGCCGCGACGCACACCGCGCGCGTCCTCGCCGCCGTGTCGTGGTCGAGGTCGGCCGCGTAGAACGTGCGCTGCGGATTACCGGTTTTGGCCCCGCTTCCGCAGGCATCGAGCATCGACTCGCCCGCCGGGACGCGCCAGCTGTCGCCGTAGCGGCCATAGAGCGTCGCGAACGACAGCGGCGTTGCGAGCGCCGTGCCGTCACGCAACGCGAGGTGCTGCACGCTGTTCTTCGGGTTCGCGAGCAGTCCCGTCACATGGGCCGGCCAGCGCCCGAGCCCCACGGATACGTCGATCCAGCTCGAGTTCACGGTCGCGCGGATCGAGTCGCCGTAGGGCGAGAGCACGTAATACACATTGCCCACGCGCCAGATGTCGACGCCATCCGGCGTGGAGAATTCGCCGCCATCGGCGATTTCGCGATTCTCGCCGTCCACGTTCAGCCGGTTGCCGAGGCAGATGGCGACCTTCGACGTGCCCATCTGCGTGGCGACGGCGCTGTTCACCGAGGCATCGGGCCAGGTCGGCGCGCCGGAGACCTGGCGCGTCTGCACCACGAAGTCCTGGTCGCGCTGGGCCAGCAGGAAGTCGCCCGACGCCTGGAAGTCGTAGAACAATCCATCGAAGGTCTGCAGGTGCGTGTCGCCGATGGTGTTCGCGGCCGCGCAGCCCGTCAGGCCACCCGCGGTGCTCTGCTGGAAGATGACCGCGGGGCCAGGTGCCGTCTGCGCCGGCTGGTTGGGACCGAAGCTCAGGTTGTTGGTCTCGCCGGTGAAGCCCTGCACGGTGCAGGTCGGCGCGGCCGTGCCGCCGTAGAAGATGCGCGTGCGCAGGTTCATGGAGGCGCCCGAGTTGAAGTTGGCCTGGCCGCTGCCGGCGTCGCCCACGATGTTGAACTCGGCGATCGACCAGTTGCCGGTGGCGCCCACGGCATTGTCACCCGAGCGCGACCACATCATGCCGCCGCTCGAGAAGGTCACGCTGTCGCCCGCGTTGCTCACCGAACCGGACAGCGCCATGTTGGCAAGACCCGTGACCGGCTGGCTGGTCGTTCCAACGGCGCCGCCCGAGTTGTTCTTGTAGCAGTAGTTGACGCCGCCGATCGCGTGCGCGATCCACCCCTGCCCGGTCGGGCATGGGTTGCCGTACCTGATGAGCCAGTACTGGATGAAGGCACGGTGCGAGACATTGTTGTTCTCGAACACGAACTGTTCCCACACGCGGCAATTCGCCGGCACGGATGCGCCGGCGCAGATCGCGGTGTTGGTCATGAAGTCCGTGTTGATCTGCAACGTGTAGGCATTCGCGACCGCCGAGCCGGTGTTGTTGACCAGCCCGCTCTCGCTGGTGACGTTGACGTTCTCGAACGTGCCGATGGCCGTCGAGATGTGGCCGGACGGCGCCTGTGCCGCGATGTCCGTGCCGTTGCCGACCGTGAAGGGGCGCGCGCCGGCGCGCGGCGGCATCGGGTAGTCAGGCGCGGCCACGCAGGCGACCTCCGCCCACTCGCGCTTCGGGAACGCCGACTGGAAGCAGCCCTTCTTCGGCAATGGGACCTGGGCCATTTCCAGGCGCCAGTCGGCCTGCTGCCGCAGCAGCTCGGGCGAGGCCTGCCCATCGGTGGGCGGCGGTGGCCTTTGCTGCGCGCTGGCCGCACCGGCGTACGCGGCCAGCATGGCGGCGATGGCGAGACTGCGCAGGGCGATGCGGGTGCCGCGGCGCGGCGCTGAGTCCATGTTCATCGAGTGTCCTCCCTGTATCTGGGTAGATAGTCGGCGGCGCGCCGCGCGGTCGCCACCACGTGGCGAAGGCCGGGCATCGGAAGTGTGAGGTGTTGCCGCAGAACAGCCGGCCGTCAGCCGGCGGTGGGCAGGCCGTAAGCCGGCCGTAAGCGGCCACATGATGTGGTGGGCGGTTGCATCGGCCGACGGGCGGGCCCGTGGCGCATGTCGCGGCGCGGCGACGGCCTCACAAGGTTCGTCAACGCCGGCCGAGGAGATCCGGGTATTCGTCCTACGGAGCCGGCAGCCGCGCCTGCCTATCGTGGCCCTAACAAACCGAAGGGTGGAACGAGGAGCCAACGATGAAGTTGTACCAGGCAGTGCTGCCGCTCGCGGTGGCAATGACGATGGCGGCTTGCGGCAGTCGCACGACCGCGCAGAGCGTGGTGGGCCAGGCCGAAGGCCAGGTCGCCAGCGTGCAGCAGGAAGCGGAAGTCACCGCGCCCGCGGAGCTCAAGACCGTGCAGGGCACGCTGGCGCACATGAAGCAGAGCTTCAACGATCGCGACTACAAGGTGGTCGTGAACGACGTGCCGCAGTTCAACGCGCAGATGAAGACCTTGAAGGACGCGATGGCGGCCAAGCAGGGTGAAGCCGCGACGGCCATGCAGGAATGGAGCACGCTCAACGCCGAGGTGCCGAAGGCGGTCGAGGAAATTCAGGCGCGCGTGGACAGCCTGAAGCCGAACAAGCTGCCCAAGGACGTCACCCGGGAAGAGCTCGCGACGGCGAAGACCGATCTCGAGACGATGAAGGCCACGTGGGCGGAAGCCACCGCGGCCGCCAGCGCCGGCAACACGGTGGAGGCGGCCAACAAGGGCCGCGCCGTGCAGGCCAAAGCAAACGAGCTGAAGAATACGCTGGGGATGAACGAGCAGCTGGCGAGCTCGGCGACCGCGCCGGCACCCGCTGCGCAATGAGAATAGCCGGCCCGATCCGGCTCGCCGCCGGGTCGGGCCCAGGCTCCACCCTCAGGAGACGACCGGCTCCGTCGTCGTCGCCAGCGCCAGCCGCACCACGAATTCACTCCCCTGGCCGGGACCGCGGCTGTGCACCTCGATGTCGCCACCGTGCAATTCGACCAGCGCCTTGGCGAGCGCGAGCCCGATGCCGAGCCCGGTATTGGGACGATCCGGCGTCTGCGACACCTGCGTGAACATCTCGAAGATGCGCGGCATGTCTTCCGGCGCGAGGCCGATGCCGTTGTCGATGACGCGCACCAGCACGTCATCCCCGTCGCGCTCCGCGGTGAGCCGGACCTGGCCACCCGCCTTGGTGTACTTGGCCGCATTGGTGAGCAGGTTGCCGAGCACCTGCGCAATGCGCAGCGCGTCCACCTCGAGCTCCAGGGGCTCGTCGGGTAGTTCGACCGTCAGTTGATGCTTGCCGGCCGCCATGGCGGGCTGCGAGATCTCGACCGCGCTGTCGACGATGGCCTTGAGCGGCACGCGCGCGGTGCGCATGTCCAGCTTGCCGCGCGTGATGCGCGAGACATCCAGCAGGTCGTCGAGCAGCCGCGCCATGTGGGCCACCTGCCGCCGGATCACGCCGAGACTCCACTGCACCTGCTCCTCCGACGCGGAAGGATGTCCCGCCGCGCCCGCCGCCTGGCGGATCGGTGCCAGCGGGTTGCGCAACTCGTGCGCCAGCGTCGCGAGGAATTCGTCCTTGCGGCGGTCGGCGTCGCGCAGCGCCTTCTTGACGGCGCGCTCGTGCGTGGCGTCACGAAACACCAGTACGACGCCGGTGGTGTGGCCGGCGTCATCGAGGATCGGTGCGGCGCTGTCCTCGATCGCCGTCTCCTGCTGATCGCGGCGAATCAGCATGGTGTGGTTCGCGAGCCCCACGATCCGGCCCTCGCGCAGCACCTTGTCCACCGGGCTCTCCTGCGTGAGCCGCGTTTCCTCGTTGATGATGCTGAATACCTCGTGCAGGGGCTTGCCGACGGCCTCCGACTGGGGCCAGCCCGTGAGCTTCTCCGCCACCGGGTTCAGCATGCTCACGATGCCGTGCTCGTCGGTCGCGATGACCGCGTCGCCGATACTGCGCAGCGTGATCGCCAGCCGGGTCTCGCTGGCGCGCACCCGCACCGAGTCGCGCCGCACGATGTAGACCAGCAGGATACTGAGCACGATCGCGATGGCGCTCATGATGATGCTGGTGCGCACCGAGGAAGCGAGCGCATCCTGCTGCACGTCCTGCAATCGCGCGGTCCGCGACTGTTGCGCGCGCACCCGCTCGCCGACGAAGGCGCGGATCGAGTCCATGAGACGCTTGCCCTCGTTGGACCGCACGATGTCGACCGCGCCGCGCTGGTCACCCGCGGCATTCAAGTCGAGACTGCGCGCGATGACGGCCAGCCTGCGTTGGACGAGATCCTTCAGCGGCGCCAGGTCTGCCGGATCGTCACCGTCGGCGCGGATGTGATTGCTGACCGTGTTGAGGCGCATCTCGATTTCGTCGAGCGCACGGCGATAGGGCTCCAGATAGGCCTCGTCGCGGGTCAGCAGGTAGCCGCGCTGCCCGGTCTCGGCGTCGCGCATGTTCGAGAGCAGCCGCTCGAAGTCGAGTTCGATTTCCTTGGCGCGCAACACCGCGGCGCTCGTGGCATCCAGCTGCTCAATGGCCCGATGCGCCGCGATCCCGGCCGTGACGAGCACGACGCTGGAGACCACGACGGCGATGCCGACGATCGACCTGGACCGCTTCATTGATGAAGCGACTCTAGCGCAGGCTATTCGCTACCAATGCCGGACTCTTCCGACATGGCGGTAGCCATATGTGCCGGTGGTTAGGCCAGACTTTACCCCGGGGGTAAGACTTACTGGATCACCCACCGTTGGCTCGGCCAGTTCTGCGAGCTCAGCGACTGCGAGATGATCGGCGCGTAGTACGGGTCGGTCGTGTAGTTGCCCACGGTGAGATAGCGACCGCTGGCCACGTTCCGGAACCGTACCTCCCCGGTGCCCATGACCGGCTCGATGACCCATTGCTGCCGCGTCATCAGGATGTCGCCGTTGCGCACCGTGACCACCGACTGGTCGTTGTTGGTGTTCGCGGTGAGGTACCTGCCCGACCACGAGTCGTACAGCCGGACGGTGTCACCCGACAGCTTCTCGATGACCCAGTCCTGGCTTGGATACTGGTAGTTGTTGGCCTGGGCGCGCGTTTCCGCACCCGCCACGTTGTTGGTGGTGGTCAGGTAGCGGTCGCCGAAAGTGGGCGGGCTGGTCCAGGAATTCTTCACGCGTGCGAGGTACGCGTCGTTGTACCCGTCGCGGCAGTTGCGGTAGCGGACCACGTAGTTGGAACACGTCTGGCCGCTGCCCTGGTCGGCATTGCGGCAGACGAGTCCCGTCGGGCTGAACTGCGCCAGGCGATCCGCCGGGGCGTTGACGGTCTGCACCACGCTTCCCGCCCACAACACGTCGGCACGCATGGCGATCGGATCCTTGTTGCCGCAGGCCGCGCGCGCCTCGGACCAAGCCTTCGAACGCTCCTCGTGGTCGCCGTCATCCGCGCCGTTGGTGTCCTTGTTCCAGGGCCCGACCCACTTCGCGAGTGCGGTCGGGCACTTGTAGCTGACCTGGTAGTCACTGCATTTCTGGCCACCCGGCTGGTCCGAGTTCAGGCACACCAGGCCATCGCGCAGGTTGAAACTGCGCAGCTTGTTGGGCAGGAGGCCGATGGCCGTGGTGTTGAACGGCGCATCGGTGTCCACCGCGTTCGCCTCGAGCCACGTGGGCGCGCCGCAGAACTGGGTCACCGGGAACTTCAGCTTCGACGCCGTGAAAGTTTCCACCTCCACGCCGCCGCCGACGGGCTCGTCGAGATTGATCCAGTGCCAGGGACTGTCGTCCTGCCACGGCTCCATGCCATTGCCCCAGAGTTCCGCGATGTCGGAGGAGATGGAGGGCAGGACCGCGGCGCCGCCGCGGGTATCGTTCGGCGGGAACAGGTTGCCGATCGGCTTGAATGAGCCTTCCGGCCAGTCCTTGGCGAGGGCGTGGCAGGAACTGCTGCAACGGCCCGTCGAGTAGTCGTTGTTGCGGTTGATCAGGTAATTCCAGTTGCCGAGCGGGTGTGAACCCGGATCCGGATTGGTGTACTCGCGGCTGCCGACCACGAAGTAGTGCCCGTTGGCCGTGAAGTCGGCCAGCGTGTGGTGGCCGTCGTTGAGCAGGCCCATGTTCGCGAGGAATGGCGCGATGCGCTTCGAAGCGATGTAAGGCCCCTGCGAATGGCAGCGCACGCACACCAGCTGCTCGGTCGAACCCGGGGGCGAGTCCGAGAGCATCTGCTTCGTCGCCATCTGCGTGGGCTGCAGCCAGTAGTCGTTGGCGTTAGGATGCACTGCGGAGAAATTCGTGATCGGCACGATGACCGTGGACACCGGCTTGGTCGTGTCGCTGCCGGCATCCCTGGCTGCGAAGAAGCAGGTGCCGCCGTTCACCCGGTTGTGCACGAGTAGTTCGAGGCTCAGGAACCTGGTGTTGTTGGCATCGATGGCGTTGCCGTTGCCCCAGCGGCAGGCCGCGACCATGTCGACGTTCTGGTTGACGCGCTGGTGCACCACGAAGTCGTTGACCGAGGTCCTGGTGCCGAGCGCGAATTGCGGGCCGGAGTTGCAGTTCATCTGCCTGACCTCGCTGGCCTGGAACTGCAGCTCCGCCTGGCAGCGCTGCACGTAGGTCTGCAATTCGGTCTGCGCATGCGCGGTCACGGCGGCTGCGGACAACAGCAAGGCCGTGAAAAGGCTTCGAATCCTTTTCATGAGGAAATCCCCTGTTTTTTCTCCCCTGCAGCCGGAAGTCCGAGACGACTGGCCGACACCCGCCCCGCCAAGTCCGCTGTCACGGCCTGGGCGGGGGCGAGCGACTATCTACCACAGGAAAAATGCTAGCGCTACCATGCGCAGCCGCAAATATGAATCGGCGCTCACGTTGACGCCGCACCCGGACCAACGGATTCAAGGGCTTGCCATGCCGCAGGTCCGTTTCGGGCGCGTGCAAAAAAATTCGCGGGCTGGTGTGAGCCCGGGCCATCCCGCCGGGACTGCCCGGGCTCCGCTCAACAAACCACCGCGCCGGGCCACTCGCGCGCCGAGGCGCGCAGCGGCCGCACCAGCCAGCGATCGTTGTGCTCGTGGCCGGCCGCGCCGAGCCGCGAACCGAGGCCGCGGAAGCCATTGCGGCCGTAGAAATCCAGCGCGGGCCGCATCTGCGCGATGGTTTCCAGGTAGCAGCGCACGTAGAGGAATTGCCGCGCGGCCTTGAGGCATTGCTCGAGCAACGCTCGGCCGATGCCGCGCCGACGCGCGTCATGACGCAGGTACATGCGCTGCAGCTCGCAGGTGAGCGGGTCCGCGCCCTCGAGCGGCGCGATCCCCGCTCCGCCCACGATGTCGCCGCCCAGCACGGCGACGAAATACAGCGAACGCTGGCGCTGGTAGGTGGCGTACAGGGCATGGTCCGAAGGCTCGAGGAGCTCGACGCCGCGCTCGTGCACGCCGTACTCGGCGCGCGAGTCCGCGATGATGTCGAGCAGCGCCGGCACGTCGGCCGGCTCGATGAGTCGGATCTGAAGGCGCTTGTTGTTCATGGGTCCTCGGGTTTCCTCCCCGGCGGACGCGAACAAAAAAAACGCCTCCGCTAGGGAGGCTGTCTTGGTTGAGTCAACTGGAAGTTGCGCTCAGCCCACGGCCTCCACGTCGAGTGGATAGCACGAGTAATAGCTGTGGAAGCGGTTGAGCACGCGACGAAGGTACGTGCGTGCTCGCGACATGTCAACGCGAGATATGATCCCCCGCTCCATACCGCCGCGAGACCGGCCGAGTCGACCGCTACATCAATGTCGGCATCGAAACGTGCTCGTGCGCCACCAGCCATTCACCGTCGACCTTGCGCCAGTCGCTGCTCACGCGGACCCAGTAATCGGCGCGGCCGCCGCCGGTGCGCGCGCCGGTGACGTGGCTCAGGAAATAGCTGAACGCATGCGTGTCGCTGGCCGAGACATGCAGATCCATCATCTCGAAGCTGATGCGGCCCGCCATCGTGGCGAACCACTTCTCGAAGTTCCTGCGATAGGCGTCGGTGCCGAGCACCTCGAGCGGCGACAACACGTCGTAGGCAACGACATCGGGCGCGTAGTGCGTCATCACCTGGTCGAGGTTCTTGTTGCGGATCGCCTCGGCCAGCGTGTCGATGCGTTGATGAAGCTCGACGTCATTGTCCGGCAATGTCGGCAGGCCGCGCTGCGCGCGTACCGAATCGCCAGGCCCGAATGCCTGAGCCATGATCGAATTCCTCGTGATGCGTTGACCGCGATATTTGACGGAGCGGTGGCGGGGTTCTGTCGGTACATCCACACGCCGGCCGTCAGCGCGTGCTTTCCAACCGCGCCGTTACGTCAGACGACGCCTCATGCTTTTCGGGCGCGGTACCAAAGCGTGAGCGCGATACAACACCACGCGACGAAGAAGCCCGAGAGGCTGCCGACGGCGGCATAGAAGATCTGCGCGTCGTAATGGCCGCGCGCATGTGGCCACCAGGTGCCCAGGCCACCGGCCAGCGTCGCCGCGGCGAGTAACCACAAGGCCCCCAGTCGCGCGCGCTCGGCGATGGCGTAAGGCCGGATCCGGGACCGCGCAGGCTGGCGATGCAGGTGTTGCGCCCAGTTGTAGAGAATCACGAGCCCGACGATCGAGCTCAGGCCATGGAGCAGGTGGAACACGGGCATCCAGCTCGCGCCCGGCACGGGTTCGAGCAGCACCGGGAGGGCCCGTGTCATGAAGGTGCCGCGATGCGTGAACGAATCCCAGAGTAGATGGGTGCTCGCGCCCAGCACCACGGCAATCGCGGCACGCAAGATCAATGATGGCGTGATCGCGTCCGTATGCGCGAAGCGCGTGTGCCAACGATCGGACAGCAACGTGATCGTCGCCTTCTCCAGCACCGCGACGAAGAACAGCCAGGCCAGGAGCCCGACCGGCAGCGAGAACGTGAACAGCCCCAGGAAGCTGTGCGTGATCGGCCTGCTCAACTCGTACGAGAACACGTAGCCGAAGTCCGGCGCCATGCTGCCGATCATCAGCGCGGTCAGCGGCAGCGTGTGCCGCGTCCAGCGATCGATGGGGAGTACCGCGGCGGCGTGCGAAACCGTAAAAGGCATGCGCCGAGATTAGCCCGAATCGCAGGCTGGCGACGCGCCTGGCATTTACAACTCAGGTCGACGGCATGGAAATGTGTTCGTGCGTGACCAGCCATTCTCCATCGCGCCGCTCGAAGCAGGTCGTGCCACGCGCCCAGTACCCGACCGTTCCGCCGCCCGGCTTCGCGCCGACGATGAGGCTGAGGTAGTGGCAGAAGGCCGTCGAGTCACCGGGCACCACGCGCAGATTTTTCAGTTCGAAGGCTATCGGCCCCTCGAACGACGCGAACCACTGCTCGAAGTTCTGGCGGTAGTACTCCCGGCCGCGGGCCTCGAGCGGCGGCCGTACGTCGAAGGCCACGACCTCGGGCGAGTAGAAGGTCATCAGCCGATCGATGTCTTTTTCGCGAATGGCCTGCGCCAGCGACTCGATGCGCTGATGCAGCACCGCTTCGATCGACGTCGCCGACTTGCCGTGCGGCGTCATGCTGAGGATGCGCTGCTCGGAACGCGTGTGGTCGCCAGAAGGCTGGCCCTGGGATTCGCCGGGCTGTTCCATGCGCGCACGCTAACGACACGCGTGGGCACGGGTCTGTCAGAGCAGGGTCGGGAGCGGCGTCGGTGCTGTCGTCGCGGATGGTTACCGGGTGGCCGCGTGCGCGTCAGTCTTCTCGCACTTGCCGACTTCGCCGTGGAAGTTGCCGGCACGGCCCCCGCTGGTGTCGAAACGCCCGACGCGGCCGTGGAATCGCGCGGGGACGGTGGCGTTGAACCAGCGGAACAGTGGTTTGCCGCCGAACTCGTAGTTGCAGCGGAAGCTGCAGAGCATGGCGTCGTCGGACTGGCTGTCGACCTCGGCCTCGAGGATGCCCGCGTCGGAAACCACGCAGGACAGCAGCTTGACGGGTCCGTCCGAATCCCCCGGGGGAGTGAGCGCGTCCGCATGGAACGCGGCGAGGGTGGCGAGCGCCAGCAATGCGTGTCGTCCTTTCACGCCACGATTGGAGCGCGGGGCGAGCCCAAGGTTCCGGCGTTGATGTTTTCTGACAGACCACCCCACCCTCGCGCGCGAGCATCGCGCCGGATGCTCGCCGATACCGCAACCTCCGCACCGCGACAGCAGCGCCTCGGCTCGCCGTGGGCCATGGTCAAGGGCACGGTGAACAACTGGCTTTCCGACCAGGCCACCAGCATCAGCGCCGCGCTGGCTTTCTACAGCGCGTTCTCGCTGGCGCCGCTGCTCGTGATCGCGGTGGCCGCGATCGGCTGGATCGTCGGCGCGCAATCGGCGGACGCATTCGTGGGACAGCAGTTGCGACTGTTGTTTGGCGCGGCGACCGCGAAGATGGTGGCCGAGGCCATGCACGCCGCGCAGAAGACCCAGGGCATCTGGGCGACGATCGTGAGCGTCGTGACCTTGATCATCGGCGCGACGACGGTGTTCAGCGCGCTGCAAAGCGCGCTCCGCCAGGTCTGGGGAGCCGCCCTCGAGCGATCCGGCGGATGGCGCGGCTTCCTGCGCACGCGCATCGTGTCATTCGGATTCATCCTCGCCATCGGCTTCCTGCTGCTGGTGTCGCTGACGCTGACCACCGCGATCTCGGGCCTGCGCGACTGGGTCGGTCATCGCTACGAGGGACTGGTGGCCCTGCTCGGCGTGCTGGAGTTCGTGGTCTCGACCGCGCTCGGCACCGGGCTCATCGCGCTCATGTACCGCTATCTACCCGAGGCGCGGCTGGCGTGGCGCCACGTGCTCATCGGCGCGCTGGTCACCACGCTGCTGTTCCAGGCCGGTCGCTGGGCCATCGGCCTGTACCTCGGCCGCGCGACGCAGCCCAGCACGTTCGGGGCCGCGGCATCGTTCGCCGCCCTGCTGCTGTGGCTGTACTACTCGGCGCAGATTTTCCTGCTGGGCGCCGAGTTCACCGCGGTGCTCGGCGGTACGCGGGTGGAGCAGCAGGCGAAAAAGCGCAAGCCCGTCAGATGACGCGTCGACCAGGAGCGGTCACTTCTCGTCGGCGGTGAACCCGTTGCCGGTGGCCGCCCAGTAAATGCCGCCGTACACGTGGTGCAGGAAGTTGGTGTCGCTCCAGGTCGCCGGCAGGTGCCCGAGCCCCGTGTAGAACGCGCGGCCGCCGTCGTACTCCTGGTACCAGGCGAGCGGGTGGAACTTGCCCATGCCCTTGCCGGACTTCGGGCCCCAGTTGGCTTCGGGCTTGTAGGTCTTCTCGTCGACGCTGAGTAGATAGTGCAGCTTGTCCGAGCGAGCGGCGTCGTACTCGTACCACTCCTCGGTCCACAGGAAGCGCTTGGCGAAGCGGTCCATGCCCGGGAAGTTGAAATCCTCCACCTTGATGGTCGCGGTCTGCACCAGCGGATGGATGTGGAACATGTGTCCCACCATCTTGTTGTACCAGGGCCAGCCGTACTCGGTGTCCGCCGCCGCGTGGATGCCGACGAACCCGCCGCCCGCCTTGATATAGCGCTCGAACGCGGCCTGCTGCTCGTCGTTGAGCACGTCGCCGGTGGTGGAGAGGAAGATCACCACCTTGTACTTCTTGAGCTCCTCGTCCTTGAAGATGCGCGTCGGGTCTTCGGACCAGAACACCTTGAAGTCGTGCAGCTCGCCGAGATGCCGCACCGACTCGACGGCCTGCAGGATCGATTCGTGATGCCAGCCCGCGGTCTTGGTGAACAGTGCCGCGCTGAATTGTTCCGCGTGGGCTGCATTGGCCAACAGGCCCAGGAGGGCCAGCAAGCCCAGACGATAGTGCTTCGACATCGAGAACCCCCTCGGTGGACGCGGTGGACGCCGGAGTATAGACGCGCGAGGCTCGCGTTTGCCGTCATGCAAGGCGCTTCATCCGCAGGCATTGCCGGGCGGCGCGAACGCGAAGGTACCGTCCCAGCCGAGCTCCTTCATGCCGGGTTCGGTCGAGTAGTAGGTCTCCGCGACCGCACCTTTAATACGATCGAAAGCCTGCCGCGCCCGGTCATCGTCGGGCTGCGTGGAAATCCTGGTGAGCAGCGCGTTCGCCTGCTCCGGCGTCAGCGATTTCCACGGCACGCCATGTGCCTCGCGCGCTTCGTGCTCGAAGGCGCCGAGCGCCTGCATGGCGATCTTCTGCGTGTCGGTGGACTCCACGGCGAGCAGCCGGTCGAGGAATTCGGGCACTTTGGCGGCGCGCGAACCGGGAACGATCTGCTCGGACAGCAGCGCGAGCGTGTCGAAGGCGTGGCGATCGAGGAACAGCAGTCCCGAATCCGCGCCACCCGCGGCGGCCACGTCCGCGGTACTCGCCGCGATGGCCGCGTGATGATCGTGTGCCGCGGATGCCGTGGACGCGAGCATCGTCGCGCCAACGCCCGTCGCGAGTGACTGCAACACCGTGCGCCGATCCACGCGAAAGTGACGCAAGGGTCCGCCCGTTCCCGAAGCATTCGTCATGTTGTCGCCCTTCTCGGCCGCGTTGACGCCGCAGTATAGTGCGCCACGTTGTTCATGGATTTCTGATTTTCGCCAGGAGCGCCCATGCAGAAGCTCGCCCGCCCGCAGGAATACGACGCCATCGTCGTGGGTTCGGGAGCCTCGGGCGGCTGGGCCGCCAAGCGCATGAGCGAAGCCGGCATGCGCGTCGCGCTGGTGTGCGCCGGCCGGCCTCTCACCGACGGCGATTACCGTGAGCACGTCCAGCCCTACGAGCTCAAGTACCAGGCGCGCGCCAACGATCTCATCCGCCGCAAGCGCCCCGTGCAGAAGGACTGCTACGCCTGCACCGAGTACAACGAGAGCTGGTTCTGCAACGACATCGACGAGCCCTACACCACGCCCGAGGGCCGGCCGTTCTCGTGGCAGGGCCGCATGCGCGTCACCGGCGGGCGCACCAACGTGTGGGCGCGGCACAGCTACCGCTTCTCGCAGCAGGACCTGAAGGGCTACTCCTTCGATGGCCACGGAGCCGACTGGCCGATGGACTACAAGGATCTCGTGCCCTACTACGAGATCGTCGAGGACTACGTCGGCATCTCCGGCATGGTCGAGAACAACGCCGAACTCCCCGACAGCAGGTTCCAGCCGTCGATGCCGCTCACCTGCGTCGAGGAAAAATTCCGCGGCGCCATCAAGTCGAAGTTCAATCGCACGCTGACCATGGGGCGGTTGGCCAATCTCACGCGGCCGATCAACGGGCGCGCGCCCTGCCATTTCTGCGGCCCGTGCGAGCGCGGCTGCATCACGCATTCGTATTTCAACGCCGCGTTCACCACCGTCGCCGATGCGCTCAAGACCGGCAAGTGCACGCACGTGCCGAACGCCATGGTCTACCAGGTGTTGATGGACAGGAAGACGAACAAGGCGAGCGGCGTCATGTACGTCGATCGCATCACGCGCGAAACGCGCGAGATCCGCGCCAGGACCGTGGTGCTGTGCGCGCAGGCGCTCGAGTCGACGCGCATCCTGCTCAACTCCGCGCCGGGTGGCCTCGCGAACTCGAGCGGCGTGCTGGGCGAATACATCATGGATCACATGTGGGTCGCGGGCGGCGCCGCCGGCGAATTTCCCGACATGCCGGGCAAGCCGAGCCTGAACCGCGCGCGCCGGCCGGGCGGCACCTACCTGATCCGCTTCCAGAACACCGCGAACGGCCCGCGCCACAAGGATTTCGTGCGCGGCTATGGATTCCAGGGCGGCAGCCAGCTCGGCTTCCGCGCCAGCGCGCCGGGCTTCGGCCAGGCTTACAAGGACGCGCTGCTGGCGGGCCAGTGGACCATGGAGCTGTCCGGCTTCGGCGAGTGCCTGCCGTACAAGCACAACCGCGTGACCATCGACAGGAACGTGACCGACGTGTTCGGCATTCCCGTGCTGCACATCGACGTCACCTGGGGCGAGAACGAGAAGAAGATGATCCGCGACATGGCGGTGAGCGCGGGCGAGATGATGGACGCGGCCGGCGCGAAGAACATCACGACGTTCGCGTACGAGAACCGCGTGCCGGGCTACGGCATTCACGAGATGGGCGGCGCGCGCATGGGCAAGGATCCGAAGCAGTCCGTGCTGAACCAGTTCCAGCAGTCGCACGACATCCGGAACCTGTTCGTGATGGACGCGGCGGGGTTTCCGTCGGGCGCCTGCCAGAACCCGACGCTCACCATCATGGCGATGGCGGTGCGCTCGACCGATTACCTGATGGACCAGTTCCGCAAGCGCAATCTCTAG
>DASSRK010000146.1:0-31292 GCA_035701825.1 Steroidobacteraceae bacterium
TGTCAGACCGAAGACGGTGCCGGGCCGGCTAACCGGCGAAACTTGCGGCGCCGCGATCGGGGTTTCGAGGTTTTGCCAGTTTGCCGGCCCGGCACCGTCTACGGTTTGACCTGCGACATCAGCGCCAGCGGTCGCGCGTCCGGGTCCTCGAAGAACGCCATCCACTCCTCCATGCTGTCGGGGTGGCGGTGAATCATGTGGGGGGCGTGCGTGAACTTCACGCCGCGCGCCTTCAGTGCCTCGTACGACGTGGCTATGTCGGGGACGCGCAGGTAGAGCACCGACTCCTTCGCGGCGCCGCCTTTTTCCTGCGCCAGCATCAATCGCGTGCCGCCGCAGTCGAAGAATGCCAGCGTGCCGTAGGTATAGAGGTGTGGCAGTCCCAGCGTTTCGCGGTAGAACTTCTCTGCAACCGCGATATCGCCGACCGAGCGTGCGATCTGCCCGATCGGGCCGAGCGTGGTTTCCATGCTGTTCTCCTTCGACCGGGCCAGCGCGCCGTCGCGCGGCGCCCGGAACCAGGCGCGCAGCGCCTTGCGGTCCGCGAGCCCGAGTTTCGCGAGGGCGTTGGCCACGTGATACTTCACCGCGTCGACGCTCACGCCCCGGCGCCGCGCGATTTCCGCGTTGCTCATGCCGTGCTGGACCGCATGCACCGTGCGCCACTCGCTGGGGGTGAGCAGGTCCGCATGCCGGGGCCGTCCGCGCGCTCGTTTCATGGGCGCATCGTAGGCCGGCCATCCCCGATTTTCCCTACCTGAAAGCGGGGCAGTCCCGATTCCCGGCCGCGGCCGCCCGGCCTCCCAGGCCACGGATTCGTCTATCCTGCGCGTCTGATCGTTGGGGGACGCCATGCGAATGAACAACCTGGCCATTGCCGGCCGCGGAATTCTTGTCTCACTGTTCCTGTCGGTAGCCGGTACGGCGCTTGCCTCCGAGCAGCCGCCGACGCTGGCCATCGGCTCGGACCTGCCCGCGTTCTCGTTGCCCGGCATCGACGGCAAGACTTACACCGACCAGAGCTTCAAGGACGCGAAAATCCTGGTCATCGTGTTCACCTGCGCGCATTGCCCCACTGCGCAGGCCTACCAGGAACGCATCAAGGAGCTGGTCACCGACTACAGCGGCAAGGGCGTGAAGCTCGTGGCCATCAATCCGAACCATCCCGAGTCGGTGCGGCTCGACGAGCTGGCGTGGTCCGACCTGTCGGATTCCTTCGAGGAGATGCAGGAACGCGCCCGTCACGAGAAGTTCAACTTCGTGTGGCTCGACGACGGCCCGAAGCAGGAGCTCGGCCACAAGATGGGGCCCGTCGCGACTCCGCACGTGTTCATCTTCGACCAGGCACGCAAGCTGCGCTTCGAGGGCCGCATCGACGACTCCGAGCGCGAGTCGCTCGCGACCTCGCACGAAACGCGCGACGCGTTGGATGCGCTCATCGCCGGCAAGGAGCCGCCGGTGACCAGCACGCGCGTGTTCGGCTGCTCGGTGAAGTGGGCCGACAAGGTGGCCGAGTACGCCAAGTTCAAGGAGCGCTGGGCCGCCGAGCCCGTGACGCTGGAGAAGGCGGACGCAGCCAAGCTCCGCGAAATCCGTGCCAACGCGGGCACCGGCAAGCTGCGCTTCATCAATGTGTGGGCCACCTGGTGCGGACCCTGCATCGCGGAGTTCGACGAGCTCATCGAGCACAACCTGCGCTTCCGCATCCGCCCGTTCGAGATGGTCACGATCGCCTCCGAATATCCCGACCAGTTCGACACGGTGAAGGAATTCCTCACCCAGAAACACGCATCCACCACCAACTACATCCTTGCGAGCGAGGACCGAGATGCACTCCAGGACGCGATCGACCCGGCGTCGGTGTGGAAAGGCCAACTGCCTTACACGATCATCGTCAACGAGAAAGGTGAGGTGGTGTATCGGGAATCCGGACAGCTCTCGTTTCTCAAGATGCGTCGCGCCATCGTGCCGGAGCTGAACCGCATCAAGCCCTGGGGCGGCCTGAGCCCCATCAAGCCCAACGCCACGAATTAAAGACCGTGCCGGGCCGGCAAACCGGCAGAACTCCGGCACGTCCTGGCGATGCCCGCGCTCGCGGGGTCCGGCCGTTGACGGCGACCCACCGGCGCGCATGTAATCGCCCGCAATGAAGACGACCACCCTGGTCCTCGGCGTGATCGCGGCCGGCACGGCCGCCGCGTCTATCTACCTCGGCGCGCAACTGACGGCGGCCAACGATCAACTGGTGGCGGAGCAATCGGCGCGCGCCCGCGCCGAGGCGCTCAATCGCACGCTCGAGGCCGACCGCGACGCGCTGCTGGCGGAGCTGGAGAGCGCGGGCGTGTCGACTCCCGCCGCGACCCCTGCCGGTCCGCCGGCGGTGGCGGCAAACGGCCAGAAATCCGCCGCCGCATCGATGCCCGGCGTCGACGTCCCCACGCCCGGCGCGGAACGCCGCGACAAGGGGGCGAGTACCCCCGCCGAGCAGAACGTCCGCCGCATCAACCAGGAAGTGCGATTGCGCCGCCGCTACGCCGGCATGCCCGAGGAGCTGGGCCTCGACGCCGCGCAGGCCGACAAGCTGTACAACCTGCTCGCCGACTACCAGGCCAAGGCTGGCGAAGACAGCCGCGCCTACCAATACGATTCCTTCGGCCGCCAGGCCGTCAACGACGCCAACAAGGCGCAGCGCGATGCCGACATCGAGGCCTTGTTAGGCCCGGACAAGGCGGCGCAATTCCAGGACTTCGAGAAGTCCATCCCCGCGCGCATGCAGGTGAACCGCATCGGCGAGGGCATGGCCGCGGCCAACGTGCCGCTCAGCGAAGCGCAGCGGAAATCGCTGATCGCCGCCGTCGCATCGGAGCAGGAGTCCGGGCCACCGCCGCAACATCCCGCCGGCAGTGGCTACGATCCCGGGTACGAAATGAAATTCCTCGACTGGCAGGCGGACTATTCGAAGCGCGTGCAGGCGCGCATCGAACCGCTGCTCAGCTCCGAGCAGCTGGCGCGCTACCGCGATGCCGTGGAAGTGCAGAACACGCGCCGCGCCGATGCGCGCGCGCGCGCCGAGCGGCGCCGCAGCCAGGGCGGCTCGTGACCGCGCAGACGCTCGGCCTCGTCTCGCTGGTGGTGCGGGATTACGACGAGGCATTGGCGTTCTACGTCGGCAAGCTCGGCTTCACGCTGGTCGAGGACTCGTTCGTGCCCGAGCAGGACAAGCGCTGGGTGGTCATCGAGCCGCCCGGCGCGGGTGGCCGCGGCGCCAAACTACTGCTGGCGCGCGCCTCGAGCGAAGAGCAGGCGGCGCGCATCGGCAACCAGACCGGCGGCCGCGTGTTCCTGTTCCTCTATACCGACGACTTCTGGCGCGACTTCAACCTCTACAAGTCGCGCGGCATCGAGTTCGCGCGCGAACCGAGCGAGGCGCCTCACGGCACCGTCGCGGTCTTCAAGGATCTCTACGGCACCCTCTGGGACCTGGTGCAACTGAAGTAAGACGGTGCGGCAAGACGGTGCCGGAGCATGCATTCCGGCATAACTCAGCGGTACCGTGGCCGAGTTATGCCGGAATGCATGCTCCGGCACCATCTGGTCTTCAGCGCGGCGGTGCGGTGCCGATGATCTTCGCCAGCGCCGCATCGAGCGCTGCCGCGAACTTCTCCGGCTGATCGAACATCACGAAGTGCCGCGCCGGCGACACGGACACGACTTCCAGGTCCGCGATGCCGCCCAACAGTCCGCGATAGTAGTTAGTCTTGCCGGCCTCGTCCACGCCGAACGCGGCGAGATCCGGCGCGTTGAACGGCGAGATCTCCACCACCGGCACGGCGATGTCCTTGAGCCGCGGCCGCAGGTCGAGCTGCATGACCTGGCCCGCCAGCTCGCCGGACGCCAGCGGATCGCTGCGCCCGGACAGCAGCGCCAGCTTGTCCGCCTGGGCCGCGTCCAGCACGCCGATCTGGCGCATGTAAGCCTGCTGGCCCGCGGCGAACTGCTCCGGGGTCTGGTTCGCGAACTGCGCGCGCACCTGCTGCGCCAGCGCACTGCGATCGCCGGTGACGTTCTCCGTCCCCGGAAACACCGGCAGGCCATCGACTGCGATCACGCCGCCGATCAGCTTCGAATGGCCCGCGGCGAGGGCCAGCGACAACGTCCCGCCCAGGCTGTGCCCGACGAGCACCGGGCGGTCGAGCTTGCGGACTTCGATGAGCGTCGCCAGGTCCTGCACCAGGGTCTCGAAGGTCGTCCCCTCGACCGGCTTGCGCCCGTCGAAGCCCGGCAGCGTGAGTAGATAGACCTGGTGGTTCTTTTCCAGCCGCGCGGCGGTATCCGCCCACACCCACGCGCCGCTCGACAATCCCGGGATCAGGATCACCGGCCGCCCGGACTTGCCCCGCTGTTCCACCCGCAGCGCACCGGCGTCGAACCCGGTCGACGCACCCTTTCCGTTTGCGAAAACGGCGGGGGACAGCAGGGCCAGGGCGCAGGCCACGTTCGCGAAAACCGTCGATCTCATGGCATCACTCCTTCGAAACCGTCTTCCGCGCCACGCAGCTGCGCAGTCCGCTCAACGCGCCGAGCGCGACGACGACCCACGCCCACAGCACGAAAGCGCTGGTCCTCGGCAATCCGGCGACCTCGACGAGGCCGGAGAGCGCGGGCGTACCGCCCAGGACTCCGACGTACAGCAGTACCGCGCCACCGAGGCCGGCCAGGTACCGGTTGGCTGATTCACACATGCGCATGGGGCATCTCCATTGGGTTGTAAAGCTTGCTTGACAGCCTATCGGGCCGTTTCCGGCCTGTCAAGCGTGCTTTACAGCGCGACCTGGGCGCGCCCGCGACGCGTGCATAACTCGTTGAAACCCCGGGACTTTCCAGTGAGCCAGTCGCCAGCCCCGATCCGGCCACCGCGACAACGGCGCCGCCGGCGAGTAGTTAGTCGCGCGACTGGTTGTTCTGCAGGCTGGCGAGGAAATCCTGCGCCTGCGCCGACTCGCCGGTGCGCTCACCCGGGATCTGCTCGCAGAACTTCACCCACGGCAGCTGGCTCTCGATGCCGAACTGCTTCACCAGCACCACGTCCTCGGGATGATCGAGCGAGCCGATGGTGGTGTAGATGCGCGCGCCGGGCGTGCGGTACTGGAAGGACAGCGGCGTGCCGCACTTGCCGCAATAGCCGCGGCGCGCGAGGTTCGAGCTCGCGAAGAAGGCCGGCGAGCCGCGCGTCCACGCGAAGTTGCTGGCCTGCCCGCCGGCCAGCGCCGCGAACAATCCGCCGGTGGCACGCTGGCACATGCGGCAGTGGCACACGTGTGCATTCTCGAGCGGCGCGTAGAAGGCGTAGCGGATGCCGCCGCACTGGCAGCCGCCGGTGGCGACCGCCTGGCGCGTCTCCGGCTTGCTCACGGGCGGAACGTGTTGCACTGGTCCACCGAGCCCGAGGTGTAGCCCGTGCGGAACCATTTCTGGCGCTCGGCGCCAGACCCGTGCGTGAACGATTCCTGGTTCACGTGCCCCTGCACGCGCTTCTGGATCGTATCGTCGCCGACGGCCGAGGCCGCGTTCAGCGCTTCGTCGATGTCGCCGGCTTCGACCAGCTGGCGGGCGCTGTCGGCGTAGTGCGCCCAGATGCCGGCGAAGCAATCCGCCTGCAGCTCCATGCGCACCGACAGCGCGTTGGCCTCGGCTTCCGACGCGCGCTGTTGGGCGGCACGCACCTGGTCGGCGGTGCCTAACAAGTTCTGCACGTGGTGCCCGACCTCGTGCGCGATCACGTAGGCCTTGGCGAAATCGCCCTGCGCGGCGAACTCGGTCTCGAGCTGCTGGAAGAACGCGACGTCGATGTACACCTTGCGATCGGGCGGGCAGTAGAAAGGCCCGGCCGCCGAGGTGGCCGAGCCGCAGCCGGTGTTGATGCCGTTCGAGAAGATCGCGAGCATGGGCGGGTCATATTGGCGACCGGCCTGCTGGAAGATCGCGGTCCAGGTTTCCTCCGTGTCGCCGAGGATGTGCGTGACGAATTGCCCTGACTCGTCGCCGGGCTTGCTGGTCGGAATCGCTTCCTCGGTTTGCGGCGCCGAGCCCGCGCCACTCAGCAGGCTCATCACGAGCTGCGGTCCACCGACGAAGTATGCGATGACGCCGAGCACGATGGTGCCGAGGCCCAGCTTGAGACCGCCGCCGCCGCCCGTGGAGCGGCCGCGGTAGTCCTGGACATTCTGGCTTTCACGAGTCTGTCGCCAGCGCATGGCGCGGATGTTAGCAGACGGCTCCGCTGTATGATCCCAGCCCTCGTGAAATCCGGCCTGCCCATCGACGCTGTCCTGCCCGAGTTGCGCGCCATCCTGCAGCGCAACCGCAATGCGGTGCTGGAAGCTCCGCCCGGGGCCGGCAAAAGCACCGTTGTGCCGATTGCGCTGCTCGATCAACCGTGGTTGCGCGGCGGGCGCATCGTCATGCTCGAGCCGCGGCGGCTGGCGACGCGGGCCGTGGCCACGCGCATGGCAAACACGCTCGGCGAGGCGGTGGGTGAGACGGTGGGCTATCGCATGCGGCTCGAGACCCGCGTCGGCAAGCGCACGCGCATCGAAGTCGTGACCGAGGGCGTGTTCACGCGCATGTTGCAGGCCGACCCGGCGCTCGAAGGCGTGGCCGCGGTGCTGTTCGACGAATACCACGAGCGCAGCCTGCACGCCGACACCGGGCTCGCGTTCGCGCTCGATTCGCAGGAAAACCTCGCGCCTGAGCTGCGCATCCTGGTGATGTCGGCGACGCTCGACGGCGCGGGCGTCGCGAAGTTGTTAGGCGACGCGCCGCGCGTGAGCGCCGCGGGACGTGTGTTTCCGGTGGAGGTCCGCTACGCCGGCGCTGGACTGCCGCTGCTGCCCGGTGGCCGTGAGGAACCGTCGCTGCTGGTGCTGCGCACGATCAAGCGGGCGCTGGGCGAAGCAGAGGGCGACCTGCTGGTGTTCCTGCCCGGCGCGGGCGAGATCCGCCGCCTGCAAGGCATGCTGGGCGGCCTCGCGAACGTCGACGTGTTTCCGCTGTTCGGCGAGCTCGGGGCCGCCGAGCAGGACGCGGCGCTCGCGCCCGCGCGCGCCGGGCGCCGCAAGATCGTGCTCGCCACGAACATCGCCGAGACCAGCCTGACCATCGACGGCGTGCGCGTGGTCATCGATTCGGGTCTCGAGCGGCGCAGTCTGTTCGATCCGTCGAGCGGCATGAACCGCCTCGAGTTGCAGCGCATCGCGCGCGCTTCGGCCGAGCAACGCGCCGGCCGTGCCGGCCGCACGGCGCCCGGCGTGTGCTACCGGCTGTGGGGCGAGGGCGCCGACCGCAGCCTCGCGGCCTTCGCGCCGCCGGAGATCTGCGTCGCGGATCTCGCGCCGCTGGCCCTGGACCTCGCGGTGTGGGGCACGGACGCCGGCAACCTGCGCTGGCTGGACGCGCCGCCCGCGGCGACGCTGTCGAGCGCGCGCGACTTGTTGCGTCGCCTCGGTGCGCTCGATGCCGCGGGCAAGGCCACCGCGCATGGCCGCGCCATGCAGGAATTCCCGGCACATCCGCGCCTGGCGCACATGCTGATCAAATCGAAGACGTTCGGCGCCGGATCGCTGGCGGCCGAGCTCGCCGCCCTGCTGTCGGATCGCGACCTGTTGCGTGCCGCGCCGGGGCGGCCCCGTGACAGCGACGTGCGCACGCGCCTGGAGTTGCTGCATCGGGGCGGCGCCGAGCTGGATCGCGGCGCGCTCGAGCGCGTGCGCCGTTCACAGCGCCAGTTCCTGCAGTTGGCAGGCGCCGGCGATTCGAAGGACTCCGATGTGGACGCCGCGGGCGTGCTCCTGGCGCTGGCATATCCGGACCGCGTGGGCCGCCGACGCGCGGGCGGCGAGGGCCGCTACCAGCTATCCAACGGCCGCGGTGCCGTGTTCGAAAGCACCGAGTCCGTCGCGCGTGCGGAATTCATCGTCGCCGTCGATCTCGACGACCGCGAGCGCGAGGCGCGCATCCGGCTCGCCATCCCGCTCGACAAGGGCGAATTGCTCGAGCACTTCGCCGGTGAGCTGGTGCGCGCCGAGGAACTGGCCTGGGACGAGCGCACCGAGGCGGTGGTCGCGCGCCGCGTGATCCGCTTCGGCGAACTGCTGGTCGAGGAGAAGCCCCTCGCCGACGTGCCGCGCGGCGCGGCGGCGGCCGCCATGCTGCAGGGCCTGCGCGCCATGGGGCTGGACGCGCTGCCGTGGGACGAAGACACCCGCGACTTCCTCGCGCGTGCGCAATTCGTGGCGGGCCTCGGGCGCGGCGACCTGGCCGGCTGGCCGTCGTTCACGCATGAGGCGTTGGCGCAGGATCCCGGCTGGCTCGAGCCGTTCCTGGAAGGCGTGACGCGCCGCTCGCAGCTCACGCGCGTGCCGCTGCTCGAGGCGCTGCGCAGCCGCCTCACCTACGAGCAGCAGCGCCGGCTCGACGAGCTCGCGCCCACCCACATAGGCCTGCCCACGGGCTCACGCTCCAGGATCGACTACACCAGCGACAACGCGCCCGTCGCCGCGATGCGCATGCAGGAAGTATTCGGCCTGGCCGCGACCCCGCGCATCGGTGGTGGCGCGGTGCCGGTGACATTCACCCTGCTGTCGCCCGCGCATCGCCCGCTGCAGGTGACGCGCGACTTGGCCAGCTTCTGGCGCAATGCCTACGTCGAAGTGCGCAAGGACATGCGCGGGCGCTACCCGCGGCACTACTGGCCCGAGGATCCGCTGCAGGCGGAACCCACGCGGCGCGCCAAGCCGCGTGGTAGTTAGCAGGCTGCCTCAGAACGACCAGCGCACGCCGAGCGAGAACATCCGGGTGTCCTCGACGGTCAGGTCGAGGTCGGGCTCCGTCTGGAGTCCGATGGCGAAATCGGCGTACTGCGACCATTCCAGGTTGAACGCCAGCCGCTCGTTGAGCGGCACGGAGAATCCCAGCGCGACTTTCGGCACCACGCCGCTGTCCTCGAACGAGCCGGACGCAGCGCCACGCGCGGTGAACTTCCGATCGAGCAGCACGGCCCCGAGCATGAGGTTGAGCTCGAAGTGCCTGGCCACCGGCCAGATGAAGACGTTGTTCACCAGGAACCCCTGGTTGGAAATGTCGAAATCATTGACCGGATCGGTACTGCCGTGGAACTCGCCCAGGTCGGTGTAGCCGACTTCGAGCGCGTAGAAGCGCGAGAAGCGGTATCCGCCGCGCAGGGTGTACGCGGTCGACTGGTTGTCGAAATCCACCCCCGGGCCGCTCAGGGGCAGGCGCTCGAGCTCCGCCTGGCCGATGTCCACGCCCGCGTACCACTTGTGCGCCTGCTGGGCCAGGGCGCCTTGCGCACAGAACATCAACCCCAGTGCGACCATCAGTCTTGTTTTCATGATCCCCTCCATGGGTAGTTAGACTACGCGCGCGTCCCGGTGCTGTCACGCGGCGAGGGTATCCTTATGCGCTACCCGGGGTCGTGGCGGCCACGCCCCGCCAGCGAATGCGGTGAAAAGTCACACTTTCCTGACTGGCTCGTTGTCTGCGCGACTGGCCGTTTGTCCGCGGCCCCTGGCTCCGGCAAGGTAGTTAGGACATGGCGCCGGACCGGCCGCGGTCGGTGGCTTGCCGGGCGCCGGATGGCGCCCGGCCCACGCCCGGGACAGCTTGACGCTAGAATGCGCGCTGACGCGGGATACCAGGCACACAGGGAGCCACCATGAACGAGTCCACCGCCCGGCGCGGACTGCGCGAGCGCCTGCCGCTCGCCCCCATGCGCGAACAGCATTTTCGCTGGCGCGGCAACGAGATATCGCGCGTCGAAGGCTTCACCGACGCGGTGTTCGCCTTCGCGGTCACGCTGCTGATCGTCGCCCTGGAGGTGCCGCACAGTTTCGAAGGCCTGCTCGACGTGGTGCGCGGTTTCCCGGCCTTCATCATCTGCTTCACGTTCCTGATGCTGTTCTGGAACGCGCACTTCCGCTATCACCGCCGCTACGGCCTGGAGGACGTGTTCACCCGCGTCATGACCATGGCCATCCTGGTGCTGGTGCTGTTCTTCGTGTATCCACTCAAGTTCCTGTTCACCATGGTGACCGTGGCGGTCTTTGGCCTCGACTTGCACGACGCGCCGCGCGTCGAGAGCACCCAGCAGTCGGACATGCTGTACCTGATCTATGGACTCGGCTTCGCGGGAGTGTGGGGGCTGTACGCGCTGCTGTACGCGCATGCGCTGCGCAAGCGCAAGGAGTTGCAGCTCGACGCGCTCGAGGTGCTGCAGACCCGCGCGGATCTCTATGCCAACCTGATCTACGTGGCGGTCTGCTTCGGCTCCATTACGCTGGCCTTCACCGTCGATGACGTGTCGGTGCCGGGATACTTCTACATGATCCTCGCGCCGCTCCACACGGTGAACGGCATCTGGTTCGGCCGCAAGTTGCGGAGGCTGGCGCGCGCTAAAGGCGAATGACCACCTTGCCGAACAGCGCTCCGGAGTCCATGTAGTCGAACGCTTCGGCGGCCTGCCCGAACTCGAACACCTTGCCGATCACCGGCTTGAAGCGATGCTTGTCGAGGAAGGCATTGAGCGCTTCGAAGTCCGCGCGCGAGCCCACGTAGATGCCGGAAGCCGTGATGTTGCGGCCGCGGATCGGGTTGACGGGAATGTCGCCGCCGAATTCGCTCAAGCCCCCGATGAGCGCCACGTGCCCGCCGGCTGCGAGCGACGCGAGCGTCAGGGCCAGGGTCTGCTTGCCGCCGACTTCGAGCGCCTGTTGCACCCCGCCGCCCGTGGCTTCGAGCACCGGCTTGTCCCACCCGGGCGTGGTCTTGTAGTTGATGGCGACCACGGCGCCGAGCTGCCTGGCGCGCGCGAGCTTCTCATCGGAGGAGCTGGTGATGACGGGCTTGCCGCCGAGCGCCAGCGTGAGCTGCAAGCCGATGATGGAGACTCCGCCGGTCCCCTGCAGCAACACGTAGTCGCCGGCCTGCATGTGGCCACGCGTCACCAGCGCATTCCACGCGGTCACGCCCGCGCAGGGCAACGTGGCCGCTTCCTCGTACGACAGGTGCGGGGGAATCGCGACCAGGCCGTTCTCGTCCAGCGTGACATGCTCCGACAACATCCCGTCGACGCCACCGCCGAGCGCGCTCGCCATGTACTCCGGCTTCGGCCGCCCGTCGAGCCAACGCTGGAAGAAGATGGCCGCGACGCGATCACCCTTGCGAAAGCGCTTCACGCCCGGCCCCGTCGCCACGACTTCTCCCGCACCGTCCGACAGCGGCACGAGGTTGGGCCGCATCGGCCCGGGATATTGGCCGCGCAAGACGTAGACGTCGCGGCGGTTGAGTGACACCGCGTGCACCCGCACCAGGACCTCGTGTTCCCCGGGCTGGCGCACCGGCACCACGACCTGCCGCAGGGCGGGCGGGGCATCGCCGCTCTTCTGCAGCTGGTACTGGCGGGTAGTTTGGGCCTGCGCGCTCATGGCGAGCACCAGGGAACAGACACCGATCGCGCGACGGAATACCGCATGCATGCCGACCTCCGAAGGGCCGGCAGCGATTCTAGCGGCGTGGGCTACAGGTTGCGCGCCCGGGAGCGCGCGTCTTCGTAGGCGTGCTCGACTTCAGTTCGCTGGTATACGAGTTGGCCGAGGCGGAAGGCGAGAGCATTGCGCTCATCCTTCTTGAGGTCGTCGCGCTTCAGCTCTTCGTTGATCTTGTTGATTTCGCCGTTGATGGAGCTCAGCTCGCCACCGAGCCGGTTGACCTCGCGGCCCTGCTCGTAGGCGCTGATCAGGCGATCCTGGTCGAAGTTGCGGCAGATGCCGGCGTCGAAGCTGCCGCCGTACTCGCCGATCTGGTACACGCGGTACGGAACGCAGAAGCGCTCGAGTCCCTGCTCGCGGCCATGCAGGTACGCGCCGCGATCCGGAACGACGGCGACCTTGCTGCAGGCCTTGGAGTGTTCGATCAGGTATTCCTCGGGGCGGCCGGCCGCGCCGTCGCGGATGCCCACGTCTTCCCAGTTGGCATTGAGGCACTCGGATTCCGACAGGCTGGCACAGCCTGACAGCGCCGCGAGCAGCGCGAGCGGGGCGAGGCAACGAACGAGAGACCGGGCGTTCATGGGATCACTGTAGGACGGGTCCATTGAACCGTCCCTGAACGCCGTCACGCGGGGACGAGGAAAAAGTCAAATGACGCCGCCGTCCTTGCGCTCGATGGCCAGTAGCGAGGCGCGGGCCGGCAGTCCGTTCCCATCGGGCCAATGGCTGCGGGGATTGTCGAGCGTGCCGCCTTCGCCGGGGTGCTGGATGGACAGGAACAGCGTGCGGCCATCGGGCGTGAACTCGCAGCCGCACACCTCGCAACCGGTCGGCCCGCTCGCGAGCTGCTGCAGCAGGCCGCGTTGCGGGCCGCGCGTCTGCATGACGTAGCAGCCGTTGTTAGGGTGGTTCTTCGAGTCGTTGTCGCTGACGATCCAGAGACGGCCCTGCGGATCGATGCCGAGGTTGTCCGGGCAGTGCACCTCGGCGACCTGCGCGCGGTCCGCGAAGCCGCCGTAGTACGTGTCCTGCGCGCCGACCTTGCCCGGCGCGAGCTCGTGCGCGTCGACGATGTAGCGCCCCTGCGCCGGATCGCCCGCCACCAGGAATACCTCCCAGCGGAAGCGCGTCGCCGTGGCGTCGTCACCGTCCTCGGTGATTTCGATGATGTGTCCCGAGCGGTTGTCGGGGCGCGGATTGGCCGCGTTGACGCCGGTCGGTGGCTCGCGCCCGTTCCACCGCGGATCGCCGGCGACGCCGCGGCTCTCGGACTTGGTGCACGCGATGTAGACGCGCCCGGTGACCGGGCTCGGCTCGACGTCCTCGGGCCGGTCCATCGGTGTCGCGCCCAACAAGTCGGCGGCGGCGCGCACCTTGATGACCACGTCGCCCTGGTTGGCGAAGCCGGCCTTCGAATTCAGCGGTCCCTTCTCGTCCTGCACCAGCGGCAGCCACTCGCCGCTGCCGTCGTCGTTGAAGCGCGCGGCATACAGCGTGCCGTGGTCGAGCAGGTCGCGATTCGCCGCCGGATTCTTCGCGTCGAAGCGATCGCGCGTCACGAACTTGTATACATACTCGAACTTCTCGTCGTCACCCAGGTACGCGGCGACGTGACCGGTCTTGCCGACGATGGTGTTCGCGCCTTCATGCTGGAAGCGGCCGAGCGAGGTGCGCTTGCGCGGCACGGAACCCGGGTCGTGCGGATCGATCTCGACCATCCAGCCGAAACGCAGCGGCTCGTTGGGTTCCTGGCGCATGTCGAAGCGGGGGTCGTGGTGATCCCAGCCGTAGAAGCTGTTCTCGCGAAACGGGAAACGGCGCATCGCGTCGACCCAGGCCGCGTCCGGCGAAGCGGCGTGCACGCTGCGCGAACCCGCAAAATAATCGTCGATATTCTCTTCGGAGGTGAGATACGTGCCCCACGGCGTCTTGCCCGCCGAACAATTCGCGAAGGTGCCGAATACGCGCGTACCGGTGGGATCCGCCTTGGTGCGCATCAACGCATGGCCGCGCGCCGGCCCGGCGATTTCCATGGGCGTGAGCGCAGTGATGCGCCGCGTGAAGCGCGACGACGTGTCGCGGGTCCAGCCGCCCGTGTCACGGTGCAGCTGCAGGACGGAAACGCCGTGCGCCGCCTGCATGAAACGCGTCGCGAACGGATGCTCCAGCATCCAGCGCTTGCGCTCCTCGGCGCCCATGCCCACGCCGCGATGCCCGAGGAACGTGAGCTCGGCGCTGAAGTACTCGTGGTTGACGCACACCAGCCCTTGCGCGGCGCGACCCGTGGCCAGCGGGAAATACTGCACGGCGTCGCAGTTGGTGCCGAACTGGCGGTTCTGCGCGTCGACGGCGTCGGCGCCGAGCCAGTCGTTGCTGGTCATGCGCCGCGTGTCGAAATCCGGCGTGCCGGTGACGAGACTGTCACCCCAGCGCGCCACCACGTTGCAGCGATATTCGCGCGCGAGCTCGAAGGCGTCGTTGTTCTGCGGCGCGATGGCGCTGAAGCCGAAGCCGGGCGTTGCGGCGGGCGTCTCCTTCGGAGTACGTGTCGGACTACGCGCACACGCCGCGAGGCCAACGCCCGCGGCGGCGGCGCCGACGAACGCGCGGCGCGACAGGCGCGACGCGAGAATCGCGTCGAAAGTGGGTCCCTTCATGGTGTCGCGCATGCTAACGTGATGCCCTTCCAGCGACCAGCACGCGATCATAGTGCAGACATCGACAATGCGTTCCGGCCTGCCGCTCCTTGGCCTCGTGGCGATTGCCGCGACGGCGGCCCTGCTGTCCGGCTGTTCGCGCAGCGGGCAGCCGTCCGCGGCGGCGCTTGCGCCGGCGACCGCGGCGCCTGCCGAAGCCGCGCCGGACCTGGCGCGCATCCACTCGGATGCCCCGGGCATCGCGTGGTTCAACGGCGACGTTGACGCCGCATTCGCGGCGGCGCGTGCCGCCGACAAGCCGGTGTTGCTCTACTGGGGCGCGCAGTGGTGCCCGCCGTGCAAGCAGCTCAAGTCCGCGGTGTTCAGCCGCCCGGACTTCATCGAGAAATCGAAGTTGTTCGTCGCCGTGTACCTCGACGGCGATCTGCCCGACGCGCAGAAGTGGGGCGATGTGTTCCGCGTCACCGGCTATCCCACGGTCGTGGTGCTCAAGCCCGATCGCACCGAGATCACGCGCGTCGCCGGCAACATGGACCTGTCGCTGTACGCGGGCGTGCTCGACGATGCGCTCGGCGACGTGCGACCCGTGAAGGACGTGGTGGCCCTGGCGAGCAGCGGCACCGCGCCGCTGGCCGCGACCGATTGCCGGCGCCTCGCGTATCACGCCTTCGGGCTCGAAGACGAGGGCGTGTTCGCATCCACGACCCTGCAGACCGCGTTCGAGAATGCCGCGCGCCTGTGCCCGGCCGAGCTCACCAAGGAACGCGCGCGCCTGCAGATCCTGGCCGCGACCGAGTCCGCCGAGCAGCAGGCCGAGGCCCTCGGGAACGGCGGCAAGCCCGACAAGGTGCTCACCGCGCACATCGTGCGCATCCACGAACTGCTCGCGAACACGCAGCTCGCGATGGCCAATGCCGATGCCCTGCGTGGACTGCCGGCGTCGTTCTACCAGGCCGCGCGCGTGGCGCTGCCGCAGATCGCGCCCGGCCTGCGCACGCGCGTCATGGCAGTCGCGGATGCCACCACCGCGGACCCGGACTTCGCGCCCGCCGACCAGCTCGCCGCGCAGCTCATGAAAATCCGCGTGGCCAGGGCGTACGCACCCGATGGCAAGGTGCCCACCGACGTGCGCAGCGTCGCGCTGCAGACCGCCGACAAGATGCTCGCGGTCAAGCAGGACCCGTACGTGCGCGCCGGCGTGGTGAACTCCGCCATCAACATCTACATCGCGCTCGACGACTGGACCCGCGCCCGCGACCTGCTGGCGCTCGAGGCGTCCACCTCGAACACGCCTCACTACTACATCGGCGACCTGGCGGATGCCGAGGAACACCTGGGCAACACGCAGCGCGCCCTGGAACTGCTGGCCGAGGCATACAAAAGGGCGCGCGGCCCCGCTTCGCGCTTCCAGTGGGGCTACCAGTACCTCGACGGCCTGCTGCGGCTCGCGCCGGACGACACCGCGACCATCGAGAAGGTGGGGCTCGCCGTCATCGGCGAGCTCGACGGGCCCAACCGCGTGCACCGCCGCACCCTGTCACGCCTCACGCGGCTCGACAAGGCGCTGCGCGACTGGAACACGACGCCGCAGCGCGCCGCGGTGATCGCGAAGTTCCGCACGCAGGTCGCGCAGGCCTGCGAGCAATCTCCCGGAGACCTGCAGACCGACTGCCGCAGCTTCGGCGTCGCAAAGGTGAGCTGAGCTGCGTGCGCGACGAAGACGTTCCCTGGACCACCGCCATCCACGAGGCCGCGCACGCGGTCGCGGCGATCCGCGCCGGCCTGGTGTTCGACACCGTCTCCGCCATGCCCGACGAGATGCACGAGCTCGATGGTGCGCTGTACTGGACCGACTTGCAGGAATCGGGCGTGGTCGAGATGCCCGCCGAATTGCTCGCGGTGGTGTCCCTGGCGGGACCGTGCGCCGAGGCACACGTGCGCGGCCTGCGCTTCGATCGCGTGTTCTCCGGCGAGGCGGCGACCGACGATCGCGAATCGCTCGCGGCGCTGGGCCTGAGCGAAGACCAGTTCGTGGTCGCCTGCCGTGAATCCATCGCGCTGATCGAGCGCGACTGGCCGGTCATCGAGCGCGTCGCGCAGGAGCTGGCCTCGGTCGAGCGGCTCACGTTCAACGAGGTCGACGCCATCGTCGCGGCGGAAGACGGCCGCGGCCGGCTGCGTAGCTAGGCGCTCACTCTTCCTTGCGTTGCCGGCGCGCGTTGGTGCGCGAGGGCGTATTGATCGCGCGGCCGCGCCGCGCCAGCGCCTCGCGCAGCAGCCACTCGATCTGGCCGTTGACGCTGCGCAGCTCCTGGGCCGCCAACGCCTCGATCGCGGCGGCCACCGCCGGATCGAGGCGCAGCAGGAATGCCTTGCGTGAGGGCGAATCGCTCACGCGGCCTCAGCCGTACAGCGTGCCGGCGTTGATGACGGGTTGCGCCTCGGTCTCCGCGCACAGCACCACCAGGAGGTTGGACACCATCGCCGCGCGGCGCTCGGCGTCGAGCTCCACCACGCCGCGCTCGGTGAGCCCCTGCAAGGCCATCTCCACCATGCTGACCGCGCCGTGCACGATCTGCTTGCGCGCCGCGATCACGGCTTCCGCCTGCTGCCGGCGCAGCATCGCGCCGGCGATCTCCGGCGCGTAGGCCAGGTGCGTGAGCCGCGCGTCCTCGACGTGCAGTCCCGCCTTCTCGAAGCGCTCCTGCAGCTCGCGCTTGAGCTTGAGCACGATCTCGTCGCCGCCGCCGCGCAGCGTGAGCTTGGCCTCGTCGTCCTCGTGCGCATCGTAGGAGTACTCGTTCGCCAGGTGGCGCAGCGCCGCCTCGGCCTGCACCGGCACGTAGGCGCTGACATTGTCGATGTCGAGGATGGCGCGCGCCGTGTCCTTGATGCGCCAGACGACCGCGGCCGCGATCTCGATCGGGTTGCCGCGCTTGTCGTTGACCTTGAGCTTCTCGCTGTTGAAATTGCGCAGGCGCACGCTGACTTTCATCTTGTTGAGGAAGGGGTTCGCCCAGCGCAGGCCGGTGGAATAGTCGGTGCCCCGGTAAGAGCCGAACAGCATCAGCAACGCCGACTGGTTCGGCTGCAGCATGTACATGCCCTTCACCATGAAGATGAACAGCAGCACGCAGCCGAGGACCGGCAGCAGCGGCAATTCTCTTTCGTTGTATGCGTTGTACGGAGCCTTGGTGATCAAGACCGGGATCGCCACCAGCGCCAGGAACGCGACCAGCAGCGCGAGATAGCCACTGAAACTCCTGAATTCGACTTCTTCGGTGCCGGCACTCGCGTTCATGGGAACTCCCTCGTTTGGTTGTTGAAGCTTGGCTGATACTAGAGTGATATCACTCTGCAAGCAAGCCGGGGCCGAGGGGCCGTGTACAATGCGCGCCGGTTGGGCCTGTAGCACAGCGGTTAGTGCAGGGGACTCATCTATATATAGGTGCCTGCGCAGGGGAACCTGCGCAGTGGACGGGATGAATTCAGGGAAACCTTCGTGGCCCTTCGTCGAGGTGGCGCACATGGCAACCCTGAGCCAAGCCGGGACTGCAGTCCCGGAAGGTGCAGAGACTACCTGGGGGCTTCGAGTGCCCTTGATGACAGGCTAGAGCGTCCCGCACCCCACCGGGTGGCTAACTACCCGAGGGTGAAGAGATAGTCCGCGCGGGGAGGAAACTTCCCGGAAAAGCGAATCCCTTGGTCCTTGGTTCGAATCCAAGCAGGCCCACCAATCTTCGGCGGTCTCCCGGTCAACCTGCGCTTGGAGGCGAAGATTGGCCGTTTGGCCAAACTTTGATCCTTCAGGAGGCGTAGTTTGACCGGCTGAACTCTCACCTGCGCGTGAAACCATAGTTTGATCAGACTAATCAATCTATGCCTGCCGGAAGGCATAGTGTGATCACCCGTCCTCCTGGCCTCCCTTGTTAGCGTAGCCTGTACGCCTTTCGGCGGTTGGCAGTGACATCAAGCGCCATGCCTTTGTCGCCGGCACGCCCTCCGCGATAGCACAGTGGCATTGACGATCAAGAAGCTATGGAAGGATGGCGTAAGGAGGCAAACGACGCGGCGGAGCAAGGCACGCGACTGCCGCGCGACGTGCGGGCTCGGTCTCGAGTCGTGCAACTAAGGAACCATCGAAAAAGGGGGCGCGGCTGACATCGCGCCCCTCCCATCATCGCGCGGCAATTCGCGTTTCCTGGATGCGAACTCCATCGTGCATGCAAACGCGGTACGTCCGCGTTTCGAACGTCGCGGGGCGAATGCCTTTGCCGGGATTCCCGGTCTGCGGCCACACCGCAACTCGCCGCGTGATTTCACGGCACGTTACCTCTTCACTCTTTGCAGCCATCGGACCAGCGTTCACTTGCGCGGATCCGATCGGTCCTAAAAGTCCAACTGCTGCGAAAGTCGCAGCTGCAGTCGTGAGTCTGAAGTTCATCGAGAGTCTCCTTGGTTGATAAAAACATCGGTAAAAAAAGGTTCCGTAGTCAATCTTTCGGTGCGGTGGTGGTGCCTCCGACGATTCGGCTGCACGTGCCCTTCGGCACGTAAATCCACGCCTGCGGCTCCGCTGTCCTGCGTCGTGGTGCCGGCGCAAGAATTCTTCGCCGTGAAGCAGTCGTTCTTGCCGGCTTTGGCGACGCCATAGCACTTCTCGTAGGGATACGTCGGCTTCTCCGGGTGCACCTGCGCGGATGCGACGGCACTCATTGCCGAGACGACGGCGGCCGCGAGGAATGCATGGCGGTTCGAACTATTGGTATTCATCATCTTCTCTCCTGTGTTCGCAATCAGAGTGCGGCACGAAGGCCGAACAAGAACTGGTTTCCATCCGTGCGGCCCCATTCGCCGCGCTCACCGTCGTCGCTGAATTCAAATCGGTACCACGCGGCGTAGACGCGGAACTTTGTGTTGAGGCGGTACGACGCGCCGACTTCCATCGCGGTCAGTCGGTCATTCCCGGGCAATCGGACGTCACCTTCCGATGTAGCCGATTGCAAGTAGCCGCCGTAGGTCCAACGCCCGCGGTTGTAGTTCACGCTGGTGGTAATTCCAAAGGCGCCACTCGTAGCAGGCGAAGCTGAGTCGATGACCGTGCCGCTCGATCCATTCCACGTCCCGCTGATGCCAAGCATCAGGTCGTAGTTGAGGATCAAAGTCGCCCCGACGTTTACCGAATGAAGGTCGCGGACTCGCGTCGTGGCGCGGTCTGTCCCACTTGCAAGGCTTGCCGAGCCCCCGAGACGCAAGATGTTCGAGTCCCAGTACTTCTCGTGCACGAGACCCGCCTGTGCAAGCGACCCGAAACGCGGATCGTCCGCATCGACGGCATATGAAAGGCCTGCAAGGAAGCCGTGACTCTTCGGGGAGACATACACAGCCTTGGCTGACCGATCGTTGGCGAGAGTCGCGGACGCTCCGAGTACGCTCAATTCATTGAGCTGCGCGGCAAGCGCCGCCGGGACAAACGCATGCTGCAGTCCGCCACCTGGGTCGAGGCTCGGGCCCGACGCGGGGCCGAATTCCGCGCCGGTGAAGCTGAAATTGTTAGGCGCATAGCCGGTGAGGACGTCTGGCAAGCCTTGGCGGTCACCGATCTCGAGCCGACCGTGACTTCCAAACAGCAGCACGCTGGCTTCGGCCAGGTCCAGACGATCCTCGGGCGATGACTCGACGACGAGCCGTAATCCCAGGTCCGGACCGTTGTCGTTCTTGAACTGCCCGAGCAGGCGCAACGCCAGATCCGCGCGCACGTCGTCTAGATCGCCCGCGGCCCCGACGATAAAGCCATCACCTATTGCGCTGGTGATGTTCACGCAACCTTCGGTCGTGAGTGTGTACCGGCCGGACTGCAGAGTCTGTTGAGCAATTGCCGGCCGCATCGCCGCAAGGGCCATCATCGATGCCAGAATTCGAACCAAGACTCCAAGACGCATTTGGGTAGCTCCAAGTTCCTAGCTACTCGAAAGCAAGCGCCGTGCCAGCTCAACTCACTAAACGGGGCTCCTCCGCTAGCATTTGCCCCACCACCACCACCGAAGGTGGTGGGACCCCGTCATATGTTGCCGCTCGACAGTCGCAATAGACTCCTTGATCTCATTATTCTGTATGCCACGGGGATCAGCAGCATGGAAAGGAGTGGAGCCGTAATCATGCCCCCGATCATCGGAGCCGCGATCCGCTGCATCACTTCTGATCCCGTCCCGTGGCTCCACATGATCGGAAGCAGGCCAGCCAGAATGACGCTCACCGTCATGGCCTTCGGACGCACCCGCAGAACCGCGCCTTCGCGAATGGCGGACGCAAGCGACTCCGAGGTGAGCGACTCTCCCGATGCCAACCGATCTTCCCACGCGTGCTTTAGATAGATGAGCATGACAACCCCAAACTCGGCGGCAACTCCCGCCAGTGCGATGAATCCCACGACGGTCGCGACTGACACTTCGTGACCGAGTAGATAAATGAACCAAAAGCCACCTATCAGCGCGAACGGCAACGTTGCGAGCACCAGCAGCGCTTCGTCGAAACGACGGAAGGTCAGATACAGCAGCACGAAGATAATGAGCAGCGTAAACGGCACGACGATCGCGAGCTTCGCTTTGGCGCGCTGCAGGTATTCGAACTGCCCTGACCACGCGATCGAGTAGCCCGCCGGCAGGCTCACTTCGCTCGACACCTTACGCTGCATCTCCTCGACAGCAGATTGCAGATCCCTTCCGCGCAGGTCCACGTACACCCAACCCGACAACCGTGCATTCTCACTGCGCAGCATAGGCGGCCCGTCCTCGATCGACACTTTCGCAATCGTCCCCAGCGTGATCTCGGCTCCAGCTGGCGTGACGATGGGCAGGTTTCGCAGGTCCGCCACGGAGTCTCGAAGCTCGCGCGGATAGCGCACGCTGACCGGAAATCTCTGCAGGCCTTCGACCGTTTCGGCGATCCGTTCGCCGCCGATGGCGGCGCTCACGATGCTCTGAGCGTCCGCGATACGTAGGCCATAACGGCCGATGGCGTCACGATCGATATCGACGTCGATGTAGCGTCCACCGGTCAGTCGCTCGGCGAGTGCCGAGCTCACGCCTGGCACGCCTTTCACCGCCCGTTCCACGGCGGCCGCGACGCCGTCGATGACCATCGGATCAGTGCCTGACACCTTGACGCCGACGGGGCTCTTGATGCCCGTGGCGAGCATGTCGATACGATTTCGGATAGGCGGCACCCACACGTTGGCGAGACCCGGGAGTTTCAGTCGCTGGTCCAGCTCTGCGACGAGCTGCTCAGGCGTCATTCCCGGACGCCATTGGTCGCGCGGCTTGAAGTGCACCGTGGTTTCGACCATCTCGAGTGGCGCCGGATCGGTCGCCGTTTCCGCGCGGCCCATCTTGCCGAACACGCGTTCGACTTCCGGCACTTCCATGAGCATGCGATCCATCTGCTGCAGAAGCTGTGATGCCTTGCCTGCCGAGAGCCCGGGCAGTGCCGACGGCATGTGCAGGATGTCTCCCTCATCGAGTGGCGGCATGAATTCGCCGCCCAAGCGAAGTACGGGCACCGCCGTCAGCGCGAGCAGGGCGAGCGCAATGGCGATGGTCGTACGCGGCCACTCGAGCACTCGGTCTAGCACAGGCCGGTAGACGCGGATCAGCCAGCGGTTGAGCGGGTTACGCTCCTCCGTTGGGATCCGGCCGCGAATCAGCAAGCCCATGAGCACCGGGACGAGCGATACCGCGAGACCCGCAGCGGCTGCCATGGCGTAGGTTTTCGTGAACGCTAGTGGTGCGAACAGGCGCCCTTCCTGGGCTTCCAACGTAAAGGTCGGCACGAACGAGAGTGTGATGATCAGCAAGCTGAAGAACAGCGCAGGCCCTACTTGCGCGCTCGCCTCGGCAATGAGCAACCACCGCTCACGATTCTCAAGAACGGTATCTGGATGATCCGCCTGCCACTGCTCGAGGCGCTTGTGAGCGTTCTCGATCATGACGATGGCGGCGTCCACCATGGCCCCTATGGCGATGGCGATACCCCCGAGCGACATGATGTTGGCGTTGATGCCCTGCTTCTCCATGACGATGAACGCGATGAGGATGCCGAGCGGCAGCGACACGATCGCAACGAAAGCGGAGCGCAGATGAAAGAGGAACACCAGGCAGACGAGCGCGACGACGATGAATTCTTCGACCAGCTTTCCAGTGAGGTTCTCCACCGAACGCTCGATGAGCCCTGAACGATCGTAGGTCTCGACGACCTCAACGCCCTCCGGCAAGCTCGGCTTCAACGCCGCGAGCTTGGCCTTCACCGCGGCGATGGTCTCGAGCGCGTTCTTTCCGGAGCGCATGACGATGACGCCGCCGGTCACTTCCCCCTTGCCGTCGAGCTCCGCAATGCCGCGACGCGCCTGCGGTCCAACCTGCACGGTGGCGACGTCACTCAGCCGCACTGGCGTGCCGTTCGTTGTGCGAACCGCGATCTTCTTGAAGTCATCGACTCCGCGCAGATAGCCTTTCGCACGCACCACGTATTCGGCTTCGCCCAGCTCGAGGACTGAGCCGCCCGCCTCCTGGTTCGAGGCCTCGACCGCTTCGATGACATCACGATGCGTGATGCCGAAGGCGCGCAGTCGATCGGGCTGCAACACGATCTGGTATTCGCGCACCGTGCCGCCAAGCGTCGCGACCTCTGCCACGTTCGGCACCGACTTGAGCTCGTATTTCAGGAACCAGTCCTGGATCGAGCGCAGCTGCGAGAGATCATGTTTGCCGGTGCGATCGACGAGTGCGTATTGGTAGACCCAGCCGACGCCGGTCGCATCGGGCCCGAGTGCCGGGGTGACGCCCGTGGGCAGTCTGCTTTGCACCTGGTTCAGGTACTCGAGCACGCGGGATCGCGCCCAATAGAGATCTGTTCCGTCTTCGAAGATCACGTAGACGTATGAGTCGCCGAAGAAGGAGTAGCCGCGGACTGTCTTGGCTCCGGGCACTGACAACATGGTGGTCGTCAGTGGATAGGTGACCTGGTTCTCGACGATCTGTGGCGCCTGCCCCGGATAGGGGGTGCGTATGATGACCTGCACGTCCGAGAGATCGGGCAGCGCATCGACGGGGGTACGAGTCACCGACCACACGCCCCAGGCGGTGACCACCAAGGTCGCAAGCAATACCAGGAAGCGATTGTCGATCGACCATCGAATGACGCGGGCAATCATGGCGCGTGACCCTCATGATCCTCACCCTCTTTCGAGATCGTCTCGATCTGGAACCCCGTATCAACCTGCTTGAAGGTGAACTCCACGTGGTCGCCGACCTTGAGGGACGCGGGCGTTCCGGCATCAGGTTTCGTGAACGCCATGACCATCGCCGGCCAGTTAAGAGAAGCGACTGGTCCATGCGAGACCGTGACCGTGTCATCGTCGATTGCCGTTATTGATCCCGATGCGGAGTGGACTGCCGTTGAGGACGGCATGGCATCGTCCTTCGACATGTCGGCACTCGCGCCACCCAAGCGCGAGACCGTGGATTTGAGGCTGGCTTCCGAGTCGATGAGGAACTGCCCGGAGAGCACAATCGGCTGTCCTTCGATGAGCCCGTCGATGATCGAGGTCTTGCCGCCCGATTCACCGCCGGTCTTTACGTCCGCGACACCATAGGAGCCGTCCTGGTTTACGACGATGACCACCGTCCGCTCGCCAGTTGCGATCAATGCTTCACTCGGCACGGCAAGCTGGGGCTCATTCCCCGCGGAGGCAAAATCGAGCGAGACGAACATGCCTGGGGCAAGACGCAGGCGCTGGTTCGAGAGCTCGACGCGCGCGGTCAGCGTTCGGGTCTGCGCGTCCACCTCCGGCAACAACGCGATGACCTTTCCATCGAACGATTCGCCCGGCCACGCCGTTGCGGTTGCCGTTACCTTAGAACCCCGAGTGACCTGCGAGACGTTCGCCTCCGGAATTCGAGCGTTTACCCACACCGTGGACAGTCCATTCACCCTGAACAGCGGCGCACCTGGCATGAAGGCCGCGCCTTCACGGACGCCAAGCTCGCTGACGACGCCGTCGATGGGCGACGAGATAGTGGTCGTTGGAAAGGTCTTGCGCTCGGACTCGATACGTCGAATCGTGGCATCCGGCACTCCCAGCACGCGCAAGCGTTCGCTGGCGGCATTGCGCAACGTACGCGCGGCTTCGGACTGCGCATCGAGCAGCGCGAGGTATTCCTGCTGCGCCTCGAGCCAGGCGGGTGCCTGTATTTCGGCGAGCGGCTGCCCTCGTCGGACGGCTTCGAGAGGCGCGCGCACGAACAATCGTGTCGCGTAGCCCTCGACACGCGCGGGCACGACAGCCAGAAGATTTTCATTGAAGGCCACGCTGCCCACCGCTGTGAGCGCGTGATCGAACGGAATCTTTTCGACCTTGCCGATGCGAATGCCGAGATTCTGGGAGACATTGGACGAGATCTTGACGCCCGACTCCGCGCCAGCATCATCCGCGTACACCGGTACCAGCTGCATGTCCATGAAGGGCGACTTGCCTGGCTTGTCGAACCGGACATTCGGCACCATCGGGTCATGCCAATAGAGGACTTTGCGCCCGTCAGTTGCCGCGGCGGCCGCGTGATCGCCCGATCGTGAACTGGCGAACCAATAGCCTCCAGCACCAGCAACCAACACGAGAGTGAGACCAATCGCCGCAAGCTGAGCGCGGGAAAGTGACAGCGCATTCATGGCGTGCCTCCGGAATGCAGGAGATGCAGGAATACCCACGCGCGAGTCACCTCGCCTTCCAAGTCGACGAACTGTTGCTGCTGGTCGACCTCATCACGAAAAGCCTCGAGCACCGCCCGCAGCTCTCCACGCCCCGACCCATACGAAGAGATGGCGGCGCGAGTTCGGTCTCGTGCGAGCGGCAGCAACGTAGCTTCGAAGTGCTCCAGCCGCTTCTTTCCGAGATGCCAGGTTGCCGCCATACCCTCAATTTCTGCGCGATGCATGCGCACCGCCGATTCTTCTTCTGCTTCCGCAGCTCGCACGCTCGCGAGCTTTGCTGCGATCTCCGGGTTCTGTCGGTTCTTCGCAAACAGCGGCAGCCCGATCCGGAACTCCAGCGAGACCATGTCGGAATAGTCAGGTCCGCGCTTGGCGTAACTAAGCTCCGTACTCCAGTCCGAGCGCTTTTCTGCTCGCGCGAGATCGACCGCAGTGCGCGCGGCTTCAACGCGTGCGGCGATGGGCGCGAGCGGCGCGTGAAAAGCGACGTTTTCGGCGAGCGCCGCCGGCGTGACGTCGAGCTCCCGCCGCCAGGGTAGTTCGGCAAGATTGCTCGAGGCTTCAGCGCCTACCCAGCGTGAGAGCTCGGCCTGGCTCATGGCCCGCTTTTGCTCGAGCTCGAGAATCTGATTGTCGAGCTGCGCAAGTACCGACTCGCTCGACAGCGCATCCGCTACCGTGCTTCGGCCGCTCGCAAGCGCCGCGCGCGCAGCGGACGACTGAGTGTCGAGGTCACGCCTCAACGCGTGCAGCCTCGCGAGATTGTCTTCGCTCGTCGCCGCTCCGATCCATGCCTCTGCGGTAGCGCTCGCGATTTCAAATTGTGTGGCGCGCAGCTGCGCGCGGGCGACGTCCGCCTCGCGCGACGCGAGGTCACTGCGCAGACGCCGCTTGGCGACTGCAGGGATCTCCTGCATGACGCCGATTTTGCTCATCGTCATGAAGTCGCGCGTCAGCGAGTACTGGTCTGGACCGGTGACCGGCAGATTGTCGACGCCCACGATCAGCTCAGGATCGGGAAGCCGGCCCGCGCTCGTGCGCATTTGCTGCGCGCTCTCGAGCGACGCTTGTGCGGAGAGAACCTGCGGCGCATCGCGCAAGGCGCGCTCGATTGCCGCATCCAAAGTCAACACGCCCTCAGCCGCTTGCGCGGTAAGGACCACAAGCCATCCACATGCAAGTCGGCATGCGACGGACAAAGAACGGTTCATAGCGAACCTCCGAGCAAGACCCAATCAACGCAATCCGGCAGCTCGAAGCAGCCGGATCAACTACGTCGGAAATGGATCAGGCGATCGGAGGGGGTTTAAGTGGAGGATCAGCGACACGTGCCGCGAGCATCGTGGCCACGGACACTGGTGCCTGTGCGGCTACTCTTATTAGTTGGACCGTGAGCGACGACAGCGCCGCGACCGATCCGGCGCAGGCGCTCAGGCAGGCGGCAATGCCCGCCGTGCCATCGGGACAGCACGGACACGGCTTGGAATGGTCGGTCTGCGGCATGGAGTCCGCGCATGGCATCTCGGCAGCAGCCGACGAGCCGGTACTGGCAACGGCTGCGGTAACCGGCGCCGACAGCAGCACCTGCCCGAGCACGAGCAGGTAAACGAGGCTGCGGATAAGGCGCCGATTCACATTGGCAAACATATGCTTCCTGGCTTCAGACCGCCAGTTCTCACGCGCGTTCCTTGGACGAACAGCCGAAACCGTGACCGCGGTCTCCACGAAAAGCCGGTAGATCGCGCCGTGCGGGCACTGTGCTGGCATCAAGTTGCTCCATTTCAAGCGGACCGGGGCCCCTACATGATTATTGCCATGCTGGCGATTGCTACTGCCGCCGCGCGAGGTCCCAGGACGTCGGCTTCTGAACGTCGACCAGCCAAAGCCATGCGATGGCCAAGCGAACGTAGATTCCACCGTAGGCCGCGTGGAAACGGCCAGCCCCGGTCCGATGCAAAGTCAGCAGCCAGGCGAACAGCGCCAAGCTCAACGCTGCGGCAGATGGCGCCGACGATTTCCGCGACGGCAGTACTTACAAAGAACGCGCATATTTTGAGCAACTCTATTGGACACCCGCATAAGCTGCGGAACGTCCCGGTTACTTTGAGTCATACCGTGGACCGCCACGATCATCGCGATTGCCGGGCTTGCATTTGAGCAGCTAGAACCACTGCTTGGTAGTTAGCGATTGACAACGAGTCGCACTAAGCCCATGGAGGAAGAGGAACGGTCCCAGCTGGTCGTGGCCGTCCTCGGTCTCATCGTTAATCTGAACGGCATCCGTTAAGTGGCAGCGAGTCACTGATCAAACTATGCTTTCAAGCCGTGATCAATCTTTGGTTTCACGCGCATCAACCTGCCGTTCGACCCCCACGCATCAAACTGGCTTATGCCTCCAGACATTTTTGCTGTTTCCCCGCTCACTTCCCGAATCCCTAGACTCATTCGCGGCTCCTGGGGAGGGGAAATGATTCAAGGAGCAATAAATGTCTTGCAGATACACGGCTTGGGTCGCGTTTGGCCTGGCGGCGGCGAGTTCGATTGCGCTTGCACAATCCGGTGGCCCGGGACCTTCGGCGGAACTGGACGAGGTGGTGGTCACCGCCGAACGGCGTGAGGTGAATCTCCAGGAGGTCCCGGCCTCCGCCACGGTGTTGAGCGCCGAGGCGCTGGCGGCCGGCGGTGTCGACAACGTCATCGACATCCAGTCGGTGGCGCCGAGCGTGGCCATCAACACGTACAACCGCTCGACCTTCGTCAACATCCGCGGTGTGGGCATCGCGCAGTCCGCGCCGACGTCCAACCCGGGCGTCGCGTACTACATCGACGGGATGTTCATCCCGCACGAACAATTCATCGCGCAGACCTTCTACGACATCGAGTCGGTGGAAGTGCTGCGCGGGCCGCAGGGCACGCTCACCGGCCAGAATTCCACCGGCGGCGCCATCTACGTGCGCACGCCGGTGCCCGAGTTCGACGGCTGGTCGGGGTATGTCGACCAGACGATTGCGGAGGACGACTGGTACCGCACCACGGCGGCCGTGAACGTGCCGGCCGGCGACAAGTTCGCGCTGCGCCTGTCCGGCGTGTACGACCAGCGCGGCAGCTTCACGGACAACATCGGGCCGAGCAGCAGCGACCCGGGCAGCGGGCGCGACGTCGCGGGCCGCATCGCGATGCGCTATCGCCCCACCGATTCGATGACCTTCGACCTGCGCTATGAGCACTTCGATCGCGACACGGACTACAACGCGATCAAGAACCGCAACGACCAGGTCACCTCCGATCCCTTCACCATCGAGGAGGACGCCATCTCCTTCCTCGACCAGAAGGCCGACCGCATCTCGCTCGAGGCGCGCTTCGACTTTTCGGCGGTCGCGCTGCGCCTGCAGACCAGCTACCTCGATGCCGAGACCAAGGACCAGGCGGATGGCGACCGCACGGCGACGGCGCTGCCCGTGCCGCCGAACCTGCCCACCAACGGCGCCAACACGGCGCTGTATCCCGGGCGCGTGAGCTTCACGGTCCAGGACCTGCGCACCTCGGTGAGCGAGATCAACCTGCTGTCGAATGGCGACGGCCCGCTGCAATGGGTGGTCGGCGCGTTCTATCTCGAGGAGGAAAGCCCGGTCTGGGTGCTGCGTGACAACCGCAACACGGTGGACTTCGTGCAGTCGAACTCGAGCATCATCACCGAGCTCAACAACACCTCGACCTCGGTGTTCGGCCAGGTGGACTGGCGCTTCGCGACGTCCTGGGGTCTCGACTTCGGTCTGCGCTATTCCGAGGACGAGCAGACCTACCGGCGCGACCTGATTCCGGGTCCTCCGCCACCCGGCTGCTTTCCCTGCACCACCGACGTGAAATCCGACGAAACCACCGGACGCCTCGGACTCAAGTATTTCGCCTCCGACGACCTGATGCTCTACGGCACGGTGTCCAAGGGCTACAAGGCCGGCGGCATCAATCTCGATCCGCGCCTGCCTGACTACGAGCCCGAGACCAACGAGATGGCCGAGCTCGGCATCAAGTCGACGCTCGGTGGCGGGCGGCTGCGCCTGAACGGGGCTATCTACTACTCCGACTACGACGGCATCCAGCTCTCGTCGTTGACTGCCGTCGGGCCCACGCTGCTCCCGAATACCCAGAATGCCGCGCCCGCGGAGATCTACGGCGCCGAGCTCGAGCTCACCGGCCGGTTCGACGCGCTGGAATTCAACCTGGGCCTGAGCACGCTGCACGCCGAATTCACCGAAGACGCCATGATCACGGATTCGCAGACCAACACCAATCGCCTGGTGCCGGAGGGTTCGCCGATTCCGTTCGCGCCGGAGTTCACCGCGACCGCGGGCCTGCAGTACGACTTCAAGGCGGGAAGCTGGACGCTGACGCCGCGCGTGCAGGTGTCGTACCTCGACGAGCAACTGTCGACGCCCTTCAGCTACCCGGCGACGACCGTGCCGTCGCGTACCGTCGCCGACCTGCGCGTGATCATGCTGCCGCGGGACAACGTGCGGCTCGAGGCCTTCGCCACCAACGTGTTCGACGAAACCTACATCGCGGCGCAGGTACAGGACGCGAGCAGCGCGACAGGTGGCATGATCTACGGCGCACCGCGCCAGTTCGGCGTGCGGCTAAGGGTCGACTTCTGAAGGAATCGCGTTTTTCATGCCTCCTCGCCGTGGTTGGCTCCTGCATCGGGGCCTGCCACGCGCAGGAAGTCGCGGGCCATGTGCCGGAGCAGCAGCGGCAGGCACAGCAGGCGCCGTCGACGGCCGCGAGCAGTGAGCCGTCGGCCACCAGCTGGTGGCTGCCCGGCGACGGCAAGACGCTGGCGGCGCTCGCGCCGTATCGCGACGATTTCGGCAGCGTCGGAGTGCTGAATGCGCAGGGGCCCGTGCCGACGGCGGGCCATCCTTTCTTCGAGCCCATCGGGCGCAACGGACGCGCCTGCGTGAGCTGCCACCAGCCTGCGAATGGCATGTCGGTGTCGCTGCCGATGATCCGGCGACGATGGGAGGAAACGCAGGGCAAGGATCCGCTGTTCGCGCCGGTGGATGGGATGGATTGCCCGAACCTGCCGCCCGACGACCCGAAGTCCCACTCGCTGCTGCTCGAACGCGGGCTGTTCAGGATATTTCTGCCGTGGCCGCCCAAGGCCGCGGACGGATCCGACCTCGATCCGGAGTTCACGCTCGAGGTGGTGCGCGATCCGACGGGATGCAACACCTCTTCCGAGTACGGACTGCGCAGCGCGAACCCGATGGTGTCGGTGTACCGGCGCCCGCGCCCGGTGGCGAATCTCAAGTACGTCACGCACCAGGGCTTCGGCGTGTTCGCTTTCATCGGCAAGAACGGCCTGCCCGCGAGCCGCGATCCGGACACCGGGCTACCGGTCGGCATGAACCTGCTGTCGGATGCGCGCCAGCCCACGCTCAAGACACAGGCGATCGAAGCGGCGGTCACGCACCTGCAGTTCGACGGCAAGCTCGACGACGCGCGCCTGCAGCGCATCGTGGATTTCGAGCGCCAGGTGTACGTCGCGCAGATCCGGCACGCGGCCGGCGATCTCATGGAGCCGGGCGGTCCACCGGGACTCGGCGTGCGCAATGTCGCCGCGGGGCAGGAAGGATTGCTGGGCAACAACATCACTAACTACGTGATCCCGCTCGGCGGTCCCTGGAAGGGCAATGCCATGCGCGAATCCATCGCGCGCGGCCACGACGTGTTCATGTTCCGCACGTTCTGGATCCGCGACGCGATGCATCTCAACACCGTGGGGCTCGGCAACCCGACGAAGCGCACCTGCGCCACCTGTCATGGCATGCACATGATGGGCATGGACGTGGCGAACGGCTGGATGGACATCGGCACCACGAACCTGCCGTGGGCGCGCGAGGAGCCGCTGAATCCGTGGAACGCGCAAAAGACGCGGCTGCCGCTGTTCAAGATCACCTGCAAGCCGAACGTGCCGCCGCATCCGTTCCTCGGCCGCGTGTTCTATACGCAGGACCCGGGCCGCGGATTGATCTCGGGCAAGTGCAACGACGTGGGCACCATCGTCATGCAGCAGCTGCGCGGACTCGCGGCGCGCGCGCCGTACTTCTCCAATGGCTCGGCCAGCACCCTGCGCGAAGTCGTGGACTTCTACGACCGCCGCTTCAATATCGGTTACACGGACCAGGAGCGGGAAGACCTCATCAACTTCCTGAGCGCGCTGTGAAGCGGCTGGTCGCAGGTTTCGTGGTGTGGTCGGGTGCCGTTGCGACCTGGGCCGGCGCGCCCGCGACCGGTGAGCGCGTCGCCT
>DASSRK010000147.1:0-111356 GCA_035701825.1 Steroidobacteraceae bacterium
GAGGTTTTTTGCCTCAGGCCCCTCCGGGTCTTTATGATTGCGCCCCCCGGAGAGATGGCCGAGTGGTCGAAGGCGCACCCCTGCTAAGGGTGTAAGGGCCAAAAGCCCTTCGAGGGTTCGAATCCCTCTCTCTCCGCCAGATTTCCCAACAGAATCAGTGTCAAGACATTTTCTGGTGGCAAATCTGGTGGCAAATTCGACGTGAAGTCGCCGCTTGTCGTTTCTCGCCTCCAAGAATTTCAACCACTTGGTCCAGCGAAATTTGCGCTCTCCAACCCCAATCCCTCTCTTTCGAATCGCTCTGTCGAAAGCCAGCAAATGAGCGATTAGCGGCCTCCGCGAGCCAACGAGCGGATGAACAAGTGGCTGGCGTGCACGTTTTTCCAGTCGAAGCGCTCAGTCGACACGACAAACAATTCCATCCTGATCTTCTGCGTCATGTGCCCTGAGACGGCGTCTTCGCTGCGCCTCAACGAAAGCATGTGACGGTGTCCTATCTAGACATGCGCGCGTCGAAAATCATTGCCGAATCGCCGGAGGCCGCGCACCACTGATGCATCCAGCCGTATCGAATGATCGGGAACGGCGCGTCACCTGTTAACTGCGTCGCAAAATCGGGTCGGAATGGTCCTCGGCCTAGTGTATTACAGTACATATACAGTAAGATCACGATACATTGATGCCACCCCAACCAGGTGCGGATCCGGGGACCCAGCATGACAACAGAGCAAGTCTTGGAAGCCAGAGGCCTCACAAAAGATGCCGGGGGCAAGCGAATACTCAAGGGACTGGACCTGAGCATGCACCGCGGCGAGGTTGTAGGCCTTCTCGGGAGAAACGGCGCAGGCAAATCCACCTTGATGGACGTCCTGCTCGGATTTGCCCTGCCGACCGGAGGCGAGAGCCTAGTGTTCGGCGACCGAAGCGACCGCATGCAATCTGCCACCAAATCTCGCGTCGGGTTCGTGCCGCAATCGGACGAGTTGATGAACCCGATGACGGGTCAGCAACACCTGGCGCTGACGGCATCGTTTTACGAGTACTGGGACTGGAACCTGATTCGCCGACTGGCGGCAGAATGGCAACTGCCGCTGGACCGGCGCGTCAGTGCCCTGTCGGGTGGAGAGCGCCAGAAGGTTGCGACCTTGATGGCGCTGGGTCACCGCCCGGAGTTGCTGGTCATGGATGAGCCTGCATCGGGACTCGATCCGGTTGCGCGCCGACAATTCATGCGCACGATCCTGGACATCGCCAGCGATTCATCACGCACTATCCTCTACTCCTCCCACATCGTGGCCGACATCGAGCGGACGGCGAGCCACATCTGGGTCATGCGCGAAGGCGAGATGGTATGGAAGGGGGAACTCGACCACTTGAAGGAATCCATTGTCAGAATCCGGATTCGATCCGATCGGGATCTTGATCCGGCCCTCAAATTGCCCGGCCAGCTCACTGTGTCGGTGTCAGGACGCAACGCGACTGCGGTCTTGGGTGACTGGAACGCGGAACGAGCCACCGAGGTGGAGCAACTGTCGGGAGCGCCCATCGAGACGGAAGCGTTGGGTCTAGAGGAGATATTCCTCGCGGTGCATGCATGAAAACGATCTGGCAAGTACTGAAGGTCACCTTCTGGATGCTGCCAGCACAACGCGTCATGTTGGTTGTGGGTGTGACGCTGTCGATCGGGCTTTGCCTCGCGGGCAGTTGGTCTGCACCGCAAGCCCTGATGCTGGCGATGGTGATACCGCTGTTCACGAGTGGCGTGTTCCTGCGGCAACTGTCATCACGGCGCCAGGCGCAACTCTGGCCCCATGGCCGTGGTCGCCTGCTGGCGGGGACGATCAGCGTGATGGTCGTGTGCACCGCGCTGAACATCGTTTCCTACTGGCCGGCGTTTGCGAAAACACCGCTTGGTCTCAAGGCAATCGTGCTGGAAGGCATGATGATGCAGTACGTCGTGATGTTCGTATTCTGGACCCAGTGCACCATCGGCATGTTTGTCGCGAGCCGCAAGCCAATGTGGGCGTTGGTAGCTTTCATCGCATGGGTCTTGCCCTTTGTCGTGAGGGGCCAGACAGGCCAAGAGCCGGAAGCGATGACGGGTCCAACGGGGTTCGTCGCGGCAGTGGGCGTGTGGGTAGCGTTTTCCATATGGTTCCTGAAGTCGCGGCAGATCGGAACCACTGCGTGGCGAGTGCGCGAGGAGACCGTCACTGCGGGTTCAGAAAGCGCTGTTGCCGCCACGACGCCGGTTGAAGCGATGCAGCGCTGGCTGCTGAGTTCCGGCACACCGTTGAAGTTGGGTTTGCAGTGGGGCCTGGCGATGCTGGTGTTGCTGGGCGTGCAGCTCGTCATGCCGCGCCTGATTGGCGGCGACGGTCCACGTGACTGGGTGATTGCAATGTTGTTCGGCACGCTTTCTCTGGCCGCCGCGGTAGTTGGTGCCATGTCCTGGACGATTGCCAAGCGATCCCGCGGGTTGTGGCTCCCCGCGGGCAAGACACGACTGGAGCTTTTCAGGCACTGCGAACGTCTGATGCTGAAGGCGCTCCTGGCAGTAATCCTGCCAATGGTTGCCTTGTCGCTGGCCCTGTGGTTCGTCCTCGACATGCGACCATCCTTGCCACCAGGCTACCTGGCACTCGCCATGTTAGGCCCCGCGCTTGCCGCGGGTTGGCTCGGGCTGATGCAAGTGCATCGCAAATTTTCACTGGACGCTCTGGCGGGGTTTCTGCTGATTCTGGGATGGTTCGCCGGTTTGATTCGTCCGTTGTTTCGCAGTGAGACTGAACCCGAGTGGGGAATCGTGCTGGCGGTGCTGGCACTCGTCGTACTGCTGCGTGCAGTCGCATACGCCAGATGGCGCGAGGCGGATTGGCCCAGGACACAGTCCTCGATGACTTCATGAGTTCGGGCTCGGCATTGTTCACCCTCCATCCGGAATCCGGCATTCCCATCTATCGCCAGTTGATGGATCAGATCCGGCGACTGATTGCGGCTGGCCAATTGCAAGCCGGAGCCGAGCTGCCTTCGGTGCGCGATGTTGCCGTGGAGCACGCGGTGAATCCCATGACGATATCGAAAGCCTATGCACTGTTGGAGGCAGAAGGCTTGCTGATCCGAAATCGCGGCAAGCCCATGACAGTCGCGGGTTCAAGGCGTTCGCAACAGCCGATTTCTCAACGCCTGAGGCAGGTGGAACCGCAACTGGTGCAGGTGATATCCGCTGCCCGGCAGCTGGACATCCCCCGCGAAGATCTCGTTGGGCTGCTCGAAAAGCGTTGGCGGCAGCAAGATCAGAAGTAAGCCAATTTTGGAGCGTAGGGTGTGGCTCTTGCCCGTATTGCAAAATGCACTACAGTCAGTTAAGGTCACCTGCACGCTCGAGGCACCCCACATGTCGACCCGCCGCGCCACAAAGAGGAAGGAACATCCGCTGTCCATGCGTCTGCCTGACGCGGACATCGCGATCATCGATCGTGCGGCCGGCATGAGAGGCCGGTCACGTACTGACTTTGTTCGCGAGGCAGCCGTTCGGGCGGCTGAAGATGTGCTTATGGATAGCGCTCTCTTTCGTATGAGCTCCTCTGGCTTCAGTGCCTTCATGAAGGCCCTCGCTGCGCCGCCGACTGCCGTGCGCGAGATGGTGGAGCTGCTGAAGCGACCTGCACCTTGGGAGGGTGTTGGCCCGCGGAAGTGACGGGCACGCACCTTGGCGCTCTCAACCCCTGAGCCGCTGACGGCAACTCACGATGTTTCCCAGTTCTCCTGCGGAAAGCCGGCGCTCGACCACTGGCTGAAAACTCGTGCCTTCTCCAACCAGGAGAAGGGGTTCACAGCCGTGATGGTCGTCCAGGAAGACAACCGCGTCGTTGGCTACTACGGACTCGCGCCAACAGCGATCGTTCCTGCCGTGATGCCTCGATCGATCCGCACCGGGCAGCCGCCCGACCCGGTTCCTTGTTTGTTGCTCGGACAGCTCGCGACCGATGTTGCCTGGACTGGGAAGGGCATTGGCACGGGCTTGCTGAAGCACGCTCTCCAGCGTTGTATCGCAGCTTCGCATCTCGTTGGAGGTCGCGCGCTGGTTGTGAACGCAGTGGACTCGGAGGCAGCCGATTTTTGGCGCCGACGCGGATTCCTTCCGTCCAAGGACGATCCGCTGGTGCTATTCCGGTCGATGGCGGACATCGCAGCGTCCATCAAACAATCCGTCGCGCAGAAAGAGTAGGCGATCCTGAGCGGAAAAGTTTTGGTGGCAAATCTGGTGGCAAATACGGGGCTCGAAGGGGATCACAGGGGACGCGAGCTGCTTTTCGCTTCAGCAACTTACTGATTCCATTCACAGCTTCCCGGAGTTCGAATCCCTCTCTCTCCGCCAATTCTCAGAGTAGGTCAGCGTGATCTTCTCACTCGACCTCAAGCAAGTCAGCCCTAGGTTTCGCCGAAGATTCGGCCGATACCTCGGTTGACTATCGGCCATCCCGTTTCTTCCTACATTCCTCGATGGTTGGAAGCAGATTTCCGACTGCGCCGCCCCCGCCCCCGATGGCACCAACTAGCGCTGGCACGCGTCGAAGTTAGCCAGGCGCCAGGATTTCGTAACCGCGCTTACGCAGCCCCTCCAGATAGCCTTGCTCTCCGAGTAGAGAGCTCATCGGCACGAAGGCAAGAGTGCTCTCATTTTTCGTCATGGCATTGGTCGCCGCGGAAAACCACAATTCGTCCATCTTCTTGCGCAGATCGGCGGGGACGGGGGTGGTCATCGCCAGCGCATTCACAATGGCTTGGTCGCAGGCAGACTCGGCATCTGGCAGCGGCGGCAATTCCTGCAGCTTGGCGAGGTCGCCCGTGGCCCACGCTCGGGCGCGAGCATCTTCCACCTGTTTGTTCGACAGAGCCTCGGTGAGCTCGACGGTCCGCGCGAAACATTCCTCGTCGGCTAGCTTCTCGTGCGAGAACGCCTTGAGCTGGCCACGCAGCTCATCCGTCTTGAAGGTGAATTCGAGCACGGGATTCGTCACGGGAGTCTTCTTCTTCTGCACGAGCTCCCATACTTCTCCCCAATAACCGCCTTGGCCGAGTTGCAATTCCTTGATCGCCGCATCGCGCAGTTTTTCGGCAGCGAGGAAAGGCCGCATCTTCTCCACGCCTGAGTCGTGACCGAGATAGAGCTTCTTTTGCACCAGCCAGCGCGCGTACGTGTCAGGAGGGATCAGTTCCTGCAACGTGGCTTTGTCGGGGCTCTTGCGCAACCTCAGCGCCGCCGGCACCAAGGTGAGCATGCGGAACACGCCGACCTTTTCGTCGGGCTTTAGCGAGGCCCCCGGCTCCATGAGTATTTCCTGCGACAGCGACGCCACGCGAGCCACCTGCTGCGAACGAAAATGCATGCCCTTGGGCAACAGTGGCGGGTTACCGACAATCCAGAGCGTGTGACCCGGATGCTCAGGGTGTGTCACCTGCCACATGCCAGGTCCCGGGTATACGCCCGCGACGGTGATTTCCTCCATCGGTTCATCAGCCGCCGTCGCAGTCAAGCCGACGATCAGCATCAGCGCGGCAGTAAGAGACTTTCGCATGTCATCGGTCCTTCAATTGCCGATTGAAACTCTCGATGGCCGCGAGCACTTGTTGTTGATTGGATTGGATCAGCCAGTGGGTCGCGTTCGGCAACTCCAGCGCCTCACCCTGGCTCACGCTGTGCCGGAATAGTTCGATGTTCTTGCGCTGGGCATCCGCGCCGATGCGGCCGAGCTCGGTGAGCGTCGCCATAAGGTGCGCGTCGTTCGTGTCGTACCAGGGTGGCAATGCCTTGCCTTGATCCGGAACCGCGTAGATAGCCAGCGCGGGTACCTTGATTGCTGCGTAGTCAGGCGCCCCGAGGGCCGCGACGATGGCCTGCTGGATTCGCGCGTCAATGCCGGGCGTGCCGGCGAGGAAGGGCCTGTCGAAGTTCCACATGGCGATGAGTTCGCCTTCCGGCAGCCGCACGTGGCCGCGTTCTGTCATCACCTTGCTCAGTGTCTCGTAGTTGAGCAACGCCGCGGGCGGGATCGGAGGCTCGGGAGGCAGGCTCTGGTTAAGCAGCTTCTGCCGCGAACTCATCAGGGCGTGGTCGGATCGATCGTAAGCGGCATCCAGGTAGACGAGCCCGCGGAATCGCCCCGGATGATGTCCGCCCAGCCAGGTGAGCTCGTCACCGGCGATCGAGTGGCCGATGAGCAGAGGCCTCTCGAGCTTCAGCGCATCCATCACACGCAACACGTCCTGGGCAAGGTGGGCTGTGTCGTAGCCCCAGTCGGGCCTGCTCGAGTAGCCGGTGCCGCGCCGGGTGATCGCGATCACGCGATGCTTCTGCGCGAGAAGCGGCGCGAGCTCGTCGTAGCTGTGGGCGGTGGCGCCGAGGCCGGCCAGCAGCAGGAGGGGCGAACCCTGCCCACCGAAATCCAGCACTTCGAGTTGCACTCCCGGGTCCACGCTGATGGACGACGCCGTGTGCTTCGCGGTGTCATGCCACACGGACTGCTGGAAGTGTTTGCTCACGGAAGAGGGCAGCGGGCAAGTCTCGGAATCGCTGCCGAGGATGCCAGGCGACATAGTCGACTCATCAATATAGGCCGCCAGGGTCCACGCGGTCACAGTGATGTGACCGCTCGACGACAATCCCGGCGAGCCGACGAGTAACTTGATGTCCTGGCCGAACGGCCGGCGGGCCCAGTCCGGCGAGTAGTTGGGCGGGGCATACATGCGGCTGTCGGGAATGTCCGCGAGCTCAGCACTGACCTGCGCAGGATGATCGAAGCCTGAGAAACAATTCACCTCGATGTAGTTCCCTGTAGAGTCGCGCTTCGCGCTGCAGTAGCCGAGCCCGGGAACAGCACGTCGCCGTCCATCTGAAGGCAGACTGAAAGGATGTGGCTCGAGAAGCGCGAGGTAGTAGCGCAGCTTCAGCTCGATGTGCGGTTCACTATTCAGGCGCTTCACCGCGAACTCGGGTAATACCCAAGCATGGGACAAACTATCGCCACCGTTGGCATAAGTCGTGGGTCTCAACGAGTACAGGGGTGACGAGCCGGACCCGGCGAAATAGCCGGCCTCCACGAAGAGGAGGCTGGCGCGCCAGTCGGGTGGCAATCGCCGGGGCTCGATCGACGTGAGAAAGACAACGGAGTCCGGGCTCGCCTCGGCCTGGTCTTCGTAAGTCCAGGCTTTCACACTGGCGGTGCGGCGGGCCTCGGCAAACGCGGGGTCCTCGGCGAGATTTCGCACGAGAGTGGCGGCAAAACAGGTGCGCAGGTTCCGGAGGTAGATAGAGCCGGTGTCGGGCGGGGTTGTTGCCCGTGGGTGCGTGAGCGCGGTTTGCGCTGCGTATACGGATCTCCAGGGAAGCATCCACATGGGCGCCAGCGTCAGCACGACCATGGCCATCGTGGCGACGCCGAGCAGTGCGCGCGCGGCCCGTATTTGCCGACGCCAATAGACCAGCCAGCAGGCCAGGGCGAACAGTGCGTAGCTCACCAGAATTCCTGGCAGGGTAGTGAGCCAGTCGAGGCCGAGCTCATACGTCGCGGTGCCGATCGCGGGCTGCAGCGGCCCCGGCGCCGTCACGAAAGGCGTGGGGATTCCGAACGCGCATATGAACAACGCCATCAGCACGCCGATGCCCTGCACGAGCGTGCGCGTGACCAGCGCGGTGAGAAGCACGAACGGCAGAACGAGGGACACCGCATCGGGGTCCTGCAGCAGCAGGGCTCTCTGCAGGGTCTCCGCGAGGGGCGCACCGAGGATCGGTTCGATTGCCAGCGTCGCGATTACCCGCGACAGGTGCAGTGCTCCGAACAGCAGCAGGAGCTTGGCTGCCAGCAATTCCGCGCGTGGCACAGGCCGGCATAGCCAGTCGTCCACCTGGCTCACGGCCGGGTCGAGCTGGAATGCGGCCAGGATGAGGAGCGTGCCCGCAAGAATCAGCACCGGCGCCTGGAACATGGGCCACCACGCCGCCACCAGCTCCAGGCGCGTCAGCAGCACGTCACCTGCGAACACCAGTGTCGCCAAGACCACCAGTGGATAGAGGCTGCGAACATCCTTCTTCAGGATGGCGCCGACGATGCGAAGGTTCATGGCGCGAGATTCCGCTTCCGCTGCTGCATCAGCGCATTAGCGATCGCGCGGAGGGACATCGGCTCGCTCTCCACCTTCACGGCGCCAAAGTGGCGGGTCAGTTCCTGGTGCATTGGCCCATCGCCAGTGTGGTGCGCGTCGATGAACCGCAGTCGATGGCCTTCGATTGTTGGCAGCAACCAGCCGTTGGGCAGTGGGCCCGGCAGATCTCTCACCGCAGACAACGTTACGTGCACCTCGCGAAATCGTGACTGCAGATCCTCGATCGCATCTTGCAGCAGCAGCCGGCCGTTCTGCATGAACGCCACGTGAGTGGTGAAGCTCTCGATCTCCGCGAGCTCGTGTGAGGAGATCAGGATGGTGGTGTCGGCAGCCTGCTGCAGCAGACCGTTCACCACTTCATCGCGCACCAGCGTATCGAGCCCGCTCAGCGGTTCGTCCAGCACGAGTAGTTTGGGGCGGTAGGCGAGGGCGCCCACCAGCAGAGCCTTCATGCGCATGCCGTGGGAGAGATGCCGAATCTTTCGTGAGGACGGCAGCTCGAATTGTGAGCAAAGCTGCGCCTCGAGAGCGCGGTCCCAGGCCGGATAGAGACTGCGCAGGTATTCGAAGTAGTGCGCGAGCGAGAGCCCTTCCGGTAGTTTCTGGCTCTCGGATACATAACCGATGCGTTTGAAATCGGCGGGCGCGAGCCGGTTTGACGGCGTGCCGAGGACTGTCGCCTCCCCGCGGTCGGCCTGCAGGATGTTCATCAGCAGCCGGATCGCGGTAGTCTTGCCCGCCCCGTTGGGGCCAATGAGCGCGAACACCGAGCCTTCCGGTACGCGCAAATTCAGCTCTTCGATCGCCTCGAAGCGACCAAACCTCTTCGTCAGGCCCTGCGTCTCAACGATCATTCGACACAACCTTGAGTCCGCGCAGCTCGGTCCACGTGTCCTCCACCGCCTGCTGCACTTCATTGAGTCCCGCGCCGACACGCATGGCCTCGACCACGAGCTTTTCGACCTCGTCTTCGAGCAGCCGTTTGCGATCGCCTGCGCGAGCCTTCGGCGGTTGCGCGACGACGGTGCCGACACCCGGCTGGGCTACCAACCAGCGTTCTTGAATGAGGTGCTGCACCACCTTGTGGGCGGTGTTCGGATGGATCTTCAGATCCAGCGCCAGTGCGCGCACAGAAGGGAAGGCCTCGCCGGCTTTCAATTCGCCCGCGAGAATGGAGCGTGTGGCGGCAAATACCACCTGATCGAAGATTGAATCGCCGGGGATCAGCTTGAGCTTGAACGGGACCATGGAGTCTCCGGTGTCACGTCATTACTGTGACACATGGGCCAGCTCCACGTAAACCGGCACATTTCTCGGTTTCTGGTGGCAATTCTGGTGGCAAATATGGGTGGCTAGGGGGATCAGAGGGGACAAAAGCGACTATGCGATTCAGCAACTTGCTGATTCCATTCACCGCTTCCCGGAGTTCGAATCCCTCTCTCTCCGCCAGATTTCACCGCGGCATAGCGACGAGCGAGCGGCTGTCCCCAGCCCCGAACACTCCCTCTCTCAATGCGACACCGCGCGCATTCAACGACGTGCCCGCCGGTGCCGTTCTTGTATGCGTCGATGCTAGCCCGGCGCGAGAATTTCGTACCCACGCTTGCGCAGACTCTCCAGGTAGCCACGCTCCCCGAGCAGTCCGCTCATCGGCACGAACGCAAGCGTAGTTTCATTCTTCGACACTGCCTGGCCGGCCGCACCCAACCACAATTCATCCATCTTCTCGCGCAGATCGGCGGGGACAGGCGTCGTCATCGCCAGCGCATTCACGATGGCCTGGTCGCATGCCGAATCGCGATCCGGCAGCGCCGGTAATTCCTGCAGCCTGGCGAGGTCGCCCGTGGCCCATGCGCGGGCGCGGGGGAGGAGGGGATAGTTCGATGGGTTTGGATGTTCGAGAATCATCCCGGCTTTCCGTCGGCTCGCGAACCGATCAGGATCGGCGCGTACACCATCAGGTAAAGAAGAAAGCTGAGGCTCCAGGCCGAGCCCGCCAGCGTCAGCGTGGTCGTGTAGTGGTTGAGCACCACCGCCCCGCCAAACACGCGCGCAGTGACGCCGGCGGTCAGCAGCAGGTACGCGCAAGTAGTTGCGCGCGAGACCGCGAGCGGACGCCCGGTGTGACCCAGCGACGCGCGAGTCATCACGGCCAGAATCATCGTCCCGAATACGCCCATCGTCAGTGCGTGCTGCCATTTGCTGGCGAAGCCTGCCCCGGCGAGCAGCCAGCACGCCTTGAGCGCGAGCCCGATCGGCAACCATGCATACCCGACATGCAGAATCCACAGGATGGACTCACCGCCGGTCTTGAAGCTGCGCCATCCGGCGAGGCGAATGGCATGCATCAGCGCGGCGAGCGCCGCCAGAAATCCGCCGACCCGAAGCTGCACCGGAAAGACGTCCACGATCGCGATCGCGATCATCGATGCCATCACCGCGGCTTCCACCCAGGCGCGGTGGGTGATGCGCGGTTCCTCGCCGCGGCGACGCAGGGCATTGCCGGTGAAGGCGGGGACGATGCGCCCGCCGATGACGGTGACGAGTATCAACACACAGTCGATCGCCAGCGTGAGCGCCCGGGCTGCGAGGCCGGTGTCGCCACGAATGAACGCCCACATGAATGCGCCGTCGATGAGCCACAACAGCCCGAGCACCGCAAGCAGAGGCATGTTCCGGTTCAGGCTGCGCAGCACGGGCGGTATCAGCAGCGCCACGAGAGCCGGCAGGAAGCTCAGCGTCGCCGCCGCGATGACCCATGAAGGGACTGAGACGGCACTCGAGATCGCAAAGACCATCGCAACGCGCCCGGACAGCCAGAGTCCCACGAGCACCACGAGCGGCGTCCCGCGGAATCCGCGAGCGCCCGTCCAACTGGGAACCGCGGTGAGCATGAACCCGGCGACTGCGGCCATGACGAAGCCGTAGAGCATCTCGTGCGCGTGCCAGTACATCGTCGGCAGCGCTCCAAATGCAGCGCTGCCGTGGGAAATAAGGTAGAGCCACAGCGGAGCCATGACCAGCGCCCACACGCCGGCGAGCAGGAAGAACGGTCGGAAGCCGTATTCGAACAGGGCGAAACGGCCGAGGCGGAATCCGGAGGCGTCAGCAGGATCAACCATGGCCGAAAACTTCGCTGTGCTTGCTCATCGCTGAGACGGTAGTGCTTCGCATCGCGCGTGGCCATGACCTGGATCAGAAACTTGATCCAGGTCAATTGCGCTGTCGGACCCCGTGTTAGCGTCGCGAATCGTGGACACTCACGCACATGCTGCCCCGCGTCCTGCCGCTCTGCGCCAGTTCGTGCCGAGTCCATCTCCCGGACGGCTGCTTGCCAAGGTGTTCGCGGAAGTCTTCAATCGCGCGGTGCGTGGCCAGGGTCTGACGCGCCGGATGTCTGAACTCGAGGGCAAGCACATCCGGCTGTGCGCCGAGGAGCTGCCGTGGCCGCTCGACCTGCGAGTCGTGGGAAGCGCGCTTGGCGCCGCCGACTCGGGTGTCGCCCCGAACATCACGATCCGCGGCAGCCTAGCGGACCTGCGCCGTGTCGCGATGCGCACGGAAGATGCCGATACACTCTTCTTCGAACGCCGGCTCTGCATCGAAGGCGAGACCCAGACCGGGCTGCTCATCAAGAACATGCTCGATGCGCTCGACTGGAACCGGGAGGCGCACCTGCGCGCGTTGCTTCCGCCGCCGCTGGCATCGTTGGCGATCGCTCTGGGACGGGTGATCCGTCAGCGCCGCTCCATGCCCGCGGTCCCGCGCAGGTAACCATCGCAATAGCCACCGGGTAGATGGGTCGGCGGCAGCAACGGCGCCGATGCCGAGTCCAGCGCCTGGCGAATGGCGAATACCACCGCATGAAACTCCACGGCCGCGGGTGAGTGCGGCGACACTCGCACGACGTCGATGCCCGCCCGCGCCAGCACCTCGAGGTCGCCGAGCGCATTGTGAACCCGGGCGGACTGCGTCTGAATGCCATTGAGTGCGAGGAACGGCTCGCTCTCGCGAGTGTGCAGCGTCATGCCGTCGGGGTACTGGCGGCACACGAATCCGCAGTCGTCCTTCTGCCTTTGGTGCGCGCGCGCCGTGAAGCAGCGTGCGGAGAATGCCAGCGGCAGCCGGCCGAACGCGAACAATTCGGCTTCCAGTCCTGCCGGGCGGTGCGCCAGGATTCCGGAGAGGGTGGCGAGATCGAGCTCGACTGGAGCAACCCAGCGTCGTGCGCCGCGATCAGCGAGCAAGGCCAACGTCTGCGCGTTGTAGACGTTCAGGTGTGGCCCGGCGACGAACGGCGCGCCGCTCAGCAGCTCGACGGCCGCCATGTCGTTGGCCTCCATCCAGAGCTGCTCCCCGGCAAGGCTGCGAAGCAGGGACAGCTCGGATTCGGCTTCGATGAGCGCGAGCGTCGAGAACACCACTTCCTTTCCGGCCGCGAGCAGGTCCGCGCCGATCCGCCGCCAATCCGCGCGCCGCAGTGCGCGGCGTTTCGAACAAACTACTTCGCCGAGGTAAACGATGTCGACCGGCAGCTCGGCCAGTTCGCGATAGAATGCGAACACCGCGTCGCGCTCCCATAAATAGAGCAGGGGTCCGACCGCGATCCTCATTGCCAGGGCCGATCGAAGGCGCCGAGAGTGTGGCTGCTTCCCTCGGCGAGCCGGTCGAGCACGCGCATGGAATCCGCACCTGGTTGATAGTCGTCGATATCGCGTGTGCAAGCATCGAGCTCCGCGCGCATGGCCCGCGTGACTTGCGCAACGTACGCCGGGCTGCGCTGCCGTCCTTCGATCTTGATCGCCCGAACACCTGCTTGCAGCAACTGCGGAAGGATGCCGAGCACATTCAGGCTGGCGGGCTCCTCGAGCGCGTGATGGACGTGCCCGCCCGCCTCGAACCTGCCTTTGCACAACGTCGGGTAGCCTGCGTGCTCGCCCGGTGCGAAGCGGTCGATGAGCACGCCATTCAACCGCGACTCGCGACCGTTCGGCTTCTCCGCCCATCGCACTGCATGCGCCGGCGAGCAGACGCCGTGGGAATTGGGAGATTCGCCCGTGACGTACGACGAGAGCGCGCAACGCCCTTCGACCATGACGCAGAGACTGCCGAATCCGAACACCTCGATCTCGAGTTTCGTGCGGGCGATGACGTTACGCACCTGCGCCAGTGACAGCACGCGTGGCAATACCGCGCGCCGCACGCCGAACTCGCGCCGATAGAATTCGAGCGCCCGCCAGTTGGTGGCCGAGCTTTGCACGGACAAGTGAAGGTTCAGCCCGGGATGACGCTCGCGAGCGTGGCGCATGAGTCCCGGGTCCGCAAGGATGAGCGCGTCCACGCCGAGCGACGCCACCTGGTCTATAGCGGCGACGGCCGCCGGCCATTGCCAGGCGCGCGGGTAGACATTCATGGCGACGAACAGGCGCACGCCGCGATCGTGGGCGTACCGGACGCCCACCTGTGCCTCGTCGCGCTCGAAGTTCAGTCCGGGAAAATTTCGCGCGTTTAGTCCGTCGCGAAAGCCGATGTAGACCGCATCCGCTCCATTGTCGACGGCCGCTCGCAGAGAAGGCAGCGAGCCGGCGGGACACACCAGCTCGATGCAATCCTTTCTTGCGGGCGGTCGCGGTTCCATGGACCGATTGTGAGTGCCGGCCGAGCCTGCGCTCTTGATTCAAATCAATTCACGCCGGATGTTCGCTCAATGACGCCAGCGCCCCAGGGGCGAGAATCGAAATCTGGCGAGCGCGGACGTCCAGCCACCCGGCTCGTTTGAAAGACGACAGCTCGCGACTCACTGTCTCGACTGTGAGCCCCAGGTGGCGGGCGATGTCGCGCCGGGTCATGCTGAGCTCGAACTCGTGCGGCAGGATGCCGCGCCTTTCGAGGCGTCGCGCGAGATCGAGCAGAAAGCCGGCGACGCGGGTGCTTGCATCCGTCGATATCAGGCGCGTCCTGGTCCGCGACGAGACTTCGAGTGACTGACTCAGCATGCGCACGACCTCGCGACGCAGACCGGGCAGGATGTCCATGAGGAACTCGAACCGGCGCACGGGAATCCGGCAATACCTGGCGGGCTCGAGCGCAACGACTTCGCAGGAATCGCGATGCTCGGCGAGCCCCTCCAGACCGATGAGCTCTCCGGGAAGGCAGAAGCCGCGCACCAGTTCTTCGCCGTCGGTCGACACGGAAAAGCATTTCGCCGATCCGCTGCGCAAGACATAAAGCGCCTGCATGCGCCGGCCTGTGTGCGTCAGTGCAGCGCCAGCCGCCAGCGCGCGATCCCGCTCCACCGCGTGCTCCAGGGCCTGGATCTCCTGAGCTGGGAGCCGGGCCGGCAGACAGATCGGACGCAAGGAGCAGCCGCGGCACGAGATTGCGGAACGCGCGAGGAGGTGGTCGGGAGACTCAGCCCGGTCGCGGGCGCCAGATCGGGAGTCCTGCATGTACCCATCTTCACCCTCATACGGGTGTGCGGCACTTGATCCAGATCAACTGACCGTGATTCAGCCCGAAATAGAGTTTGGATCCCTTCCGAGCAGGTGCTGCCAAGTGTCGTGGGATATCGCATCGCCAGTCACCCATCCGCCGATGGCCCGCTTTCTCGCGGAGCGACGGGCCCGGCTGCGACAGGTCATTTCCGAACCGGAGTGGCTGCTGTTCGAACCGCTGATCGAGGAGATTCAGCGGCTCAAGGCCCAGCGCAACGCACTGGTGCTTGCGCACAACTATCAGACCGCGGAGATCTTCCATGGTGTTGCCGACCTGCAGGGCGATTCACTCGCGCTTGCTCGTCACGCAGCGCGGTCGGACGCCGATGTGCTCGTCATGTGCGGCGTGCGCTTCATGGCCGAGACCGCGAAGCTCTTGTGTCCGGACAAGACCGTGCTCCTGCCCGACGAGCGTGCCGGGTGTTCGCTCGCCGTCTCGATTTCGCCGGAAGACATCCGTGCGTTGCGGCGGGCCTGTCCGGATGCCCCCGTCGTGGGCTACGTGAACACCTCTGCCGCCGTGAAGGCGGAATGCGATGTGTGCTGCACCTCGTCGAATGCCGTCGAGGTCGTCGAATCGCTGGGCGCTCGCCGTGTAATTCTCGTGCCGGACGAGTTCCTGGCCGGCCACGTTGCGGCGCGCACCCCGGTGGAGATCATCGCGTGGGACGGGCACTGCGAAGTGCACGAGCGCTTCACGGCGCGTGAGATCGCCGAGTATCGCGACGCGTCAGGCGCCTACGTGCTCGCGCATCCGGAGTGTCCACCGGATGTTCAAGGCGCGGCCGACTACGTCGGTTCGACCGCCGGCATGATCGAAGAGCTGGCACGCCGCAGGCCGGCCCGGGCAATGCTGCTGACGGAATGTTCCATGGCCGACAACGTCAAGGTCACGCAGCCGCAGGTCGAATTCGTCCAGCCATGCAACCTCTGCCCGCACATGAAACGCATCACGCTGGCCAGGATTCGCGACAGCCTCTTGCGGATGTCGCCGGCGGTGGAAGTGGATGAGGAAATCGCCGTGCCGGCGCGCCGCGCCGTCATGCGCATGCTCGAGGTGTGATGACGCATGCAGCACCATCATGTGGACATCCTCGTCGTCGGGAGCGGGCTCGCAGGGCTGGCAACGGCGCTGAGCGTGGAAGGGCGCCACGTTACGCTGCTCTGCCCGTGGTCGACTCCGGTGGGCGCATCCGCGATGGCCCAGGGCGGCATTTCCGCGTCCGTGGGCGCAGCGGACAGTCCGGATCTGCACGCGGCAGATACGTTGCGCGCCGGAGCCGGCGCATGCGATGCCGACGCGGTCCGCGTCATGTGCGCCGAGGCGGCGCCAGCCGTGCAATGGCTCGAGCAACACGGTGTGTGCTTCGACCGTGACGGGGACGGCCATGCGCTGCACCGCGAAGCGGCGCATTCCCGCGCTCGCGTATTGCACGTCGATGAAGACCGTACGGGCTTCGCGCTCACGCGCGCGCTGACGCGCGCCGCGCGGGCGCGCCTGAACATCGAATTTCTGAGCGGTTACACCGCCGTTGCGCTCACGCGAAACGACGTCGGCATCTCGGGCATCGTGGCGCTGGACCGATCTTCAGCGCCGTTGCGCATCAGCGCGCGCGAGACGGTGCTGGCCACCGGGGGCCTGGGACAACTCTATTCGCACACCACCAATCCACGCACGGCATGCGGCGACGGACTCGCCATGGCGCTCACCGCCGGCGCGCGCTGCACGGCGCTCGAGTTCGTACAGTTCCATCCCACGGCTCTCGACGTCGACGCCGATCCGTTGCCACTCGTCACGGAGGCCCTGCGAGGCGCCGGGGCGAGACTCATCGTTGCGAATGGCAGGAGCGTGATGGACGGCGTGCATGCTGACGCGGACCTGGCGCCGCGCGATGTCATCGCGCGCGCCGCCTGGGCGTGCACGCGCGTCGGTGAACGCGTCTCCCTCGATGCAACCGGAGTATTCCGCCGCGCGCCGGCCGCATTCCCGACGGTGCGCGCTCTGTGCGCCCGGCATGGGATCGATCCCGCTTCGAGCGCAATACCGGTCACCACCGCCGCGCACTACCACATGGGAGGCATCGCGGTGGATCTCGAGGGTCGCTCGAGCCTCGGACATCTCTGGGCCTGCGGTGAGGTGGCGTGCACCGGAGTTCACGGCGCGAATCGGCTCGCCAGCAACTCGCTCCTGGAAGCGGTCGTGTTCGGTCGCCGGTTGGGCTCTGCGCTTTCGGATTCACCGGTGGATCCGACCCGTCCCGCAGGCAACTCCCCGGAGGTTGGGGACCAAGCCATGACGCTCGACGTCGACGCGACGACCTGGGGAGAACTGCGCCGCCTCATGTGGATGCGCGCAGGCATCGAGCGCAATGCCGCAGGAATGCGCTCTGGCCTGGTGAATATGCGGCAATTGGAGCACGCGATTCCGACGCACCAGGTCCTGCTCCGTAACCGTCTGCGGCTCGCCACGGCCATCCTGTCCGCCGCGCTCGCGCGGCACGCGAACTGCGGCGCACACTTTCGCAGCGATTTCCGTTCTTCGGAACCTGGGCAAGCCGATCGCCGCCTATCGGGAGGATCGTTCCTGAGGGCGTCCGAAGCACTCGGCCCATAACCCATCGATACGCTTTTCCACATTGGCGTCGAGGGCGATCGGCTTCCCCCACTCGCGCGAAGTCTCGCCCGGCCATTTGCGCGTTGCGTCGAGCCCCAGCTTGGATCCCAGGCCGGCGACGGGACTCGCAAAGTCGAGATAGTCGACCGGGGTACTGGCCACCAGCATCAAGTCGCGTTCCGGATCGACACGCGTGGCGATCGCCCAGATCACTTCGCGCCAGTCGCGTGCATCGATGTCGTCGTCCGTGACGATGACGAATTTCGTGTAAGTGAACTGTCGAAGGTACGACCAGACCGCCATCATGATCCGCCGCGCGTGGCCCGCATATTGCTTGCGAATGCTCACGACCGCGATCCGATAGGAGCAGGCTTCCGGTGGCAGATGGAAATCCACTATCTCCGGAAAGACCTTGCGCAGGATCGGTACGAAGATGTCGTTGAGCGCCATGGCGAGCACCGACGGCTCGTCGAACGGCGCGCGGCCCATGTAACTGCCGTGGTAGATGGCGGCCGCGCGCAGGTGCAGGCGTTCGACGGTCAACACCGGAAATTCCGCGCGCGCGTTGTAATAGCCGGTGTGATCGCCGAAGGGACCTTCGAGCGCCCGGTCGCCGGGTCGAACGAAGCCCTCGAGCACGATTTCCGCGCCCGCCGGTGCATCGAGCCCCGTCAGCTCGCAGCGTGCGACCCGGGTCCGCTCGCCGCGCAGCAGGCCCGCGAATTCGTACTCGGACAATGCATCGGGAATCGGCGCGACGGCGGCCAGCAGCGTGGCGGGGTCGGCCCCGATTGCCACCAGCACCGGAAATGGCTCGTCCGGCCGGTCCGCCTGCCAGTCTGCGTGGTCGAGGGCGCCGCCGCGGTGCGCGAGCCAGCGCAGGATGACGCGGTTGGGGCCGATGAGCTGCTGGCGGTAGATAGCCACGTTCTGGCGCTGTTTGCGCGTGCCGCGCGTGATCACCAGTCCGAACGTGATGAGCCGCCCGGCGTCCTCCGGCCAGCAGCGCTGCACCGGCAGGCACGCGAGATCGATGTCCGCTCCGCTGCGGGTCTCGTGGTTGAAGGGCGCCTCGCGTACCCGCCGCGGCGCCACGTGGGCGAGTTGGCGGAACTGCGGCCACGCTTCGAGGGCTTCCAGCATGCTGCCCGGCCAGCGAGGTTCCTTGAGCGCCGCGAGCAGCTCGCCGAGCTCGCGCATCGAGCCGGCCGCGGAGCCGAGTGCCGCCTCGATCCGCCGGCGATGCCCGAAGAGATTGCCGAGCAGCGCATGCCTGGCGCCCGTGGGATGTTCGAACAACACGGCGGGTCCATCTGCCTTGAGCGCCCGCAGACAGAATGAAGTGCTCTCGAGCACCGGGTCGACCGGGGCGTACACCCGCTTGAGGTCGCCCTGTCCCTCGAGGCCCGCGAGGAACTCGCGCAGATCGTGGTACGCGGCCATATCGCACGAGCATGGATCGGCGGACGCATGGGCTCCCTGATATGGATCAACACGCGATTCGAAGTTGATTCATATCAAGTCGGCGAGACGCCGGGCGCGGTCCAATCACGGCATGCCAGACATCGCTGTGCCCCTTCACGACGCGCCGGCCGTGATTCGAAAGTCGTCCTTTTCGCTCGAGGAGCTGATCGCTTGCGGCGCAGGGAGCCTGTTTGGTTCCGATACGCCGCGGTTGCCGGTGGGGAAGATGCGCATGCTGGATCGGATCACCTGGATTTCCGAGTCAGGCGGCGCATTCGGAAATGGCGAGCTGCGTGCGGAGTTGGAAATCGACCCTTCGCTGTGGTTCTTCCGCTGCCATTTTCCCGGGGATCCGGTGATGCCGGGTTGTCTCGGCCTCGATGCGATGTGGCAATTGATCGGATTCTTCCTGGCCTGGAAGGGCCACAAGGGCCTGGGTCGCGCGCTCGGGGTCGATGAAGTCCGGTTCGCCGGGCAGGTGCTGCCATCGGCGAAACGTGTCACGTACCGAGTCGACATCAAGCGGATCTTCGCGCGCAAACTGATCATGGTGCTCGGAGATGGATCGCTCATTGCCGATGGACGGCCGATCTACACGGCTCGCGGCCTTCGAGTCGGGCTCTTCGACGGATCGAATCTCGGAGCCGGGCTGGTTTGATGAGGCGCGTCGTCGTAACCGGCATGGGCATCGTGTCATGCCTTGGCAACGATCTCGATACGGTTTCACGCGCGCTCGCGGATGGAAACTCCGGCATACGTGCCGCGCCATCCTATCAACAGCTCGGACTGCGCAGCCAGGTCGCCGGTGTTCCGCGGATCGCACTGGATCAGCACCTCGAACGGCGCGACCTGCGATTCATGGGAGATGCCGCCGCATACGCCGCGGTTGCGCTGAAAAATGCCATCGGTGACAGCGGTCTGACGGAGGCGATCGTCAGTCATCCGCGCACCGGGCTCATCGCGGGCAGCGGTGGCGCGTCCTCGGCGAATATCGTCGAGGCGGCCGACCTGCTGCGCGAACGCGGCATTCGCAAAGTCGGCCCGACGCGCGTTCCGCGCACGATGAGCAGCACCGTCGCGGCGTGTCTTGCAACCACATTCCACATCAAGGGCGTGAGCTACTCGATCACTTCGGCATGCGCGACGAGCGCTCACTGCATCGGCGCCGGAGCGGAGCAGATCCGCTGGGGCAACCAGGACGTCATGTTCTGCGGTGGCGGAGAGGAAGAGCACTGGACACTCGCATCCTTGTTCGACGCCATGGGCGCGCTTTCGAGCGCGAGGAATGCGACGCCGGAGACCGCTTCGCGAGCGTACGACGCGGGTCGCGACGGCTTCGTGATCGCGGCGGGCGGCGGAATGCTCGTGCTCGAATCACTCGAGCACGCCCGCTCGCGCGGTGCGCGAATCCATGGCGAGCTCGTGGGTTATGGCGTCACCGCCGACGGTGCGGACATGGTACTGCCGTCGGGTGAAGGCGCGGTGCGCTGCATGCGCCAGGCACTGGAGGGAGTCGGGGGAACAGTCGACTATCTGAACACGCACGGCACTTCGACCCCTCTGGGCGACCTGGTCGAATTGCGCGCCGTGCGGGAAGTCTTCGGGACCCAGGTACCGCCGCTTTCCTCCACCAAGTCACTGTCCGGGCACTCTCTCGGCGCCGCCGGGGTGCACGAGGCCATCTACAGTCTGCTCATGATGCGTGACGGGTTCCTGGCGAAATCCGCCAACATCGACGAGCCCGACGCCGAGACGTCGGGATTCCCGATCATCCGCGACACGCGCCCGAAACGTCCTCACACGGTCATGTCAAACAGCTTCGGGTTCGGCGGCACGAATTCGACCCTGGTATTTCAGCGAATTTGAAAGTTCAATCCGGCCACTGCACATCCGCGCCTGCGTTTGTCATCGGCGTCGCGCTGTTCGTCGCCGCGATCGCCTCAGGCCAGGATGAGCCCGGCGATCGGCCGGCCGTCGGCCGGGTGGTGACACTGGTCAACCAGTACTGCGGTGCATGCCATGCCGCGCCAAGCCCGGACATCCTGCCGAAGAGGCACTGGCCGGCGCTGATCCGCACTATGGTGGGACTCAGGCAAGAGCGGATGGGTCACACGGGCATCTCCGAGCGACAGATGAACGACATCATTGCGTTGTACTACGGCAGCAGTCCGGACGAGTTGCCGACACTGCCTTATCGCGAGACTGCATTGGCGCCGTCGAGCTTTGCCATGAGCGACCTCGGCGCAAAGACACGCTTGCCATACATCACGAATGTGAACGCCGCCAGGCTGATGCAGTCCGACGCGCCCCAACTCCTGGTGTGCGATGCGGAAGCGCGCAAGCTGCTGCTCCTGAGCGCGGCACGAGGGCGATGGAGGGAGACCCCTGTCGCGGATGTGGAAGTCCCGGTCCACACTCAGATCGTCGACATCGACGGGGACGGTGACCAGGATATTCTCGTTGCGGATCTTGGACAGTTCTCGCCGCTCGACGGGCCGGTGGGCCGGGTGCTGCTGTATCGCCAGGGGCCCCGACAGCGGTTCGAGAGGGAGCTTCTGCTGGACAAGCTCGGCCGCGTGAGTGACGCGAGGGCAGTCGACCTCGACTCGGACGGTGATCTGGATATTGCCGTGGGTGTGTTTGGCCGCAAGGACACGGGAGAGGTCTTCTGGCTCGAGAATGACGGCTACGGAACAGCTTCGGGAACGTTTGAGAAGCACGTATTGCTGTCGCTCGCGGGTGCCGTCGATGTTTCGCCGGTCGACCTGAATGGCGATGGCCTGACCGACCTCGCAGTGCTGATCGCGCAGGAACACGAAATGATCGTGGCCTTCGTGAATCGGGGCGGAGGTGTCTTCGAGCGGGTGGTGATCGCGCGCGCGCCGCACCCGATGTACGGCTCGACGAGCATGACCGACGTCGATCTCGACCAGGACGGCGATTTGGACCTGCTGTTCACCAATGGAGATGCGTTCGATACGCAGACCGATCCGAAGCCGTACCACGGCGTGCAATGGCTGGAAAACCAGGGACAGATGCGGTTCGAATTTCACGACATCGGCCGCTTCTACGGCGCGGCGACGGCGGTCGCGGGCGATATCGATGGTGACGGCGACCTGGACGTCGTCGCCGGGAGCTGGGTCAATTACTGGAACGATTCGCGGCGGTACGCCATCGTCTGGCACGAGAACGATGGCAAGCAGACGTTCCTTGCGCACGGCATCGCCACGAGGCCGGCGGGTGTGGCGTCGCTGCAGTTGATCGACGTCAACGGCGACGGAATGCTCGATATCGTCGGGGGCGCGATCAGAATGGATCTCTTGATGGCCAGGTCGGGCTCCAACTACATGGCGAGCCGCTTGTTCCCACCATCTGACGAGGCGACGCTTCACTCACGGGTGTTCGTCCTCGAAAATCACCTCAGGAAATAGCAGGCATTCATGCCGCCGAGAAGGTTCCGGGCGCACACTTTGCGACGACGATGCCGCCGACCGCCGTCGTGATGACGACGAGCAGCGGCGGGGCACGCCAGGCGGTGAGCAGGATGAACCCGGCCAGCGCCAGTGCGATGTCGCTGACTGTCTTCACCGAGCTGGTCCACACCGGGTTGTAAAGTGCCGCGGCGAGCAGCCCGACGACCGCGGCATTGATGCCTGCCATCATCGCGCGTGCACTCGAGCGCTGGCGAAGGGATTCCCAGAAGGGCAACGCGGCCAACAAGATCAGGATGCCGGGCAGGAAGATGCCGATGAGTCCCAGTGCCGCGCCAGCAACGCCATTGGGCGTGGGGACTACGAGGGTTCCCAGGTATACCGCGAAAGTGAACAACGGACCCGGCAGGGCCTGCGCGGCGCCGTACCCCGCAAGAAATGCATCGTCGCTCACCCAGCCCGGTGAGACGAATGCCTCGCGCAACAGCGGCAGCACGACGTGGCCTCCGCCGAAGACCAGCGCACCCGATCGGTAAAACGCCTCGACGAGCCCGATGCCATTCGAGCTGCCGAGGCCGCGCAGCGCCGGCAAACCCGCCAGCAGCGCAAAGAAGAAGATGAGCGCGACGAGTCCAACCCGGCGGGAAACGAGCGCCGGCAAATGTCCTGCGGTGGCGAGGCTGGAGGCCTTGCGCGACCAGGTCAGACCCAGCACGCCCCCCAGCGCAATGACTCCGATCTGTGCGAGCGGCGAACGGATCAGGAGCAGGACTATCAGGGCGGCCACGGCGATCAGCACACGCTGCCAGTCGGGGCACAGCGTCCGGGCCATGCCCCAGACCGCCTGCGCGACGATGGCGACCGCCACGAGCTTGAGTCCGTGCAGGAGGGCAATTCCCGTGGGTCCCTCGAGCAGGCTTGCTCCGTAAGCGAACAGAACCAGTGCGATCGCCGACGGCAGTGTGAAGCCCACCCAGGCCGCGATGCCGCCAGGAATCCCCGCGCGCAGAAGTCCAATCGAAAAGCCGACCTGGCTGCTCGCCGGGCCGGGCAGAAACTGACACAGACTCACGAGGTCCGCGTACGCCTGCTCGTCGAGCCAGTGCCGCTTCGAGACGAATTCGTTGCGGAAGTAACCTAGATGAGCGATGGGACCGCCAAAGCTGGTCAGACCGAGCTTCAGGAAAACGAGCAGGACTTCCAATGCGCGCACCATAGAGCCCTACGGCAGCTATCCAGACTGGTTTGTCAGCGGCCGCGGCTCACGGGGCGTCCTGCTCCGCCGCCAGTTCGATGGATGCATGCGGCTTGAGGCCGCGCGCCAGCAGCTCGGACCAGATGCCTTCGGCGTCTTCGGCGAAGCCGAACAGGTCGAGGTCCGCCCGGTCGACCATGCCGTGATCGACCAGTCGTTCGAAGTTGATGACCGATTGCCAGTAGCCGCGATCGACCAGCACGATGGGAATGCGCGGAGCCTTGTCGGTCTGGCGCAGGGTGAGCATTTCGAACAGCTCGTCCATGGTGCCGAACCCGCCCGGAAACACCACCAGCGCGTTGGCCCGCATGGCCAGGTGCATCTTGCGCATCGCGAAATAGTGGAATTGGAAGGTCAATTCCGGTGTCGACCACGCGTTCGGGCGCTGTTCTTTCGGCAGGGTGATGTTGAAGCCCACCGAAATCGCGCCGCAATCCGCGGCGCCACGATTGGCGGCCTCCATGATTCCAGGGCCGCCCCCGGTGGCGATGACGTTGTCGCGAATCCCCCCGTTGTGGTCGAGAGCGCCGCCACGCTCGGATGCGATGCGTCCGAACAGACGTGCCTGGGCATACCAATGGGCCTCGCGAGGCGGCCCGTTCTCCCGCACGCGGGCGCCACCGAATACCACCAGCGTCGAACGTACGCCGGCGGACTTCAGGATCTCGTCGGACTTGGCGAACTCCAACAGGAAGCGCACGCCGCGCATGGACTCGCCCAGCAGGAAGTCCTGGTCGAGCGCGGCCAGCCTGTAGGAGGGTGACTGCATCTGCAGGGATCCGTCTTCGTCGTTCATTTTCTTCCGACCTTGCTGTTCACGGTACGGGCATTCTGCCAGCGCAGTGAAGAGCTGGCGCTGGCGTTACATGACGTTCGCGTGGGCGAGAGCCACCGCACCGACAGCCGTCACGACGACGACGAGCAGGGGCGGCACGCGCCAGACCGTGAGCAGGATGAAACCTGCCAGCGCCAATGCCACATCACCCATGGTCTTCACCGAGCTCACCCACACGGGGTCATAGAGCGCGGCGCCTAGCAACCCGACGACCGCGGCGTTGACTCCCATCATCATCACGCGCGCGCTGCGGTGTTGGCGAAACGTCTGCCAAAAGGGCAGCGCGCCTGATAGCACCAGGATGCCAGGCAGGAAGATGCCGACGAGTCCCAGCGCCGCGCCGGCCAACCTGTTCGGAGCCGGGCCCACGACCGCCCCGAGATATGCAGCGAACGTGAACAAAGGACCCGGAACGGCCTGCGCGGCGCCGTAACCGGCGAGAAAGGCATCGTCGCTCACCCAGCCGGGCGCGACGAAGCTTTCCCGCAATAGCGGGAGTACGACATGGCCGCCCCCGAAGACCAGCGCGCCCGATCGGTAGAACGCCTCGAACGATGCGATGCCATTCGACGCGCCGAGGTGTCGCAATGCGGGTAGCCCGGCCAGCAGCACGAAGAAGAGAGTGAGCGCGACCCATCCGACTCGCCGCGAAACGAGCGCGGGCAGGTGGCCCCCGCTGGTCGGCCCGGAACTCCGGTCGTGCAACATGAGGCCAAGTACCCCGCCCAGCGCAATCACGCCTATCTGCGCCAACGGCGAACGCAACACGAGCAGGATGACTCCAGCACCGATGGCGATGAGCACGCGCTGCCAGTCGGGGCACAGCGTTCGCGCCATGCCCCAGACCGCCTGCGCGACGATCGCGACAGCCACGAGCTTGAGCCCATGCAGGATGGCGCCGCCAGTGGGCCCTTCGAGCAGACTGGCTCCATAGGCGAACAGGACCAGGGCGATCGCCGACGGGAGAGTGAAGCCCAGCCACGCGGCGATGCCTCCCGGAAATCCCGCGCGCAGCAGTCCGATGGAAAATCCGACCTGGCTGCTCGCCGGTCCGGGCAGGAATTGGCAGAGACTGACGAGATCCGCGTAACTCTGCTCGTCGAGCCAACGCCGCCTCGTGACGAATTCATTACGGAAGTACCCGAGATGCGCCACGGGACCACCAAAGCTGGTCAGGCCGAGCTTCAGGAATACGAGCAGAACTTCCAGCGCGCCAGTTGCGATCATTGTTGGGCCACTGTGGCTCAAGCTAACACGATGTCCATGGCCGGGGGCGATCCTCAATGCGCCACACCCCGCGGAAAAGGCGCAGCGTCCGACATGCCGAAGGTCGACGCCTTACGGCACGAGATCCTCGTTTGTTGCAAGATGAAAACGAGGAACCAATCGTGGAATCGAGCCCGCGCAGTCGCGGGGTTGACGGGAGGACATCATGACCACTGAACCATCGCGCCGGCACGTCATGCGCACCCTTGGCGCTGCACTCCTGCTGCCAGCCATCGTGCCAACGGCCGAGGCGGCTGAGCATGAAGAAAAAGAAGTCGAGGCCGCCGAGGATCTCATGCGCGAACACGGCGTGCTGCGCCGCGCGCTGCTGGTATACGCCGAGGCGGCCGCGAGACTGACGAATGGTGCGACGGACGTTTCCGCCGGCGCACTACACGACACGGCCGCGCTGTTTCGCACGTTCGGCGAGGAGTACCACGAGCGGAGCCTCGAGGAGAAACACGTGTTCCCCGCGGTCGTGAAGGCGGGCGGGAAGCCCGCGCAGCTCGCCAGCATCCTGAAGCAACAGCACGTTCGCGGCCGCGAGATCACCGACTATCTATCCGCGGTCACGAGTCGCGGACCGGTGAGCCCGGGCAACGTGAAGCCTCTCGCCGGGGCGCTGGCATCGTTCGTGCGCATGTACGAGCACCATGCGGCGATCGAGGACACGATCATCTTTCCAGCCTGGAAGGCGGCGATCTCCGATTCGCAGTACGAGGAGCTCTCGGAACAATTCGAGGACCTCGAACACAAGATGTTCGGCAAGGATGGATTCGAGGATGCCCTCGAGAGAATCGGCAGGATCGAGCAGGCATTCGGCCTCGCGGATCTGTCGCGGTTGACGGCTCCGGCGCCGCCGAAACCGGCCGCCTAGGCTCTGCCGCGAACTGCCTTTCGATCACTGCGCCCGCGGAAGATAGGCCACGCCGAGCTGCACCCCGAAGTCGGGGGTGTTCTCGAAACTGGCGGCATTCTCGGTGAACGCGAGGCTGATCAGGAAATTCCGCGAGCGGGTTTGAATCCCGGCGCTGTATTGGTTCTTGGCCGCGGTCAATTCATCCAGCGTCGAATCCTGCACAGCGCTCTTGCTGATGTAGCCCTGCACGATCACGCTGGTGCGCGGCGTCAGGCCGAGACTGTAGCCGGCAATCGCGGTTGGAATCAGCTCGGGGCCGGAGGTGACACCGTCGCCCTGGTAGTAGACGCCGCTCGCGGCCAGGTAGATCGAGTGCCGGCCCGTCGAGCCAAGCCTCCGTTGCAGCGTGAGTTGGAATCCATAGTCGTTCTTCCCGGTCGAGAGCAGCAACCGTTCACCGTCGACCGCGATTTTCGCGGCAAACTCGGCAACGACGTCCCAGCCCAATCTCGGCCCCGGCAGCGAGTAGCGAATCCCGAGCACCGGGTCGCCGAAGCCCTCGCTGGTCTCGCGACTGAGCTGGGCGATCCGGGCATCGCCGATGCGATAGACGAATTGGAACTGGTTGCGCGCGACCAGGTCACGTCCCATCTGCCCGACGCCGATCGCGTCATGGAAGCCTTCGATCAGCTGATCGAAGAAGCCGCGGCCGTAGCGGATGTAGGGGACCGTCAGGTACGCGCTCCAGTACGGACTCAAGTGCCGCTGCACGATGAGATCCGCCAGGCCGACTTCACCGTCGACGTAGTACGCATCGTCCGGGAAATTCAGGATCGCGTTCACGTCTTCGGGTCGCAGCGGCTGGCGGCCGATGCCGCGATTCTCGAGCAGCGTGCGCACGTTGCGGCTCATGACGAAGGTGCTTTGATAGGCGTATTGCAATTCGAAGCCCCAGGTGCCCGCTTCACCGTCCGCGGTGCGCGCCGGCAGCATGTCGAGCCTCAGGAGCCCGAATGGCGTGAGGTCACGCGCGCGCAACAGGCCGACGTGACTCCATTCCTGTCCTGGGTTGATGGCCTCGTTCTGCTTCACTGCGTCAGTTGGCTGCTGTGCCTGGGCCAGGCCGCCGGACAGGAAGCAGAGAAGTAGGGCCGAGAGATGATTCCGCGCCACGGTCAGCTTCTTGGATTGATGTTGCAGCTGAACTAACCGGGAACTTGCCCGCATGTCTGTCGGTGGACAGCCCGGCGCACGTCAGAATCCTGCGCGCGATACCCGGCGACCGAGCACCGTGCGCCTGTGCCCGGCGCCCGCCGACACGCAGGCGCAGGGATTCCCGATCAAGCGGATCCGTACATCGCGGTAATTTGCCGGGATGGCGCTGACAGTTCTTCTCGCGAAGGTCGTCGGAATCGTGCTCGCCATGATCGGCGGCGCGATCCTGGTGCGGCGGCGGTACTTCCTGCCGGTTTTCGCCACCTGGGCCGAAGCGCGCCTGGTGCGCACGACGATGTCGATGATCGAACTTCTCTTCGGCGTCTATGTCGTCGTCGCGCACAACGTCTGGTCACCGCTGCCCGCCGCGCTGATCACCATCCTCGGCTGGATGGCGGTGCTCGAGGCGACTATCTACCTCTTTCTCCCCGACCCGTGGGTCGCGAAGTTCATTGCGACGTTCAATACCCCGGCCTTCTATGTCGTCGGCGGCCTGCTGGCGATCGTCGTCGGGGTCTACCTCGCCGGGTTCGGATTCTTCGGGTGGTGACCAGGCGGCGCCGTCGCGCCAGCCCAGACAAAGGACTCTTCCATGCCGGAAAAACGCACACTGCAGAGAGCCCGTCGAGACAAGCGGCAGGGCAAGGCCCCGACCACGCAGGCGGGCGAATTCATCCGCGAAGAAATGGACCACATCCGCGAGGGAAAGCACGGCGCAAGATCCGCGAAGCAGGCGATCGCGATCGGCTTGTCGAAGGCGCGGCGCGCGGGAGTGGAGCTGCCGCCGCCGAAAAAGGGCACGGTGCCCGAGAAAACGCGCCGCAGCGCGGCGCGCGCGTATGCACGCGGGCACGGTGCGGCTGCGCGCCGCAAGTCATCCGCGAAGCGCTCGCGGGCAACTCTCCAGGCGCTGCGCCACGAGGGACGCAGCGCAGCCTCGCATCGGGCGCTGGCGCGCCAGGCGCACACCGCGGCGCGGCGCCGCTCGAAAGCGCAGCGGTCGGCAGCCGCAAGGAAGGCCGCGGCGACCAAAGGCCCGGCTGAACGGTCCGCCGCGGCGCGCAAGGCAGTCCGCACCCGCAGGAGTTGACGCCGGGCCCTCTCGATCGTATCTACCGTCCGTGACCACGCTGCCGCCTTGTCCCAAGTGCAATTCCGGGTTCACGTACCAGGACGGATTGATGCTCGTCTGCCCGGAGTGCGCGCACGAGTGGGCGCTGGCCGCGGAAACCGCCACTGGATCGACCGCCGGTGATGAGCCGGAGCGGGTGGTGCGGGATTCCAACGGCAATGTGCTCGCCGACGGTGACTCGGTCATCGTGATCAAGGATCTGCCCGTCAAGGGAGCGTCGTCGGCGCTCAAGGCCGGCACGAAGGTCAAGGGCATCAGGCTGGTCGACGGGGATCACAACATCGACTGCAAGATCGAAGGCTTCGGTGGGATGAAGCTCAAATCCGAGTTCGTGAAGAAGGCCTAGCCACAGGTCAGCGGTTCAGGTTCCGATCCCGCAACCACGCGATCACCGTGGACACATTGCTGAATCGATAGCGCGCCGCCGTCGCCTCCAGGTTGCCCACCCGGATCGAGTGGCCGCCCATTTCGTTGACCGTCTCGAACCCGGTCTCGTCGGCGGGATCATCTCCCACGAACACGGGGATGCGCCCCGCGAACTCGGGTTGTTGCATCAGGAGTTCGATCGCGCTGCGCTCGCTGTATGCCTTCGGCATGAGCTCGAGCACGAACTTGCCCTCGGTCACCTTGAACGCGTCCCCGAGTTCCGCCGCCATCTCGGTCATGACGAGGCGCACCTCGGATTCCAGGCCCGGCGCCAGCCGATAATGCATCGCCAACGCCTGGCCCTTGTCCTCGAGCAGCAGGCCCCGGTTCTCCATCTGCAGCGTACGCAGCCAACGGCGGGCAGGATCCAGCACCGATGCGTCCAGGTCGGGCCTGACAACCTTGCCTGACGGCAACCGCACTTCCAGCCCGTGCTTGGTGGACGCCGGGAAGGTGCTCGGCGCGAACAATTCGTCGAGCTCGGTGAGTGAGCGGCCACTGAACAGTGCGAAGGCGCCGCTCTGGCGCACCTGGGCCAGGCTCAGGGTGTTGCGCAGGGACGCCGGCACGCGAACGCGGTCGGGGGTGGCCGCGATCTCGAGCAGCGTTCCATCGACGTCGAGGAACAGGGCGATGTCGTCGTCCCGGATGAAAGCACCGCGCGCGCTCACTCTGAAGCTACCTCCTTCGATGGGGCGGTTGCGGTTTACGGACCTGCGGGCGCTTGCCATGCGGTTGGGCAGCGTGTGGCGGGCCGAGATGCGGCAGCAGCCGGAGCAGCAGTTCCACGCTGCCCGCCAGTTGCTCGAGCTGGGCCTGGGGCAGCTGGCGCACGGCTCGCTGCAGCGTGAAGACGGCGCGGCCGGCGGTGGCGCGGAGAATCTGCCTGCCGGCAGCCGTCGGGTGAATCTGGATGGCGCGCTGATCCAGCTCGGAGCGGCGTCGCTCGATCCACCCGCGCATCGTCAGGCTCTTGAGGATCTGGCTCACGGCCGGTCTTTGCATCCCCAGGCGCGAAGCGAGCTGCGAGGACTGCAGGCCGGGGTCGTCGCCGATGCACACCAGCGCCCGGTGCAGGCTGATCGGCGCGCCCGTCAGCTGTTCCAGCTCGCGATACAGCGACCTCATGCGGTCGACGAGCTCGCGCGCGGCTAACAACGCCCGGTTCTCGAGCGCTGTTCGCCGGTTCGCGCCGCTGGGTTCACGCATGGATGCGTAGCCTATCACTTCGTCAACTTATGAAAAGTCAATGGTTCACAGGACGCAATGATTGCGTACAATTAATCAATCATGCGAGAGCCGCCCATACCGAACGGCCGCGATCTTTGCCTGTTTCTCGACATCGACGGAACACTCCTGGATTACGCAGCAACACCGGATGACGTCCAGGTGGACGATCAGCTGCGCGCCCTGCTGCGCGACCTCGAGCGCACCTGCGACGGTGCGCTGGCGCTGGTCAGCGGCCGGGCGATTCCGGATATCGACGACCTGTTCGAGCCGTTGTATTTGCCCGCCGCAGGCGTGCACGGTTGCGAGCGACGCGACGGGCTGGGCTACTGGCATCGGCAGGTCTTCGCGACACCGGCGTTCATCGAGTGCCGCGAACGGCTGATCGACGAGGTCGCGCACCTCGGGGGCATTCTCGTCGAAGACAAGAGCTGTGCCGTGGCGCTCCACTATCGACAGGCTCGCGAGCTGGAGCCTGGACTTCGCGCGATAGTCGCCCGTTTTGCGCCGTCGGTGCCCGCCTCGCACGCGTTCTTCGACGGCGATCATGTCATCGAGCTCAAGCCGAAGGAGCCGAACAAGGGACTCGCGATCGCATCGTTCATGGAGGAGCCGCCATTCTCCGGATGCCTGCCGATCTTCGTCGGGGACGACCTGACGGATCGTGATGGCTTCGAGGTGGTGAAGGCGCGGGGCGGGATCGCGGTCGCGGTGGGGAACAACGTCGAGTCGGATTGGCATCTGCCGACTCCCGGAGCCGTGCGTGACTGGTTGACGCGGCTCACGACTTCGAGGCATCGCGCGTGAGCAGGCTCGTTGCGGTTTCGAACCGCGTGACGCTGCCGAAGCGGGGCAATGCGCCCGGCGGGCTTGCGGTCGGATTGCTCGCGGCCATGCAGGCGCGCGGAGGGCTCTGGTTCGGCTGGGACGGGGAAGTCACGGCGGACGCGGACCAGCCGGCCACCGTCCGGCGCCACGGACAGATCGACTTCGTGTCGACGCCACTCTCGGAACGCGAATACAAGGATTTCTATCTTGGCTTCTGCAATTCGATGCTGTGGCCGCTATTCCACTACTTCATTTCGGAGTTCCGCTATTCCGAAGCCCATTTCGATGCATTCCAGCGCACCAATGCGCGCTTCGCGCAGCAGCTGCTGGATCACCTGAAGGCCGACGACCTGGTCTGGGTGCACGACTATCACCTGATACCCATCGCGCAGAAGCTGCGTGACGCCGGTGCTCGTCAGCCCATCGGGTTCTTCCTGCACATCCCGTTTCCGAACATCGAAGTCCTGCGCGTTCTGCCAGTCTTCGGCGAGCTCCTGCAGGCGCTCATGGCATACGACCTGCTGGGCTTCCAAACCAGCACGGACCTGCACGCGTTTCGCGAGGCGGTGAGGCAGGTGTGGCCGGAGGCCGTCGTGACGGACGCATCGATCCGCGTCGGCGCGCGCAGCGTCCTGACCATGGTCTGTCCCATCGGCGTCGACGTCGGCAACCTGCAGAAGCAGGCGGAGGAGTCGCTGCAGTCGGACGAGTGCCGCAAGATGGTGGCGGGCCTGCTCGGGCGCCGACTCATGGTGGGAGTCGACCGGCTCGACTACAGCAAGGGCCTGGTCCAGCGATTCAAGGCCTATGAGCGATTCCTGGAAACCCATCCGGAAAACCGCAACCGGGTGACGTTCATGCAGATTGCGCCGCTGTCACGCACGGATGTTCGCGCCTACTCGGAGATCCGGCGGGAACTCGAGCAGGCCACGGGCCGGACCAATGGGCGCTTTGCCGACACGGACTGGACGCCGATTCGCTATCTCAATCGCAACTTCCCGCGCGATATCCTCATGGGATTCCTCCGCTCCGCGCTCATCGGCATGGTGACGCCGGTGCGGGATGGGATGAACCTGGTCGCCAAGGAATTCGTTGCCGCGCAGGATCCTTCGGACCCCGGCGTGCTGGTGCTCTCCACCCTGGCGGGCGCGGCCCACGAGCTGGGCTCGGCGTTGCTCGTGAACCCGTACGACACGCGCGCGATGGCTCACGCCATCCAACAGGCGCTCAACATGCCGTTGGGCGAGCGACGCGAGCGGCACCAGTCCATGCTGGATGCGCTGAAGCGCAATTGCATCCACGCCTGGCACTCGCGATTCCTGGGCGCGCTCGGCAGTGTCCGCGAGGCCGCAGCCGCCTGACATTTCCCGGCGCAAGGAGGCCGCCATGGATTTGAACTCGACTTTCCTGCAGATCGAACTGCGTACCTGGCTGACCGCGGCGGCGATCGCGGTGCTGCTGGCCGTCGCGCACTTCGCCTTGCGCGGGTGGGCCCGGCGACGCGCGCGCAGGCACCAGGACGAGCCGCTCGCGCCGGGTGAATCTGCCAGCGTGCGCTTCTGGATTGCCCGGGGATTGGGCGATGCGATTCCCCCGCTCGCCTTCCTGCTGTGGCTGCATGGTCTGTCCATCGCCGCGACGATGCTGCTCGGCGAGGTTCCCGACGCCCGGTGGAGCTCCTGGGGCCTGACGATCCTCGCCGCCCTGCGTGGCCTTGGAACGCTGCTCGGCCTTGCCTGGCTGTTGGCGCGTATCGCCCGCACGCTCGAGGCGTTGCTGCAGTCATTCGCATCCCGCACCGAAGCGCAGTGGGACGACGTCATGCTGCCCTTCGCCGGCAGATCGCTGCGCGCGATCCTGCCGATGCTCGCGCTGATCCTCGGTACTCCGGCGTTGAGCGTGACCAAGGACGCCCAGGACGTGATCCAGAACGCCGTGAGCCTCGCGCTCATCGGCACGATCGGCTTCATCCTCGTGCAGTTCGTCGATGCCATCGCCGAAATGATCCTCAAGCGTCATCGCCTCGATGTCGCCGACAATCGCGAGGCGCGCGGCGTCTACACGCAGGTGATGGTGCTCAAGAAGATCGCGGTCGGGGTCATCGCGGTGTTCGCGATCGCCTCGATGCTGATGGTCTTCCAGTCGGTCCGGCAGTTCGGGACCGCGATGATCGCCTCGGCGGGCGTCGCCGGCATCGTGATCGGCTTCGCGGCACAGAAGAGCCTCGCGACCCTGCTCGCGGGCTTTCAGATCGCCATGACCCAACCGATCCGCATCGACGACGTGGTCATCGTCGAAGGGGAGTGGGGGAGGATCGAGGAGATCACGCTCACCTACGTGGTGGTGCGCATCTGGGACCTGCGTCGCCTGGTCGTGCCCATCACGTACTTCATCGAGAAGCCGTTCCAGAACTGGACGCGGATCTCGGCGGATATCCTCGGATCGGTCTTCATCCAGGTCGACTATGGCGTGCCGGTCGATGCGCTGAGACAGGAGCTGACGCGAATCCTCGAGTCTTCGCCGAATTGGGACCGCAAGGTGAACGTGCTGCAGGTGACCGATGCGAAGGAGCGCACCCTCGAGCTGCGTGCGCTCGCGAGCTCGAGTGACGCCAGCAAGTCATGGGACCTGCGGTGCGAGGTGCGCGAGAAGCTGATCGCCTTCCTGCAGAAGAACTATCCACTGAGCCTGCCGCGCCTGCGTGCCACGCTCGATCCGGTGCCTCCCGCCGGCAGCGCCGCAGCGGGATAGGGTTTGCGCGCGGATCAGCCGGCCTGCCGTCGTGGCGACTTGCGAGGAGCCCAGATGCCTTTCAGCGAGATGAACGCCAGCCCGTTGTTCGCATTCACCGGGATCACCAGCTGGTTCGCCGCCGGGTCGTAACACATCGATGCCGCGGATGGGATGTTCTCCGCGACCAGCCTGGCGGGCTTGCCCGGCACCATCATCGAGACGCCGCCCTGCCGCACGCTCGATACGAACTTCACGCCGTCGGGCATGATCACCAGCCCATCGTTCCCGGCTTGCGCCGCCTGCTCCGTGCGCACGACCTTTCCGTCGGCTGCGAACGTGACGACGTCGGCCGTGCCGATGTTCACCACGACGATGTTCCCATCCCCGTCCATCTCGATGCCATTCGGCATGCTGAGCGGCGCGCCTTGCGCGAACACGGATGCCTGGCCGCCCGGGGAGACTTTCCATACCTGCCAGGTCTCGGGCTTGTCCGCCGAGCCGGTATTGGTGGCGTAGACGGTGCCATCCGCCGCCACGGCGATGTCGTTCAACCATGGCGCCCCGGCCACGGTGACCGACCGGAGCGGACGCCCGCTCGCCAGGTCGAAGCTGCGGACCACCGCGACGCTCGCGGTGTTCTGGCCGGCGTTCGCCGGGTCCGGTGTGCCGCCGTCGCGATCCGCCAGGTAGAGCACGCCCTGCTGGATGGCGCTGCCGAACGGCTCGTTGAGGACCAGCGGCGGCGACATGCCGTCGCGTTCGGCGCCGGCGTTCTGGACCCCTATCCACCGTGGCGTGTGCACGCTGCCGTCGTGATTGATCAAGGCGATCCAGGCGTCGTTCGCACGCACCGATTGTCCGACACCGCGCGACGGCGCCACGATGACGCCGCGGCTCGCGTCGTAGACGCAGCTCTCGACGGAGTAGAGGGCGCCGAACATGCGCACGTTCCCCGATGCGGGGGCGAATGCGGCGGGCGGGGCACCGGGGGCGGGTGGCGCCACCGGCAGGCCCACGGGATTGCCCACGTAGTAGTCGCGCGGCACGGGCGGCTGCTGCGCGAGCGCCGCACCGGCGAGGCCCAGCGCGAGCAATGCGCTGATCAACCGGGACTTCGCGCGTTGCATGGACACGAATGTTTCCGACATGGGCCCTCTCCCGTATTCCTGTTGCGGCGCGAGTGTGCGGTTCGCGGCGCGCCACGGCAACCGCCGCACGCGTTCCATCTCCATGGACGCCGCCGCTCCCGAACTCCGTTATCCGGCATTCGCTTTCAATGACTTGAGGTTCCGCGGCGCGCGAACCCGCGCCCGCGAGCGGGCCGGAACGCAGGACGCACCGCCGCCGGCCTAACTAAATGCCGCGCGACGCCCTGGCAGGCCAAAGCCCCCGGCGATGTGTCGCCGGGGACTCCTCTAACTACCCGGCCGAAGTCACGGAGTGCCCGCGTCGATCTGGCGCACGCGGCCGGAATCACGATCCACCACGTACAGGATGGTCCCGTCGGCGTTGAAGGCGCAGGAGTTGGGCTTCTGGAACTCGGCGTCGGCGACAGGGCCGTCGGTGCTCTTCGGCTTGCCCGTTCCGGCCACGAGCTCCACTGCGCCGCCCAGGCTGATTCGGCGCACCACCGCGCCGCCGGGGCTCGGCGCGTAGATGTAGCCATTGCTGTAGCAGACCTGGTTCACGGAGTTGCCGGTCTGCGCGAACATCGAGACGACTCCGCCGGTGATCTTGTAGAACGTCCCGGTCGACCAGTTGCTGGCATAGACCTCGCCGTTCTCATCGGCCACCACGGCGACCACGTCCCTCAGTCCGCCGCCAGAGGCGTAGGTCGAGACGGTGCCGCCGGGAGTGATTTTCAGGACTTTGGCGCCGTTGCCCGCAAGTCCGGCGCCGTACAGGCCCACGAGGACATTGTCGTCACCATCCACCCAGACGCCACCAGGACCGTCCAATCCGGTGGCGAAGCTCGTCATGACGCCCGCCGGCGTGATCTTGCGCACGCTGTTCGATTGGTAGTCCGCCACGTACAAGTTGCCCTGCGAGTCGAAATGCGAGCCATTGGCCGATCCGAGTCCCGAAGCGAATACCGACACCGTGCCATCCGGCGTCACGCGCAGGATCTGTTGCCCGGTCGAGCCGCCGGGTCCGCCCGACATGTAAAGGTTGCCGTCCGGACCGAAGGACAGGCCGTCGCTCGTGCCGGCGGTAGTTTGGGCGAGCGTCGATACGCGCCTGAACAGGCTGTCGGCGAACTCGACGTAGTCGAGATAGGTTTCCGACGCGGCGGCGCCCGACGGATTCGAGATGGCAATCACGTCTCCGGCGCTCACGGAAGTGACGAGGCTCGCCAATGCGTACGCGCCGGCCGTGGCCCGCAGCGCGAAACTGCCGGCGGCGCTGCCGTTCACCGTGGCCTCGAGCGCCCCCGCCGAATCCGCGCGGTACGCCAGGAACAGCACCCTGGCATCCTGGGACTCCGCGATGGATATGCCGAGACCGGCGGATCCCGCGAACACCGCCTTTCCGCCGGAAGCGCCCGCATCGTCCACCGTATTCGCGCCGGCCGTCGCCGTCGCTGCCTCCGCTTCGACCCGGGCAGCGGTCTCGCTGGTCGTGACCTTGAACGAGCCCGAGACGCCGCCGATCGTCAGCGTGGCCGTGACCTCGCCCAGCGAGTCGCCCGACGATTGCACCCGGATGCGGACTTTCTGGTTGTTGCTGATCTGCCCCGCATTGCTGCCATAGGCCTGGCCGTCGATCGAGTATTCGCCGCCGCTGACGGATACCGGCGCCGCCGCGTTGATGCCCGAGATGGTCACCTGTTCGGATTCGACCTGCGTGCCCGGGGCCACGTTCGATTGCGCGGTGAACGCGAAGGCGGTGGGCGTGGTGTCGGCGCTGGAGGGAGGCGGGGTGCCGCCGCCGGACTTGCCGCCGGAGCCGCCGCAGCCGGGCAGCGAGAGGACGGCGACTAACAACCACGCGGCCGGCCGAAGGGACGGGTTTCCTGACATTTTCACGGGGCTCTCCTGGATGATGTGGCGCACGTGCGCCGGGTCGCGACCGGGGCCGGATTCTTGGCAGTGCGCCCGTGGCCGGGCAACCGCGACTGGACGAAACCACGTTTTCCCGGGGCGAAACCGCGTCCTGCGCGGATGGAAATCCGGCGCGTGTAGTTAGTCAACGCCGCGCCGGCGCACGGCTGGTGCGCCGGCACCGGCGGGGGTAGGATCGCGCGCACTCATGAGCACCTTCGCGCAAGAGGCCTTCCTTCCCTTCGAATCGCGGACGCCGCGCCAGCGTGCGCGCGCCCTGCAGGTGCTGCGGACGTTCGTCATCTGGCTGGTGGCATGGGCGCTGGTCAGCCTGATGTTCCTGGGCCAGGACATTTCACGCCGCCTGTTCTTCGGCGATCCGTCGCTGTGGATGGAAGTGGGCTTCTGGACGATGCGGGCCGTGCTTTCCGCCGCCCTCACGCTCGCGATCCTGTGGCTCGGCGCGGTGCTGCCGCTGGAGAAGCGCGTCTGGGCGCGGCGCATCGCGCTGCACGTCGTCCTCAGCCTCGGCTTCGGGGTCGCGCGCAGCGGGATCGAAGCGGTGGTCTATTCGCACCTGAGCGCGGGCTGGGGCCCGGCGTACGAGTGGGCGCGGGGCGTGGGCTACGCCTTCAAGGTGCTGCTGATCTTCGGCCTGCACCAGGCGCTGATCACCTACTGGTTCATCCTGGTGCTGCAAACCGCGGTCCGCTACTACGAGAAATTCCAGGAGCGCGCCGAGGCCGCGTTGCGGCTCGAACTCAACGCGGCGGAACTGCGCGAACAGGTGACGCGCGCGCAACTCGGCGCCTTGAAGATGCAGCTGCAGCCGCATTTCCTGTTCAACACCCTGAACGCCATCATGGGCATGGTGCGCACCGGCGAGGTGCAGCAGGCCGAGCTCGCCCTGACGCGCTTCAGCGACCTGCTGCGCGCGGTCCTCGACGACATCGACGCGCAGGAGGTCACGCTCGAGCGCGAGCTCTCCTATCTCCAGCTCTATCTATCCATCGAGCAGATGCGCTTTTCGGATCGGCTGGTGGTCAACGTCAGGACGGACCCCGGCCTGCTGGACGCGGCGGTCCCGCACATGGCGCTGCAACCGGTCGCGGAGAACGCGGTACGGCACGGCATCGGCTGCAGCGTGGCGCGCGGCGCCATCGACGTGCGCATCTCGCGCGCCGGGGACAAGCTGCGCATCGTGGTGAAGAACACCGGCGGCATCGCGCGCACCGGCCCGCCGCCCGGATGGGGCCTGGGCCTCGCGAACCTCAGGGCGCGGCTCAACCAGCTGTATGGAGCGGGCGCGGAATTGCGCCTGGAATGCGCGGACAGCGCGGCGGCGGTCGAAGTGATCGTGCCGTATCGCCGCCTGGTCAGCGTCGGTGACCCGGAAGTGCCGGCGGAGAACGTCCCGGCATGAAGTCGGTGGCAAAGGACCGGTGGAGCGCCCTGATCGTGGACGATGAGCCCTTGGCGCGCGCCAGCCTGCGCAAGCTCCTCGAGCGCGAGGCAGACACCATCCACATCCTCGAAGCCAGGAATGGCCACGAGGCGGTATCCCTGATCGCGAGCGAGCGTCCCGACGTGGTGTTCCTCGACGTGCAGATGCCGGAGATGGACGGGTTCGAGGTGGTGCGCCAGGTCGGCGCCGCCGCGATGCCGGACGTCATTTTCGTCACGGCGCACGACCGCTTCGCCATCCAGGCATTCGAGATCCACGCGCTCGACTATCTTCTCAAGCCGGTGTCCGAGGAGCGCTTCGCCGAAGCGCTGCAGCGCGCCCGGCCGCACCGGCGGCACGACGAGGTCAGCGAGCGCATCGTGGCGCTGCTGCAGGCGCTGACGGCGCCGACCCGCGCTCTCACGCGCATCGCCGTGCGCTCCGCGGGCAAGACGCGCTTCGTGGACCTGGCGGACGTGCTGTGGATCCAGGCGGCGGAGAATTACGTGCAGCTGCATACCGCCACGTCCCGCCACCTGGTGCACGCCACCATGCAGTCGCTGCTCGAGCGCCTCGATCCCGCGGTGTTCGCGCGCATCCACCGTTCGGTGATCGTGAACATCCGCCACGTGGCGCAGATCGAAGCGGCGGAGCAGGGCGGCGACTACGTGCTGACCCTCGACAACGGCTTCAGCCTCGAGTCGAGCCGCAGCTACGGCGAAGTGATCCGCAAGCTGATTTCGAATCGCCCGTAGCCTCCAGGCATCCGGTCACCTGCCGACGGCCGCTGGGTCGCGCGGCGCCCGCTTGCCCCGTCTGCCACCGCCGTAGTAGAGTCTCCTACGCTCGTAGGAGGAATACATGGCGACACCGCGGCTGGGGAAACTGGAGCTCAGGATCATGCAGGCGCTGTGGCAGCGGGGGCCCTCGTCGGTGCGCGAGGTCCAGGAGAGCTTTCCAGCCAGGAAGCGGCCTGCCTACACCACGGTGCAGACCGTGATGTCGCGGCTCGAAGCCAAGGGCGCGCTGCGCCGCGCGAAGAAGATCAGCAACGCCCACATCTTCGAAGCCACGCTGACACGGGAAATGACCCAGGGACGCCTGGTCGACGAGCTACTCGGCTTCTTCGGCGGGCGGTCGCAACCGGTCATGGCGCACCTCATCGAATCCGGCAAGCTGACCCTGCAGGACATCAGGGACGCGGAGAAGATGCTGCGCTCGCTCGAGGACAAGGGATCGCGCAAATGAGCGTGGCGCTGCTCGATCACCTGTGGCAATCGACGCTGTTCGCGCTCTGCGCCGTGGCGTTGACGTGGACCCTGCGGAACAACGGCGCACACCTGCGGCACGCGGTGTGGTGGGCGGCGTCGCTCAAATTCCTGGTGCCGTTTTCGTGGTTGGTCGCGCTTGGACAGCAGCTCCAGCCCCTTGTCGGACTGGAAGACACGCGCGGCGTCGGTCCGGTGGGAATCGAGCAGGTATCCGTGTTGATCGCCGCACCCGCGCGTGCGCTGATGGCCGGATCAACCACGACTTGGTGGCCGGCACTCGCGATGACGGTGTGGCTCATCGGCAGCCTGGCCCTGGCCGCTCGCTGGCTTGCCCGCTGGCGAGGCGTGCGCGCGATGTTGCGGGACGCCGTGCCCATTGCGCTCGCCGCGCCCATCCCGGTCAGGACATCCACGGGCCTGCACGAACCCGCGCTCGTCGGCATCGTGCGCCCCGTGCTGCTGCTGCCGGCGGAGGTCGCGACGCGACTGTCGCCGCCACAGCTCGAGGCCGTCCTGCGCCATGAGCTCGCGCACCTGCGTCGTCACGACAACCTCGCATCCGCCATGCACATGCTGGTGGAAGTCATCTTCTGGTTTCATCCACTCGTCTGGTGGATCGGCGCGCGCCTGCTCGAGGAGCGCGAGCTCGCGTGCGACGAGAGCGTCGTGCGATCCGGCACCGATCCGCGCACCTATGCCGAGGCCATTCTCACGGTTTGCCGGTCCTGTCTCGCATCGGACCTGGCATGTGTCGCCGGCGTCTCGGGCGCCGATCTGAAACTACGATTGGAGGCAATCATGACGAAAGACGTGAAGGAGCTGGGTCGCGTCAAGCGGATCGCACTGGGGGTGCTCGCGCTGGCCGCGCTGTCGATGCCCGTGTGGGTGGGCATCACCTCGCCCGCGCAGGCCGAGGCGGCTGCCGCGAACCACGCCACCAGGCCGGTGGGCAGGATCGAACTGCTGGCCGGCAAGCGCGTGAAGCTCGAATACCAGGACGTGGACGTGCGCGAGCTCATCCGGGCGATGGCCGAGGCGGCGCGCGTGAACATCCTGGTGAGCGACAAGGTGAGCGGTACCGTGACCGTGAAGCTCGCCGAAATGCCCTGGGACCAGGCGCTCGACATCATCCTGAACTCCCAGGGTCTCGCCCGTCGCGAAAAGGATGGAATCCTGTTCATCGAACCGGCTTCCGCCTGAGGACGGGTGTCAGCGCCGATGCATAGGCGCTGGCACCTGGCCCTCGACCCGCCGCGCGATCCCGGGTGTTTTACCGGCAGAAATTCCCGGCGAATCGTGGTAATCAGGGCGGCTTCATGGTTTCAGAAAAAGAAATTCCCGCACCGGTCCTGCGGTTCATCGAAGAGAACATCGACACCGTTCCGCAGCTGGAGACGCTGCTGGAGATGAGCGAGGCCGCGGAACGCGGCTGGCTCATCGCGGACATCGCCGCGCACAACTACATCTCCGAGCAACGGGCCGAGGAGACCCTGCAGGCGTTGCGTCGACGCGGGCTGGTGTCCGTCGACGAGTCGGTGCCCAGCTTCCGATTCAGTCCCGCCGACGACCAGACGCGGGCGCTGGTTGCCGAAGTGGCCCGCTGCTACCGCCAGAACCTGTCGCGCATCGCGACGCTCATCCATGCGAAGCCCTCCGCGTCGATCAAGGAATTCGCGCGCGCCTTCGAGATGAAGAAGGAAAAATAGATGTACCAGTTCATCGTCAACGTGTTGGGTACCGTGGTCGCCGGGCTGTGCGCAGTCCTGCTGCTGCGCGCGTACGCCGCCGTCCGCAAGCGCCTCTTGCTGTGGGCGGGGCTGTGCTTTGCCGGCCTGTGCGTCTCGAACGGCCTGGTGGTCGCGGACCTGTTCTTCTTTCCCACCGAGATCGACCTGTATCGCTGGCGGCTGGTGGCGGCGGCCGCGGCGATGCTGCTGCTGGTTTACGGACTCATTTTCGAGAGTGACCGGTCATGATCGAAGGATTCCTGCTCGGCGTGATCGTGACGTGCTCGTTCGTGGCCGCCGCGTTCTTCGCGCGATTCTGGCGCGCGACGCGCGACCTGCTGTTCCTGGGCTTTGCCGCGGCGTTTTTCCTGGAAGGCCTGAACCGGATGGCCTTCCTCCTGCTGGACCAGCCGAACGTCGGTGACGAGGCGATCTACATCATTCGCCTGTTGAGCTACCTGATCATCCTGGCGGCGATCGCGCACAAGAACCGGGCCTAGGGCGCGTACCAGACGCGTCGGGCGAGGCTTTCCGTTATCCGCGCGGGCACCGGGTTTTCCCCATACATGGATGCGTATGCGTGGCTACGTATCCGGCTCTTGTGGTGGTGCGATGCCAATCTCATGATGCCGCGCAGCGCAGAGGTGAATGCGATTTGGCAACGAGACGAGATCCCTTCCGGCTGACGCGGCGACCGCGCCTCGCCATTCACGGGTGCGCGGCACTCGGCGTGATTGCCACGCTGACGCTGCTGTGTCGCGCAGCGGCCGCCGAAGACCCGCGGGTCAAGGGCTCGACCGGATTCTTCGACCACTACTGCGGCGAGTGCCATTACGAAGACCAGAGTGGTGGCCTCGATCTCGGCGTCCTCGACTTCGATCCGGACAACCGCGACAACTTCGCCACCTGGGTGCGGATACTCGATCGTCTCGACGCCGGCGAGATGCCGCCGAAGAAGCGCACCAAGGACCGGCCCACGCCGGCCGATCTCGCGGCGTTCACGCACACCGTTGCCACGTCGCTCACGAACTTCGAGGCGGGCGTCACGGCCCGGGACGGACGCGCCATCCAGCGGCGCCTGAATCGCTACGAGTACGAGAACGCGCTGCGCGACCTGCTCAACGTGCCGTGGGCGCAACTGAAGGACAAACTACCCGCGGACGGCGAGGCGTATCGCTTCAACAAGAGTGGCGAGGCGCTCGACGTGTCGTTCGTGCAGATGGAGCGCTACCTGGCCGTGGCGGACTACGCGATGCGCCAGGCGATGTCGGCGGCCTTCGAGCGGCCGCGCAACACGGTGCGCAGGATCTACGCGCGCGACGCGATCGGACAGCGCTATCGCCCGAGCGAGAATGGCACGCTGTCCGACCGCCTGATGTTCCCGGTGCTCGACTCGCACGCCCAGCCGGAGGTGCGCGCCGGGCGCGCGCCCAACTCGAGCCCCGCCACCCGTGAACGCGAAGCCGTCGGCAAGGTCTCCAGCATCTTCAGCGATGCGGGCGGCTATGGTTGGGGCTTCAACGCGCCCGCGGCGGGCCGCTACCGCATCCGGCTCAAGGGCTATTCCATCTGGGTGAGCGGCGGCGGCATCGGGCGCTGGTTCTACGAAGGCCAGGGCGAGGAGAAGGCGCCGGTCTACTGGCTGCCGGTCTGGCACCGTCCCAACGCCGATGAAATCTGGCGCGGCCGCAACGACGAGCCCATCGGCATCTACGCCCAGAGCTCCGGCCAGACGCGGCCGATCGGCGCCATGGACTTCACGCCGAAACCCACGGTGGGCGAAGTCGACGTGCAACTCGCGGCGGGCGAGGCCATCCGCACCGATGCGATGCGCCTGTTCCGCACGCGCGTGAACGGCACCGACGAGCAGTACGTGAATCCGCTGGCGACGAAGGAGGGCATGCCCGGCTACGCCGTGCAGTGGCTGGAAATCACGGGTCCGCTCGACGACGCGCGCACCACGAGCGGTTACGAGTTGCTGTTCGGCTCGCTGCCGATGCGCCGGCTCGCCGAGGGTGAAAAGGGCGGAGTGCCCCTCGAGACGGTGGTGCCGTACAACCCGCCGCCGGTGGGCGGTTTCTCCGGCCTCGCGGCCTTCGGGGTGGGCGGGCCGGGCGGCTTCGGACGTTCGCCGTTCAGCAACGTGCGGGTCGAAGTGCAGTCGGCGTCGCCACGACAGGATGCCGAGCGGCTGCTGCGCCACTTCATCCAGGCGGCCTACCGCCGTCCCGTCGAAGAGGCCGACGTGCAGCGGTTCCTCGGGCTTTTCGAACGGGAGTTCGGGCTCGGCTCCGGCTTTGCGCGATCGATGCTCACCGCCTATACCGGCGTGCTGGTGTCGCCCGCCTTCGTGTTCGTCGAGGAGCCACGCGGCCGGCTCGATGACCGCGCGCTCGCCACGCGCCTGTCGCTGTTCCTGTGGAACTCCACGCCGGACGCCGCGCTGCGCGCGCGCGCCGAGCGCGGTGAGCTGCACCAGCCGGCGGTGCTGCGCGCGGAAACCGCGCGCCTCCTGGAGGATCCGAAGTCGCGGCGCTTCGTCGACGCCTTCACCGATTACTGGCTCGACCTGCGCAAGATCGACGACACCTCGCCGTCGTCGACTATCTACAACGACTACGAGCTCGACGAGCCGCTCAAGACCGCCGCGGTGGAAGAGACGCAGCTGTTCTTCGCCGAGCTGCTGCGCGCGAACCTGCCGGCGCGCAATGTCGTCGACTCGGACTTCACCTGGCTCAACGAGCGCCTCGCCCGCCACTACGGCATCCCGGGGGTGGTGGGCGCGCGGATGCGCCGCGTCAGGCTGCCGGCCGACAGCGAGCGCGGCGGGCTCATGACCATGGCCAGCGTGCTCAAGGTGACCGCGAACGGCACGACCACTTCCCCGGTGCTGCGCGGCCACTGGATCACCGAGCGGATCCTCGGCATCGAGACGCGCCCGCCGCCGCCCACCGTGAAGGCCGTCGAGCCCGACATCCGCGGCGCGGTGACCATCCGCCAGCAGCTCGCCAAGCATCGTGACAACCCGACCTGCGCCTCCTGCCACACGAAGATGGATCCGCCGGGCTTCGCGCTCGAGAGTTTCGACGTGATGGGCGCGCACCGCGAGCGCTACCGCGCGGTGGCCGACGACGTGAAGCCCGAGCCCGGCTACGGCATGAATGGCCAGGCGTTCGCGTTCCACTATGGCCTGCCGGTCGATTCCACCGGCGAGATGCCCGACGGCCGCGCCTTCCGCGATATAAAGGAGTTCAAGCGGCTGCTGGCGAGCGACGAGACCGCCGTGGCGCGCAACCTCGCCAGGCAGCTGGTGGTGTTCGCCACGGGCGCGCCGGTGCGCTTCACCGATCGCGGCGAATTCGAGCGCATCCTGGAGCGCGCGCGCGCCCGCCAGTACGGGGTGCGCACCCTGGTCGAGGAAATCGTGCAAAGCGAGCTGTTCCAAACCAAATGAACACGAAATACCGCGGTCCGTTCATCGCCACGCGAAAGCCCCTGTCGCGACGGCGATTCCTGCAAGGCACGGGCGTCGGCATGGCGCTGCCGCTGCTCGAAGCCATGCTGCCCCGCACCGCGCGCGCCGCGGCCAGCGCCGGCGCGGCGGCGACGCCGCGTCGCATGCTGGCCGTCTGCAACAATCTCGGCCTGCGGCCCGACCTGTTCTTTCCGGCCAGCGCGGGCCGCGACTACCAGGCGTCGCCCTATCTCAAGCTACTCGACGCGCATCGCAGCGCCTTCACGGTCATCAGCGGCGTTTCGCATCCCAACGTCGACGGCGGCCATCCCGCCGACATCAGCTTCCTCACGGCCGCGCCGCACCCGGCCAGCAGCTCGTTCCGCAACACCATTTCGCTCGATCAATACATCGCCGAGCGCATCGGCACGCTGACCCGCGTCCCGTCGCTCACGCTCGCCGTGAACGGCGCGGCGCGCGGACTCTCGTGGACCGGCGCCGGCGTGGCCATCCCGCCCGAAGAGCGCGCCTCGGAAGTGTTCAACCAGCTGTTCCTGCAGGGCACGCCCGAGCAGGTGGAGGCCCAGGTTCGCCGGCTCGACACCGGGCGCAGCATCCTCGACGCGGTCGCCGACCAGGCGAAGGAGCTCGAAGGCGAAGTGGGCAGCCGCGATCGCGGCCGCCTGGAGCAATACTTCACCAGCGTGCGCGACCTCGAGCGCCGGCTGCAGGAATCGCGCGAGTGGGAGCGCAGGCCCAAGCCGGTGGTGAGCTATCCCGCGCCCGCCGACATCGCCAACCCGGCGCAATACATGGACAAGCTCAAGGCCATGTACGACCTCGCGCGGCTCGCGTTCGAGACCGACTCGACGCGTTCCATCACGCTGATGCTCAACAGCGTGGCCACCCCGGTGGTCATCATCCCCGGCGAGACCATCACCGACAGCTACCACAATCTCTCGCACCACGGAAAAGCCGAGGAGAAGCTCGCGCAGCTCAAGGTGCTGGACGAATGGCAGATGAAGCTGCTCGCGCAGCTGTTCGACGGGCTGAAGGCGGCGAGCGAGCAGGGCGAAACCCTGTTGGACCGGACCATGATCCTGTACGGCTCGAACCTGGGCGACGCCAACGCGCACTCGACCGTCAACCTGCCCATCCTGTTCGCGGGCGGCGGCTTCCGCCACGGCCAGCATCTCGCCTTCGACCGCGCGCAGAACTACCCGCTGCCGAACCTGTTCGTGTCGATGCTCGAGCGCATGGGCCTGGGCGAGGGCAAGTTCGCCTCGTCGACGGGCGCCATGCGCGGCCTCGAGATGGCATGAAGCCGCGCGTGCCGCTGTCGCGCATCGCGGTGCTCGTGTCGCTTGCGGGTGCGGCCTGCGCCGCGCGCGCGGCCGACATCGTCATCGATTTCGAGCAGGCCGAGATCGGCAAACCCGTGCCCACCTGGACGGACCAGGGCGTGGAGTTCAAGCTCGCCGGCCCGCTCACCCAGAGCAAGGCGAAGGGACGGATCATGTTCTTTCCGCACATCGCGACCGGTCACAAGGGCCTGCTCAATGCGATGGCGACGGAACAGGCGATCCCGGTCCAGGCCACTTTTCCTTTCAGCGCCACCGCGGTGACGCTGGTGCTGTGGGGCTCGACGGGCTGCCCGGCATTGCTCGAGGCGCTCGACAGGAACGGCGCGGTGGTCGACCAGGCATCGGTTGCCGCCGTGCCGGGCCGCAAGGCTCCCGCCGATCCGGTGCCGTTCCTCACGCTGAGCGTCAAGGCGCCGGAGATCGCCGCCATCCGTTTCAGCGGACCGCGCAACGGCGAGTTCCTCGCCGCGGACGAAATCCGCATCACCGCCGCCTCGAACTAACTACCCCGCACCGCGGGTTCACTCGGCGCAGGTGTAGCTCGCCGCGTCGTGCGCATCGCCGCTGCCGCCATAGTGCGCATGCGCGGGATACGGGCACAGCGGCCGGCTCTCGCCCGGCGCCGAACTGCCGGTGGCGATGATCCGCTCCGGCGCCTTGCCGCCTTCCACCCAGTCCACGACCGCGCCCAGCATGTCGAACTGGTCGAGCGTGCGCGCGCCGCCGGCGCAGTGGCCCATGCCGGGCACGAGGAACAACCGGCTCCAGTCGCTGAGCGGCACCTCGGCATTGTCGATGCGCAGTTGCTCGTAGTAGCGCACGCTTTCGCGCGCCGAGAACCACGGGTCGCTGACACCGTGCAGGAAGATCAGCTTGCCGCCATGTCCGCGGAAAGTGCTCAGGTTGGTCCAGGCGTTGGTGTCACCCGCCATGGCGCGCCCGTCCATCGCGTCGAAGGCGGCGGCATCGACGTCGAAGGTGGTGGCCACCGGCCCGCCTTCCGGGATCACCGGGCCCGCCAGGATGCCGGGCAGTCCCTGCGTGTTGGCGATGCCGGTGTCGTAGAAGTATCCGGGGTACACCTGCCGTCCCGACGCGGTGCGCGGACCCTGCATGACGGCGCGGATCGCCTTCACCTGTCCGGCCGACAGGCAGCCGTCTTTCTTCTCGCCCGTGCAGGCGAGCGTGCCGGGATCGAAGCCGCATTCCTGCGGCGCGAAGATGAATCCATCGCGGTTGCCGTCGAGCGCGTCGCAGGCCGCGAGCACGCCATCCACCAGCAGCTTGCGGTCCGCGTCGCTGAACGCCGCGCGGGTCTGCGGCTTGCCTCGCGCGTCGACCGGCGCGATGGCGTTGAGCGCGGCGGTTGCGTAACGCAGCCCGAGGTTCGAGAAGCTGGTGCGGGCCGCGGGCGCCCCGGCGACGATGCCGTCGAAGTAGCCCGGATAGCGCTGCGACATGATCATCGCCTCGCGGCCACCGGTCGAGCAGCCGACGAAGTACGCGTGCTGCTGCGGCTTGCCGTAGTGCCGCGCGATCAGTGCCTTCGCCAGCTCCGTGACTTCGCCCACCGCCTGGTAGAGGAAATCCAGCGATGCCTGCTGGTCCTGGAAGAAGCTCGCATCGAACACCGCGCCCTGGTGTCCCGAGTCGGTGCTCGCTACCGCGAAGCCGCGCGCCAGCGCGGATTTCCCCGCGGTGAACGCGGCGCCGAGCGGTGGCTGCACGCTGCCATTCAGGCCGCCGCCACCCTGGAACAGGAAGCGCCCGTTCCATTGCACGGGCAGCGCCACGGCGAACCCGATGCCATAGGTCTTCGCGTCGCGGCCCTGGCGCTCATCGATCACACCCTCCACGCGGCAATGCGCCGGAACCGCGGGCGACACGCCGGGTGCGCTGGCGGGCACGTCCTCAGCCTTGCGGATGAGCACGCGATGCCCCGGCATGGAGAATTTCGCGAGCTTCGCGCAGCCGCTCGCGGCTTCGGCCGCGTGCAGCGGCGCCAGCGTCGCGAGCGAGATGAATGCGATGGCGAGAGTGTGAGATGTTTGCATTCCGCCTCCGGTGAGAGCGCGAGTCTAATGGGGTGACGACATGAATAGCCTTGTGAGAGCCATATGCCTTTTGTTATCGGCGAGCGCAATGGGCGCGGAGCCCGCGCCCACGCTCGAGTTCGCCTTCGAGGAACGCGTGACCATCGATCCCGCGGTGGTGCTCGGTGACACCGCGCTCGGCTACCGGCAATACATCCCGATCACCGGCGGTACCGTCTCGGGCCCGAAGCTCAACGGCAAGGTGCTGCCCGGCGGGCACGATTTCCAGCTCAGCTATTCAGCCAGCCACTGCACCCAGCTCTCGGCGGACTATTTCCTCAAGGCCGAGGACGGCGCGGTGATCCACGTCTTCAACGAAGGGATGTCGTGCCCGGACGCGCCGCGGCCCATCTTCCGTCCGAAGCTCGAAGCGCCGCAGGGCCCGCATGCCTGGATGACGCAGGCCACCTTCGTCGCCACGCTCGAGATCGAAGGCACTCCACCCAAGGTGGAAGCGGTGCGCATCCGCTTCTACCAGGTGAAGTGAGGGCGGCTATCTACCGGGGCTGTTTCGCCGCGGGCTTGTTCTGGTCCTTGACGGACTCCTCGATCAGCGTCGCGACGCCGCGCGGGTCCTCGACCATGGCCACGTGGGTCCCCGGGAACGTGCGGATGGTCCAGCCGCGCGCCACCGCGCGCTGCCAGCTCTTGTCGGTCCTGGCGCGCTCTTCGGCCGACTTGTCCTTGGGGATGAAGGCCACGTAGGTCACCGGGAGCGCGAGCGCCGCGGGATTCTTGTACGACACCGGCTGGCTGAAGCATTTCACGGAGTGCTTCACGCTGTGCGGCGGCGGCGTGCCGGGTTTGACCCACGGCACCTGCATGAATCCGTCCTTGAACCGCTCGGGATCCTGCGGGCCCGTGCCGCCGAACAGGTCCCACAGCGACATCCCGTCATCGGGCACCGCCGCGTCGAGATAGACGACGTGCCGGATGCGCTCCGGGATGCGGTCGATCACGCCGGTGATCACCATGCCGCCGTAGCTGTGGCCGGTGAGTACCACGTCGTGCAGATCCTCGTAGAGGATCGTGTTCACGACATCGTTGATGTGCGTCTGCAGGTCGACGTCGGTGCTGTTCAGGTGCTCGCGCTCGCCGAGCCCGGTGAGCGTGACGCGATAGACCGTGTGACCGTCATCGGTCAGGAACTTGCCCGTCGACTTCCACTCCCAGCCACCCGCGGTGGCACCGTGGACGACCACGAAGGTGTATTTCTCGCCGCCCTTGCCGGCCTCCGCGGCACTGGCGTGCGCGGGCAACAGCAAACAAAGGCCGAGCAGGGCGAACAGACAACGCAGCGTTTTCATGCAGACCACCAGTTCGAACGGGAGCTACTTTCTAGACCGCGGACCTCGCCGCGACAATCGGCAAGTAGGGATCGAAGCATTGCCAAATCACTATCGCGATGCGCGGAACTGCCAGGCCGGGTCGGTGCACAGGCCGCAATCCTTGCCGACGAAGGTCTTCGCCGCGCTCTTGTCACCGCGCAGCTGCCAGTCGAGCCACGCCACCACCGCGGCGGCGGCCTTGCCGCCGTTCGGCTGCCAGTAGCTTCCGCCGTGGCCCACGCCGATGAGATTGCCGACATACGCCGGCACGTGCTTGATGCGCGAAACGTCATCCATGCCATTGGCGTACGCGATATCGGTCTCGCCGCCCAGGATGTACAGCGTCGGCGTGTGGATCCGGTCGAGCAGCGACTTCGAGACGTCGATGCCGGAGATGCCCTGCTTGCCGTCGTTGAAGATGCCGCTGTTCATGACGACGAGTGTCTTGACGCGCGGATCGGATGCGATCTGCAGCGCCTGCAGTCCGCCGCAGCTGAAACCCGAGATGGCGATGGCCCTGGGATCGATGCGGCCGTGGTAGGGACTGCCGGGGTCCCGGTTCTGCGCCAAGGCCCAGTCGAGCGCGGACAGCAGGTCGGCGGAGGTCGTGGGTGGTTTGGGCAGCTTCTGGTCGTCGCCGGGCGACGGTGCACGGGGCGGCGTGGGCGCCGCCGTCGCGCCCGGACCGCTACGGATCCGTCCCGGCGCGATGGCGAGGTAACCATGCGAAGCGATCTCGAGCAGGTGCAGGCGCGCGCTGGCGCCGTCGTCCGAACAGGCGCCATTGCCGAAGATGTAGACGCCGAGCTTGCGCTTGCCGGTTTTGCCGAACTCGTCGAGACGGGCGGGCCGATAGACCACGTGATCCGGCAGCGAGGCCACTTCTTCCTTGAGGGCCGGCCAGGCGCCGCTGCCCGCCGTGTCGGGGATCGCATCCAGCCGCGCGCGTTGTTCGGCGGCGGCCGCGGCACGCTCGTCCGCGGCGGTGACCACGGGTAGTTCGATCATCGAGGCGGCGTCCGCCCGATGCAGCAGCGTGACCACGGGCGCGGGAGCCAGCTTCTGCGTGGAGCGCGGGTCCGCGAACTGCAGCGCCAGCCGGATCCGGTGGCCGGCCTTGAAGATGTAAGAGGTGGGCAGGAACTCGAACTCGGCCTGCACCGGCACGCCCGGTTCCAGGGGTTGCGCGGACGCCGCGGTGAACGGATGCCAGGGCAGGCCCATGGTCTCGTAGGGTGCCGGCGCCGTGGCGCGCAGCGAGGCGCGCAGCTTGCCCTCGACCCCGACATATATATGTGTGCCATCGGGGGCCAGGTCGTCGATGCGCGCGACGATGTCCGCATCCTTCGCGGTGGACGAGAGCCAGAGGCGGGCGGTGGGATGGCCCGTCACCTCGGTGTCCTGCGCGAGCGGCTCGGTCACGAAGGTCATGCCGGTCGACCAGAAAGCCTCCGCGTCGGTGTCGTAACTCACGGCCTTGCGCGTGGCCCCGGCGCCGCCCGCATTCGCGCCGGCCGGCGGTTCGCCGCGCAACGCACCGTCGGCCAGGTAGAACGCGGTCCGGGTCGCGCGCGGCGGCCAGGTAGGCGAAGTCCGCCACGCGCGCTCCCGGGCCGCGTTGTACGTGTAGTAAGTCACCGCGGGCTCGCGCATCACGCCGTTGTCGATTCCGCGCAGCCAGTGGTCGAAGAAGCGCCGCTCCTCGGTGACGATGTCGAAGCCGGTGTCGGTGAGCACCGTGGCCCAGTCGCAATGCTTGCCGGGACCGAGGATCAGCTTCTTCGGCGTGCGCAGGTTGTTGAACGTGTACGCGGGCCCATGGCCGGTGAAGCCCTCGGCCCAGTTGACCGCGGCGTATACCGCGATCCTCGAGCGGTTGATGGCCTCGGCGTAGCTGTGCGGGCTGCTCAACAGCCACCAGGCATTGCCGAACTCCGCGGACCGGCTGTCGCGGAATGGCACGAAGCCGGCGGTCTCGAGGTTGTGCGCATGGTCGGCGACGGCCGCGGCCAGTAGTTTGGCGTCCGTGTCGCCATCCACGGCCACGGCGTTGCGGTCGCGCTCCTCGCGCGATCCGCCGCGCATCATCATGGTGGGCCCTTCGCGCGGCGTGATGCCGCCGGCCGCCACGAACGCGTACACGTCCCACTCGCAGCTCATCGGGAAGATGGCCTTGAGGCTGGGCGGCGCCGTGGTCAGCGCCTGCATCTGGCTGCCGCCGGTGGCCGAGCAGCCCCACATGCCCACCTTGCCGTTGCTCCAGGGCTGCTTCGCCAGCCACTCGGTGATGTCGTAGGCGTCGAAACGCGCCGCGTCCTGCCATTCGCCGCGGTTGTAGCCGGCGTTGCGGCCGAACGAGGCGTACAGGCCGCGGAAGTCCGCCACCGCCACGGCATAGCCGTACTTCACCAGCTGCAGCGCCTTGCCAGGGTAGTTGGCCGCGGTGAGGCCGCCGTTGGTGGTGCGGCGGTTGTACGGCGTGTGCATCCACACGACCGGCAGCTTGTCCTCGGCCAGCTTGCCGCCGCGCGTGGGCAGGAACACGTCCACCGCGAGGCGCGTGCCGTCGCGCACGGTGACGTACACGGAGACGAGCTGGTGCCCGTCGTAGCTCGCCTCGCCGTAGCCGCGGTATTCGCCGGGGCGGGACACGCGGGATTCTTCGGCGGAGGCGGTCGCCAGGGTCATGCCCAGGATGGCGGCCAGCAGCAAGCGGAGCATCGGGGACATGCATTCCTCCTCAACAGTGATTGCCGGCCAGGATCTCGCGGCGCTCGTCGGCGTCGTATCCCAGCGATTCCAGGATGGCTTCGCCGTGTTCGCCGGCGCGCGGCGGCGGCTGGTCGATGTGCGGCGAGTCCTGGCTGAACTTGAAGCCCGCGTTCACGATCTCCACGTCCGGCCGCTCCGGCAACCCGGGCACGTTCAGCGGGATCTTGAGGCCCCGTTCGCCGAGACCCTGGAGATTCACGGCTTCCCCGATGTCGCGCACCATGCCGCACGGCACGCCGGCGGCGCTCAGCTCGCGTTCCCAGGCGGCGGCGGGCCGCGCCGAGAAGACCTTGTCCAGCTCCGCGCGCATCTCGCGGCTGTTCTGCCGGCGCAGGTCGGGGGTCCTGAAGCGCGGATCGCACAGCCAGTGCTCGCACTTGAGCGCGCGCGCCAGGACTTCGAACTGCCCCTGCTGCACCACGCCGAGCGACAGCTGCCGGCCGTCGGAAGCCTCGAACACCGCCGAGGTGGGCTGGCCGCTGTAGCCGATGTTGCCGGTGCGCTCGAGGGTCTTGCCCGTGACCAGGTAGGGCACCACGGCCGAAGTCATGAACGCGATCGTGGCGTCGAACATCGCGACGTCGATGTGCTCGCCGTTGCCGGTGTGCTCGCGCCGCAGGAGCGCCGCGAGGATGGCGAACGCCGCGGTCTGGCCGGTGAGCGTATCCACCACCGGGAATCCGACGCGCATCGGGCCGTCGCCGTTCTCGCCGCTCAGCGACATCATGCCGCTGGTCGCCTGCACGATGTTGTCGATGGCCGGCCAATCGCGCCGCGGGCTCGACTGGCCGTAGCCGGACACCGAGCAATAGACGACGCGCGGCTGCAGCGCGCGCACGCTTTCGTAATCGAGGCCGAGTCGTCCCATGACGCCCGGGCGGAAATTCTCCAGCACCACGTCGGCGCCGCCGATCAGGCGCTGCACGGCCGCCAGCGCCGGCGGATGCTTGAGGTTCAAGGCCAGCGACTTCTTGCCGGCGTTCACCGCGATGAACGCGGGCGACATGCCGTCGTAGCGGCGGTCCGCGCCGTAGTTGCGCAGCGCGTCGCCGACGCCGGGCGATTCGATCTTGATCACCTCGGCGCCCAGCAGGCGCAGCAGGTGCGAGGCATACGGGCCGGCCATCACGTGGCTGAAATCCACCACGCGCGTTCCTGCCAGGGCACTGCTCATTCTCGTTCTCCATTGCATCGCACCGGGCCGCCGTCCGAACGCGCCACGACCCTGCGCGCGTAGTGGAACAGGGCCAGGCCGTCGATGTCGTAGCGGGATGCGAGGCGCGCGTTGCGCTCCGCGACTTCGTTGTACACCTCGTGGAAGCGCCGGTCGTCGGCCTCCGACGGCGCGGTGAAGGTCACCTGGTTCGCGTGCCCGGCCGCTTCGCCCGCGCGTTGCGCGCTGCGCAGTTGCTGGTCGAGATCGCTCTCCCACACCGCCATGCTTTCCTCGAGGATGGCGCGCTGCTCGTCGCTCAGCGCGTTCCAGCGCCCGAGCCCCATGGCGCGCGCGGCGTAGGCGCCGCGCGGCACGCTGATCGTGTAGAAGTAGTGCGCGACCTCGGCGAAGTGCAGCGACTTCAGCGTGTCGGCCGGGGCGACCACGCCATCGAGCACGCCCTTGGCGAGCGCCGAATACACCTCGCCCATGGGCATCTCGACCGGGTCGGCGCCAAAGCGCCGCAGCACCTCGAGCAGCTCCGCGGGCGCGCGCAGCCGCAGGCCCTCGAGATCCGCCAGCGTGCGCACCGCGCGGTTGCGCGTCACGATGCCGGGCAGGTTGCCGCCCTGGACCGCGAGCACCTTGAGTCCCGCGAGCTCGCGCCCGAACTGCGCATCGACGCCCGCCATGCAGCGATACAGCGCCACCTGCTGCGGGATGGTGGTGAGCCCGGCGTAGAACGCGGCCTGCACGCGGATCAGGTGCGCGCCGCCGCGCGCGTAGATAGGCGTGATGAGGCCGATGTCCACCACGCCGTGCCGGATCTCGGTCATCGAGTGCTCCGACGACAGCACCGACCCGGACCAGTACGGCTGGATGCGCAGCCGCCCGCCGGAGCGCCGCTCCACCCACTGCATCCAGGCGATGTCGGCGCGGCTGAACGGATGCGCGGGGCTGTACTGCGAGGCGTAGGTCAGCACCGTGACGCCGGGCGGCGCTTCGCGGGCGCAGCCGGCGCCCAAGCCGGCGAGCGCCGCGGCGGCGACGATGGCGCGCGCGTTCAAACCAGGCCCCGCGAACGCAGGAATTGCGCCACGTGCTCGACCATGCGCTCGTGGTTCCATTCCTTGGCGTCGACCATGTCGGCCGAGAGCCGCAGCACCGGCACACCCGCGGCCTCGAGCGCGTGCTGCGTGAGCAGCGTGCCGGACTGCGACAGCCGGTTGTCGGGCGGCACCAGCACCACGGCGGCGTCGATGCCGCAGCGGCCGGCTTCGTGCACCATCCAGCCGTTCATCCACGGCGGCAGGTGCAGCACTTCGTTCATGGAGCAGACGCGGCTGGCGAGCGCGTGCATCGGCTTGTCCTTCAGCGCGCGGATGTATTGGGGGCCGGCGAAGGGCATGTACATCGACCACACGAACACCGCGCCGTAGCGCTCCTCGAGCGCGCTGTAGAAGCCGGGGTCGTGCCACAGCCCCGCGCCTATCCACATGAGCCGCACGCGTTCGTTGGCGCTGGCGCCGATGCCCTGTGCGACGCGCCCGGCCACTTCGTCGCGGAAGCGCCGCGCGTGCTGGATAGCCCAGGCGGAACCGCGGTGCCATTGCGGGATCATGGTGTTCGGCATCTGGTCGGCGATGGACACCGGGCAGGGACGCGCGGCGCCGACCATGCGCGCGGCCTCGGCGATGTAGCCTTCCTGTTCGTTCACGCCCTCCATGAGCGCGACGAACCGCTCCTCGTCGAACCGCCGGCCGGTGCGCCGCTCGAGTAGTTCGATCAGGGCGCGCATCTCCCGGACCAGCAGCTCGATGCGCCGCGGCTCGTAGACCTGTTCCCAGTCCTCGTTGGAGCGCAGGAACCATTCGGGATCCTTGTGCATCCAGCCCGGCGCCTCGAGCGGGAAGAACTCGGTGCCCAGCGCCTCGGCCCATTGGCCGAAGACGTGGCGGATGCATTCGCAGGTGAGGCGCGCGACCAGCACGGTCGGCCTGGGCAGACCACCCCACGGCGCCGTGGCCGGATCGTTGTCGAGCGTGCAGGCCAGCCCGAGCGAGCAATAGCGGCAGCTGTTGCCGGGATAGCCGAGCTTGTCGAGCACCGCGAAATAGCGCGGCGAGAGCTGCTTGGCCGAGATGTACGCCGACCACCACTGGTTGCTGATCAGCGGGATGTCGAGCGCGTGGAAGATCTCGTGCGGGGTGTCGGCCTGCGCGATGGCGAACGGCTCGCCGTTGTCGATCACGCGGCGCCGGAGGTCGGCGACGAACTGCCGCTGGTACGCGGTGGCCTCGGCCGTGCAGGCCAGGTCCTTGCGGCTGCGCTGCCCGCTCATTTGAAGACTCCGAGGTTGTCGAGTTCAGCGACCCGCTCCGGCGTCAGGCCGCACACCTCGCGCGCGATGCGGGCGTTGTGCTCGCCCATGCCGGGCGCGCGGTACGACGCGGTCCGGGTGCGGGAGAAATCGATCGGCGTGCGCATGTGTCCGAACTCACCCAGCAACGGGTGCTGCAAGGCGACCAGCGAGCGCCGCGCGCGGATCTGCGGGTCGCGCTCGACGAGATCCGACATGTCCTGCACCGCGCCCGCCGCGATGCCCATGCCCTGCAGGTACTCGACGGTCTCGCGTTCGGGGCGCGCGGCGCACCACGCGGCCAGGGCGGCCTCGCGCGCTGCCGGGTCCGCGGCGGAAAAGCCGGCGGACGCCGCGAACGATTGCCACTGCGGCCGCGTGTGGAAAGTGACCGCGATCCAGCGCTCCGCCTCGCGCGCCGCATAGACACCCTGCTGGAAAATTCCCGCATCGGCATTGCCGCTGCGCATGGCCGACGCCCCGGGCAGCAACGCGGAGCGCATCTGCTGCACGCACAGCTCGTACATCGACGCGTCGATGCGACAGCCACGCTGGTGCGCATCGCGGTGTTCGAGCGCGGCGATCACCGCGGCCGCCATGGCGAACGGCAGGATCACGTCGCCGTACGGCGCGGCGCTCGGGATCACCGGGTCGCGGTCCGGCCAGCCGGTGAGCCAGGTGCGGCCGCTGAGCGCGGCTCCCGTGCCATCGACGCCCCAGCTCTGCGCGAGCGGACCGGTCTGCCCGTAGACGCTGCCGGAGACCATGATCAATCCCGGGTTGCGCGCGGCCAGGCGCTGGTAATCGAGGCCGAGCTTCTCGAGCGTGCCGGGTGAGAAATTCTCGACCACGACATCGGCCCAATCGATGAGCGGCTCGAGCAGCTCGCGGCTGCCCGGCTGCTTGAGGTCCAGCGACAGGCTGAGTTTCGAGGTGTTGAGATGCGCGAACCACGGCTTGTCGTCGAGGTTGCCGGCGCGTGAAACGCCGACCTGCACGTCGAGGCGCGACAGGCAGGGACGCGTGCGCGACTCGACCTTGATGACTTCGGCGCCGAGGTCACCCAGCGTCTTCGTGGTGATGGAACCGACCAGCGCCCACGAGAAATCCAGCACGCGCACGCCGGCCAGCGGTCCGCGGGATCCTTCGACCACGCGTTTGCCGGACGGCAGCGATGGCTGCGAGGCGCGCTCGATGCGCAGGAACCTGCCGGGCTCGCGGCCCGCGGGCGTGTCGCGCCAGAAGCCGCGGGCCTGGAGGTGCGGATCCGCGAGCACGTCGCTCGGCATCGCCACCACCGTGGCATTGATGCCGCGGCGGCGGCCTTCGTCGTTGATCTGGGCGCGCGTGCGCGTGCGGAAGAACGCCGCGATCGCGGCTTCCCAGCGTTCGCGCGTCGCGGCGTCGAGCGTCGAGCGGTTGTAGCTGTTCCAGTCCACGCCGGCGAGCGGATTGTCCGCGCCGCAGGCGTCCATCCAGTCGCTCAGTCCCTGGTTCGCGGGCGCGCCGAAGCGTCCGGTCATCAGCGAGTGGAAGCAGTAGCCGTCCGCGAGCGCCCAGATGCAGCGCACGGTCGCGCGGCCATAGTTGAGCGCGCCGCCGGCGCGGCCCAGCAAGCGCTGGTCGAACTGCCAGACCAGCAGGCCGTTGACGTTGCGCGAGAACGCGACTTCCTGCGACGAGATGTCGACGTGTTGTCCGAGGCCGCTGCGCCGGCGCTCGGCCAGCGCCGCCAGCGCGCCGACCGCGGCGACCATGTCGGCGTGGAATCCGCAGGCATCCAGTGCCTCCTTGACCGGCGGGCGGTCGACGTCGCCGCACAGCCTGAGGATGCCGCCGGTGGCCGATGCCACGAGCTCCGATCCGCGCCAGTGCCTGCGTGGGCCGCTGCTGCCGAAGGTCGTCACCGAGACGTGTACCAGGCGCGCATTCGCCGCCTCGATCCGCGCGCGCGACAGACCGGTCTCCTCGATGCGCGCCAACCCGAGGTTCTCCACCAGCAGGTCGGCGGTCGCGAGATCCGTCGCACTCAACGGCGCGTCGACCCGTTCGACCGTCGCGCCGAGGTCGCGCAGGAAACGCGCCAGCGGGGATTCGCCGGCCTCCTGCCACGCGAGGACGCGGGTGCCGTCGAGGAGTCTCATGTTTGCTCCCGCAGGTCGCGCAGGAAATGCATGACTTGCGTCAGGGAAGCCGCCGACACGTGCGCGGGTTGGCGCGCGAGCAGCAACGTGGGGATACGCGCTTCGCGCAGCGCACGCACCTGGCGCGCGATCTCCCAGGGCAGCGCCTCGTCCTGTTCGCTGAGCCACAGCAGCACGGCGTCGGCGCGGCACTCCTGCGCCTTGTCGACGAGCCAGCGTCCATCGCCGCGCATGGCGAGCACGGGCGGCGTCCGCCTTTGGAACTCCTCGGCGATGGCGGCGAACGGATCGCGCTGGGTGCGTTCGCCCGCGGCCGTCGATTCCGTGAGCTCGAGCACCACCGAGGCGCCACCGGCCTCGATGGCGAGGTGCAACTGGTCGTCGGGCGGCGGGTCGCCGGCGAGCAACACGCGCCGCGGCATGGGCAGCAAGGACGACTGCTCGAGCCAGGGCTCGACCTCCGCGTCGAACGATTCGCGCCAGTCGCAGCCGGCGGCGAATTCGAACGCCCAGGCGCTGCTGCCGCGCAGTGGCGCGGGCAGCAGGCGCCGCGCCCCCACCGACTGCGCGAGTTGTTCACGGCGGCGCACGCGCTGCAGCGCCGCGTCGAGGCGGTGCGCGGCGCTGCCGAGCTCGCGGGCCAGGAGCCGCGTCGACTCGAGCGTGTGCTCGAAGCTCGTCTGCCGCGGGAGTGCGGCCACGTCATAGAGCAACGGACGCGGGCCGCGGCACACGCCGCGCCGCTGCAGCTCGCAGAAGTAGTAGTAGAGGCGCTGGCCGCTGTCGTCGCCGCGCGCGAAGATCACCGCGTGCAGGTGGTCGAGCGCTCCCAGGAGCCATTGCTCGGCGATGGACCGCTGCGGCCACGCGAACGCGCCCTCGACGTAGCGATCGGCGGTCGGGGAAGCGGTGTCTTCCGTTGCGCGCAGGCGTACCGGCAGCGCGCCGGCCGCCAGCACCAGCGCGACCGGGATGTCGTTGCCCACGTATCCCACCACGCGCTCGCCGCGCGCCGCCGCGGCGCGCGCCACTTCCTGCGGGTCGCGCCGCAGCCGGTCGAGCAGTTCCACGAATCCGTTGCCCCGGTTCACGGCGTCACTCCAGCCAACCCGGCAGCGCGAGCGCCATGCCCGGTATGGCGATGAGCAGTCCCAGGTGCAGGAAGTCCGCCGCGAGGAACGGCAGCACGCCCTTGAACACGCGGCCGATAGGAATGTCGGGTGCGATGCTGTGCATGACGTAGAGATTGATGCCGATGGGCGGATGCACGAAGCCGATTTCCATGGTGCGCACGAAGAAGATGCCGAACCAGATGGGCGAGATGCCGAGCGCCGTGGTGATGGGCAGCAGGATGGGCGCGGTCAGCAGCATCAGCGCCAGGCCGTCGAGTATCGAGCCGAGCAGCAGCAGCAGCAGCGCGATGATGACCACCGTGGCGGTCGGGCCGGTGTTGATGCCGTGCACCAGCGAGGCGATCTGCTCGGCGAGGCCCGTGAAGCTCATGAACGCCGCGAACACCAGCGCGCCGATGATCACGACGTAGAGCATGCCGCTGGTCTTGAGCGTGAGCGCGAGCGCGTCGCCGAAGGATTCGCGCGTCAGTCGCCCGCGCAGCGCGCACAGCAGCAGCGCCAGGGTGGCGCCGATCGAGGCCGCCTCGGTGGGCGTGAACCAGCCGACCGCGATGCCCACGAGCACGATGGCCACCAGCGCCGCGAAGTCCAGGATGCGCAGCACCGCGGCGCCGCGCTCGCGCCAGGAGACGCGCTGCGACGGCGGCGCGATGCCCGGGCGGATCCGGCACAGCAGCACGATGGCCGCCATGTAGAGCAGCGTCTGGGTGATGACGGGAATGATCGCGGCGGTGAACAGCCGGCCGATCGATTGCTCGGCGATGATGCCGAAGACGATGAGCGCGCCCGAAGGCGGTGTCAGCGATCCCAGCGTGCCGCCGGCCGCGACGGCGCCGGAGGCGAACGCGGTCGAGTAGCCACGCTGGCGCATTTCCGGCAGGCCGATCTGGCCCATGGTCGCCGCCGTCGCGAGGCTCGAGCCGCTGACCGCGCCGAAGCCCGCGCAGCCCGCGATGGTCGCGAGCGCCATGCCGCCGCGCCGATGGCCGACCATGCTCGCGGCCGCGCTGAAGAAATCGCGGCTGGCGCCCGCCGCGAAACACAGGTGCGCCATCAGCAGGAACAGCGGCAGCACGCCGAGCTCGAAGCGCGTCACGGTTTCGAAGAACACCACGCCGCTCTTGATGAGCGCGGGTTCCGGTCCCAGCAGCACGGCCATGCCGACCAGTCCGACCAGGCCCATGGCCGCGCCGATCGGCACGCCCAGCGCGAGCAGCGCCAGCAGGGCACCGACACCGAGTGCGCCGCTCATGCCTGCTTCGCCCGGCCGAAGGCGCGCGCCAGGAACGCCAGCGCGAGCGCCGCGGCGGTCAGCGCCACCAGCAGGCGCAGGGGCCGGAACGGAATGCGCAGGACCTCGGAGTGCTCGTACGAATTCCAGTAGTCGGACGCGAGCCAGGCGGCGCCCGCGCACAGCGCCGCGCAGAAGAGCGCGGCCAACAGCGCGGCGCCGCGCGCGATGAGGCGGCGCGCGTCCTCCGGCAGCCGATCGGTGAGCAGGTGCACGGCCGCGTGCGCGCCGCGCAGCGTGGCGATCAGCATGCCGGCGCAGGCGGCCGGAACGATCGCGGCCTGCACGATCTCGAGCGCACCCGTCACCGGCAGGCCGACATGGCGGCCGATGACCGCGGCGGTCTCGACCAGCATCATGCACAGCAGGCCGGCCGAACCCACGTAGAACAACGGGCCGCGACGCGCCGGGGACTTCACCGGATCCATGCGTGACCGTCGCGATATTCGAAGGACAGCGGTACGAGGCCGGCGGCCGCGGTGATCTGCTCGACGTAGCGCATCACCTCGTGGGCTTCCGCGTGCGAGCACTCGCGCGGCCTGCCGGGCGGATCGACGTGCAGCGGCACGAATCCGGCGCGCAGCGTGCCGTCGGCCTGCAGCCGCACGCATCCGAGCATGGCGTTCACGGCCTGCGGGTGGAAGGGCGCGAGGTAGTAAGCCGGGTCCGGGCTGAAGCCGAAGATCTCCCGGCGGCGCCGCGCCCACTCGGCGCGATCCGGATCGGAGGTGTCGGGACTCAACGCGCGCGTCACCACGCAGCCGTTGCCGAGCCCGTGGAAAATAGGCTTGCCGCGGTAGACCTCGATGCCACGCAGGATGTGCGCGTGGTGGCCCACGACCAGCCCGGCGCCGCCGTCGATGGCGGCATGCGCGACGGCGCGCTCGTACGGCGCGAGCACGGCGGGCGTGTGCACGATGCCCTTGTGCAGCGACACGACCACGAAGTCCGCGGCGGCGCGCGCCGCGCGGATGTCGGCCGCCATCCCGCGCAGCGAGTCCTCGTCGGGCGCCAGCAGCGGCGCCCGTGGCGTGATCCTGGCACCGTCCGCGCTGTTCACCCGCAGGTAGTTGCAGCCGGCGCGCGTGGACGTCGCCCACGCTTCCTCGGGGCCCACGCAGTTGTAGCTGAGCATCGCGATCCGGCGGCCGCCGCCCTCGACGACGCACGGGCGGCGCGCTTCCTCGAGATTGGCGCCGGCGCCGCAGTGCGCGAGTTGCGCGGCATCGAGCGCCGCCAGGGTGTCGGCGATGCCCTCGGGGCCGCAGTCGGCGATGTGGTTGCCGGCCAGCGTGACCGCGTGGAAGCCCGCGCGGCGGATGGCCGCGACGTTGTCCGGATCCGCGCCCGGCGCCGCGATGTCGCCGCGCAGGCTCGACGCGCGGCGCGTGTGCGGCACCTCGACGTGGCCGATGGCGGCGTCGGCGCGGCGCAGCCGCGCGGCGATCCCGTCGAGCCAGTAGTCGGGCTGCGGTACGTCGAGGATCAGGTCACCGGAGAACAGCAGGTCGACGTCGCTCATGGGGCCGTGCGCGTGGCGCGAATTAGTTCGTAGTGCCAACCATCTAGTACTACCACCAATGACCCGGCCGAGTCGAGGGCGGGCGGCGGGTCAGTCCGAGTCGTGCAGCCGGCGCAGCAGCGAGATCAGCATGCGCAGCTCCTGGTCGGTGTAGCGGCTCACGAACTTGCGCTCGTGGTCGATCATTTCCTTCTTGAGCGAGCGGCAGGCGCGCGCGCCCTCGGCGGTCAGGAATATGCCCTGGCGGCGGCGGTCGTCGGTGGAGCGCCGGCGCGTGACCCAGCCGCTGTCCTCCATGCGGTCGATCAGCGAGACCACGCTGGCCTTGTCGATGCCGAGCTGGCTGGCGATCTCGATCTGCGCGATGCCCGGGTTGGCGTTGGCGAGCAGCAGCGCGCTGAAGATGCCGGGGCGCACGTAGCCCTCGGCGACGTTGCGGTTGAAGTCGCGCCACAGCGCGATCTGCGCGCGCCGGATGTTGAAGCCGAGCAGGGTGGGCAGGCAGTCGAGGTCGATGCCGAGCGTCGACTGCGCGCGTAAATCTTCGTTTTGACTGGGACTCTTCTTGCGCGCCATGGGTGCCTCGCCGCCGTGCGGGCAAACCTACGCGACGCCCCCGCGCGGGTCAAACGCGGCGCCGCGGCGCCCCGAAGGTTGGTGGTACAGATAGTTGGCACTGCAAACGATATTGACAAGCGCGCGCGGGCGGGCGCAGGCTGATCGCGCTCACGGGGTCGCCGTCGCGCGGGCGATGGCAAACAAGAAAACTTCAGCATTGGCGGAGGGGAATGTGAGTTCGCAAGCTTCATCCAATGGCCGGGACCGCCTGGCGCGCGCGGTGCGCATGGCGCTGCTGGCCGCCGGCGTCGCGTCGCTGTCCGCGCCGTCGTTCGCAGAAGAGCCACCCGCCGCGGCCGCGGCCGGCAACCTCGACGAGATCATCGTCACCGGCAGCCGTATCCGCGGCAGCCAGCCGGTCGGCTCGCCGTTGACCGCGATTTCGCGCGACAGCATCGAGATGACCGCGCCGCTCACCACCGGCGCGCTGCTGCAGAAGCTGCCGCAGGTGTTCAATCTCGGCGTCTCGGAGAACTCGCGCGGCCAGGCCGGCGGATCCGGCAACATCACCTACGCCACCTCGGTGAACCTGCGTGGACTCGGTCCCTACTCGACGCTCACGCTGCTCGACGGCCACCGCGCCGTGCCGCAGGGAACCACGGGTTTCGCCGTCGATCCCTCCAGCATCCCGACCCTGGCGCTCGAGCGCGTGGAAGTGGTCGCGGACGGTGCCTCGGCCATCTACGGCTCCGATGCCGTCGCCGGCGTCGTCAACCTGATCCCGCGCCGCAATTTCGAAGGCGTGGAAGTCAGCCTGCGCGGCGGGCAGGGCGACGAATACGACGAGCACCAGTTGGGCGTCATCGGCGGCCTCGGCTGGTCCGAAGGCCACGCCATGTTCGCGTTCGAGAATTCCTACCACAGCAACCTGAACGGCCAGGACCGCGAATTCTTCCGCGGCGACCTCACCGCGCGCGGCGGGCGGGACTTCCGGGTCGTGCAGTGCAATCCCGGCAACATCGTGGTCGCTGGTGTCAGTTATGCGATCCCGGCGGGTGGCATCACGCCCGCCACCGCGGCGCAGCTCGTGCCCGGCACCACCAACCGTTGCGACAACGCGCAGTACCAGGACCTGCTGCCCGAACAGGAACGCAACTCCGCGATGCTGACGTTCGACCAGCAACTGGGCGAAACCTTCTCGCTGTTCGCCGACCTGTACTGGACGAAGCGCGAATTCGTGAACCAGGTGGGCAACCAGGCCGCCGCGCTGACCGTGCGCAACGTGAATCCGTTCTTCACGGCCCCGCCCGGCAGCACCGCCACGTCGGAAACCGTCAACTATTCCTTCGGCGACCAGCTGCCGTCGAACGACACGCACGGCTTCTCCGAGGCGTACCAGGGGACGATCGGCACTCGCGTCAAGCTCGGCGGCGAATGGGAGCTCGACGTGCTGTACAGCCGCGGCCACGACGAGGAGCGCAGCACCTCGCAATACGGCATCGACAATGCCGCGCTCAACGCGGCACTGGCGCGCACCGATCCGGCCACGGCGCTCAATCCCTTCAGCACCGCGCCCAACACCGCCGCGGCGCTGGCGAACCTGGCGACGCAGCTGTTCATCGCGCCGGGCGACACGCACTTCCAGGCCTGGGAATTCAAGGCCGACGGTCCGCTCGCGAGCATGCCCGGCGGCGACCTGCGCATGGCGCTGGGTTACGAAGGCCAGGAGCTGACCAGCCGGTCGGGGCTCATCTCCGGCACCTGGGCGGCACCGATCAACGGCATCACGCCGCGCGTGCGGCGCCGGGTGAACTCCGCGTTCGCGGAATTGCTGATTCCGTTCTTCGGCGCCGACAACGCGCGTGCCGGCCTGCGCGAGCTCACGCTCGACCTGGCCGTGCGCTACGACGACTACAGCGACCTCGACGACGGCTCGACGATCAATCCGAAGTACGGCGTCAACTGGGCGCCGCTCGATTCGCTGAAGTTCCGCGCGACCTACGGCGAGTCCTTCCGCGCGCCGACCTTCGCGCAGATCTACGGCAACTCGTCGGCGCTGTACGTGCAGAACTATTCGGATCCGACCAAGGGTGGCGCGATCACGCAGGGCATCACGCTCTCCGGCGGCAACCTCGAGCTCGAACCGGAAACCGCCAAGTCGTACACCTTCGGCGTCGACTACCACCCGCTCGAGGACCTGCGTTTCGGGCTGACGTACTTCCACATCGACTACGAGAAGCAGATCACCTCGTACCTGTCCGACCTCACCATCCTGAATCGCGAGAGCCAGTTCGAAGGCACCGGCATCATCGTGCGCAACCCCGACCCGGCCTTCGTGGCGGCGCTGGTGGCGACCAAGCCGATCCGCGGCGTGCTGCCGAACCCGGTCACGCTGTACGTCGACGGGCGCACCAACAACCTCGGCACGACCATCATGTCGGGCATCGACTTCGACGTGGACTACCGCTTCGAGGCGGGCGCCGCCGGGCAGTTCGGCATCGGCTTCATGACGACGTATTTCACCGACTACGACGTGGCCATCACGCCGGCGGCCGATCGCGTCGACCAGCTCAACACCATCTACAACCCGCTGGAATTCAAGGCGCGCCTCGACCTGTCGTGGCGGCGTAACGGCTTCGCGGGCGGGATGTTCGTGACCCACTACGGGGCCTACGACAACAACCTGGCCAACCCGGTGGAGACCGTGGACTCGAAGACCACCATCGACCTGAACCTTGCCTACACGTTCAGCGGTGGATGGGCCGAGGGGCTCACCGTCGGCATCGACGCGCTCAACCTGCTCGACGAGGATCCGCCGTTCGTGAACATCGCGCAGAGCCCGAACGGCGGTGGCGGCTTCGATCCGACGCTGAACAATCCGGTCGGCCGCATCGTGGGACTCTCACTTCGCAAGAAGTGGTGAGTAGCCGGCGAGGACGGCCCAGCCTATTCCCCAGGAAGGGCCGTCCCTCGCCGGGGTCTTGCGCGCTCAGCTCGCGGGCCGCGCGAAATCCTTCGCCAGCATTTCGCGGATGCGCCGTGTGCGCTCCGCCGAAGGCGGCGCCAGCATGCCGCGTTGCTGCACCGGCAGGTGCGCGAGCGCGCGTTCCGGATCCGAGAACACCAGTTGCTGGAAGATGTTCGCCCACACGGCGCGCTGGTCGGGCGGCAGGTCGCGGATGGTGAGCAGGGCGTGCAGCAGCGCGCCATGCGGCGCGCCGTAGTCGGGCGCCGGGTTCCACCAGTAGTTCACCAGCACGTTGAACGACGCGAGCGACTCGACGTGATGCCACCACCCGAATGGAATGAACAGCGCATCCCCGGGATCGAGCTCGGCCTGCCACGCGTGCCGCAGTGCTTCGGCATGCAGGGGAAAGCGCGCGTGATCGGGATCGGTGAGCGGCACCACGCTGACCGGCGCGCCCGACGGCGTGAAGTCGAGCGGCGCGAGGTACAGGTTGACGAGCTGCTCCGGCGGGAACAGCGTGAATCGCCGGCGGCCGCCCGCGACACAGGCGATGTTGTACGCCAGGTCGAAGTGCGTGTTCACCTTGACGGCGTTGCCTATCCAGACACGCGGCTCGACGTGCGCGTCCAGCAGCGGCATGTCGTGCGCCGCGGCGAACGCCGGCATGTAGGCGGTTGCCGACATGGATTCCAGGAAGATCGCGGGCACGTGCGCCGCGTCGGCGCACTCCAGCAGCCGGTCGATGGTCGCGCCGAGCGGCGCGGGCCGGCGCGTGAAATTGAAGGCCTTCAAGTCCTCGCGATAGAAGATGCGCCCCTGGGCCTCTGGCGGCGCCTCGATGACGTGCGGCTGCCGGCCGGCGTCGTAGCCCTTGAGCACGCGCGCCAGTTCCGCGCGCGATTGCCGCGCCGCGCGCACGATGGGCCATTCGGCGACCAGGCCCGCCAGCACCACGGGCCTCGCGGCCGGCCGGATCTCGGAGTCGAACGTGGCGCGGTCCACGCCGTGGCGCACCGGTATCTGGATAGGCGTGCTCATGCGGGCGGATGTTACGCCGTGCCCGGCGGTGCGTCGTCGCGCTGAAACCACGCGCGCCCGGGAAGTTTGTCGCGCGACGGGCAACGGAGCGTGCCCGCGCGGCGGAGACCGCCGCTTCATTAAATCTCCGTCATGCAGTTCCCACTGATATCGGGCAATCACCATCCGCATATGTTGCCGTGCGCTTGCCGGCTCGCGACCGGGACACGATGCACAAATCGCGACTGCGCGATATCCGTACTTGGATGGTTGGCCGCCGGCCACCGGCGTAGTGTCCGCGGGACATCGGCGGCGGACGCGACGGCGGCTTTTCGTCGCGTCCGTGCAACGCAGGCGACTAACTACCTTGGCGTGCGTCGGACGTTCCGTCGATGCCCATTCCAAGAAGGGGACCCCAGATGAAAAGGAAGAAATTCAAAAAAGCGCTAGCCAGTTCCTCGGGATTGTTAGCGCTATCTATCGCGTTGCCCGCCGCGGCGCAGACGGCGCAGGAAAGCGGCGCGAAATCCGAGAACCTCGAGGAGATCGTGGTCACCGGCCTGATCGGGTCACTGCAGCGCAACCTCGACATGAAGCGCGCGGCTGCCGGCGTGGTGGACGTGATCAGCGCGGAGGACATCGGCAAGTTTCCGGACTCGAACGTCGCGGCCTCGCTGCAGCGCGTGCCCGGCGTGTCGATCCAGCGCGCCGGTCCGCGCGGTGAGCCCGAGGGCATCACGGTGCGCGGCTTCAGCCGCGACTTCAACGAGACGCTGTACGACGGTCGTCGCATCTCGACCGCGACCGGCGGACGCTCGATCGACTTCAGCACCGTCGGCGCCGACTTCGTCGGCTCGCTGACGGTCATGAAGACGCCCGACGTCACGGTGTCGTCGAACTCCATCGGCGCCACCATCAACGTCGCGTTCCCCAAGCCTCTCGACAGCAGCGGCACCCGCTTCGTCGCCAGTGCGGCCGCATCCGAACAGGAAGAGAACGGCTCGGCGCAGCCGAGCGGCGGCCTGCTGTACAGCACGACGTTCGCCGACGACACGATGGGCTTCCTCGCCGATGCCATCTACACCCGTCGTGACACCGACACGAACCACGTGTTCGTCTCCGGCTGGCAAGGCGGCTACTTCGCGCCCTGCCAGCTCACCCCGGTGTGCAACCCTGGCGAGAACGATCCGGAGGACAAGACCATCCTCGGCTTCTGGCAGCAGCAGTTCGGCGCCGACCAGGCCCAGGTCTCGGACGAGCGCATCGACGGACGCATCGCCTTCCAGTGGAAGCCCTCGGACAACACGCTGCTGACCATCGACGACAACTACTCGCGCCAGACCATCGACACCGCCACCTACGGCTTCGGCCTGTGGTTCGGCAGCAATGACCTGCGCAGCATGCAGATCGACGACAACGGCACGGTGACGGATTTCCGCCAGGCGGCGACGCCCATGGACCTCAACGGCGGCTTCGACGAACGCGTGCGCCGGACCAACCAGATCGGCATCAACCTGAAGCACTCGTTCTCGGACAACCTGAGCATCGACGCGGATGTCTCGTATTCGAAGAGCGAGCAGAACCCGGACGGCACGGGCAATGACGGCGGCGACATCGGCTACGGCGGCGACATCGGCTTCAACATGGGCGTGCAGGTGAACGGCGACAGCTCCGATCATTTGCCGACGATGAGCACCTACGGACCGAACGGCGACACCTCGCGCTATCTCGACCCGGACATCATCGGCTCGCACGTGCTGGTGCGCACGCTGCAGGAGAACACCGACACCATCAAGCAGGCGCGCTTCAAGATTTCCTGGAAGCAGGACAACGTGGGGGTCGATGCCGGTGTGTCCTGGCTCGACGACAACTTCACGCTGCAGAACGCCAACACCTTCGCCAACAACTTCTGGCAGGCCTACGCGGGCTATGGCGCCCCCTCGGGCCGCAACGCCGGTGTCGTGGTGCCGTCCGCCATCTATCACCCGACCATCGGGACCTCGGGCTTCATTCCCGGTTTCGCGGGCGCGGGCGCATTGCCGCCAGGGCTGTTGGTCTACAAGCCGCGCGACCTGTATGCCTTCCTCGAGGGGCTCGGCGATCCCTGGGCGCAGCAGATCGACGGCTTCAACTACCCCGGTCCGATACGCGATCCCAACGATCCGAACCCACCGCCAGTTCCCACGTTGGCCAACTCGGCATCGCGATGCGCTCCGGGCGGCGACCACCCGGCCCTGTGCGACTACCACGGCTCGCTGGACCTGGCGGTCGATCCCGGCAGCATCCAGGACATCACCGAGACCACCTGGGCGCTGTACCTCGCCGCGCACTTCGATACCGAACTCGGCACCATGCCGTTCCACGTCACCGCTGGCGTGCGGCGCGAGCAGACCGACGTCTCCTCGAGCGGCGTGGGCCGCGTACCGATCCGGCTCGACCTCAACCCCAACGACCCGACCCTGCTCACCACCATCTACTCGGACACGCAGCCGATCACCACGGACAGCGACTACTCGTTCCTGCTGCCCAGCATCGACATGAAGCTGGAGCTGACGGACGCGTGGCACCTGCGCTTCGATGCGTCCCGTACGCTGACGCGGCCGCAGATCAACTTCCTGTCGCCGGTGCTCAACGTCGCGGGCATCCCGCGCATCGGCGGATTGACGGCCAATGGCGGCAATCCCGCGTTGAAGCCCTACCTGTCCGACAACCTCGACCTCGCGGTCGAGTGGTACTACGCCCAGAACGCCTACGTGTCGGTGAACGCGTTCGTGAAGGACGTGACCAACTTCATCGTGCAGGGAACGCAGCGCCAGACCATCAACGACGTCATCGATCCGAGCACCGGGCAACCGGCGCAATGGTCGGTGTCGCAGCGCGTGAACGGCCCGGATGCGACCATCAACGGCTGGGAAATCGCCTGGCAGCACGTGTTCGGCGACTCGGGCTTCGGCTTCAACGCCAACGCCACGTTCGTCGACACCGACAAGCCCTATGACCGCAACAACCTCGAGGTGGGTGGTTTCGCGGTCACGGGACTCGCGGATTCGGCCAACCTGGTGGCGTTCTACGACAAGCACGGCTTCGAGGCACGCATCGCGGCCAACTGGCGCGATGAATACCTGCTGCAATTCGGGCAGAACCAGAACAACGGTTCGTTCGGCGCGGAGCCGGTGTTCGTGAACTCGAGCCTGCAGATCGACCTGTCGACGAGCTACCAGTTCACCGAGCAGTTCAACGCATACTTCGAGGCGCTCAACATCACGGACGAGACGCAGAGCACGCACGGCCGCTACGACAACGAGCTGCTGGACGTGTGGGCCTACGGTCGCCGTTACGCGCTGGGTGTCCGCTTCAGGCTGTAACGACCGGCCAGGGAGCAGGGGATGTCAGCCGGTCCCCCCCGGTTGACATCCCCTCGCTGCTGAACTTCCATCCGCACATGGTCCAGGCAGTCAGAAAAATCGTGATCGTCGGCGGCGGCACCGCCGGCTGGCTGACCGCCGCGGTCATCGCGGCGAAACACCGCAGCCGCATGGATTCCGGGTTCAGCGTGACGCTGGTCGAGTCGCCCAACACGCCCATCATCGGCGTGGGCGAGGGGACCTGGCCGACGTTGCGCAGCACCCTGGCGCGCATCGGCGTGTCGGAGACCGAGTTCTTCCGCCAGTGCGACGTGGCATTCAAGCAGGGCGCGCGCTTCACCGGCTGGACCACCGGCGCGGCCGACGATTTCTACTACCACCCGTTGATGCTGCCGCAGAGCTTCGGCCAGGTGAATCTCGTGCCGCACTGGCTGGCACGCGAGGACCGCGGCAGCTTCTGCGACGCGGTCTGCCCGCAGGGCAAGCTGTGCGACGACGGGCTCGCTCCCAAGACCATCGCGACCGCCGAGTTCGAGGCGGTGGCCAACTACTCCTACCATCTCGATGCCGGAAAGTTCGCGCCGTTCCTGCAGCGTCATTGCTGCGAGAAGCTCGGGGTGCGGCACGTGCTCGCCGACGTGCGCCAGGTGAACCTGGCGGAAAACGGCGACATCCGCAGCCTCGATACACCGCAGGCCGGCGAAATCGAAGGCGACCTGTTCGTCGACTGCACCGGCTTCAAGGCGCTGCTGATCGGCGAAACGCTGGGCGTCCCGTTCAAGGACTGCAGCGACGTGCTGTTCTGCGACCGTGCGCTCGCCGTGCAGGTGCCGCACGCGCACGAAGCGGCGCCGCTCGCCTGCCAGACTCTCTCGACGGCGCAGTCCTCCGGCTGGATCTGGGACATCGCGCTGCCGACGCGCCGCGGCGTGGGACACGTGTACTCGAGCCGGCACATTTCCGACGAAGACGCCGAGCGCGAGCTGCGCGCCTACATCGGCCCCGCGGCGCAGGGCCTGGCCGCGCGCAAGATTCCCATCCGCGCCGGCCATCGCGAGACGTTCTGGAAGCGCAATTGCGTCGCCATCGGGCTGGCCGCGGGCTTCCTCGAACCGCTCGAAGCTTCGGCCATCGTGCTGATCGAGCTCTCGGCCAAGCTCATCGCCGAGCAGATGCCGGTGTGCCGCGAGGTCATGGACCTGATCGCGTCGCGTTTCAATGCCACCACCCACTACCGCTGGGGCCGCATCATCGATTTCCTGAAATTGCACTACGTGCTGACCCGGCGCACGGACTCGGCGTTCTGGCGCGACAACCTGCTGCCGGAAACCATCCCCGATCGGCTCAAGGACCTGCTGCTGCTGTGGAGCCACCAGTCGCCCTGGTTCCACGACGAATTCGACCGCGTCGAGGAAGTGTTTCCCGCGGCCAGCTACCAGTACGTGCTGTATGGCATGGGATTCCGCACGCAGGTGGAGCCGGGCGCGCTGCAGGGCGAGGCGAAGAACGCCGAGCGCGCGCTGCGCGAGAACGCCGTCCAGACCGAGCGCCTGCGCGCCGGCCTGCCGCGTCACCGCGACCTGATCCGCAAGATCGTCGAACACGGCCTGCAGGCGGTCTGACCATGCCCACCATCGAACTACTCGACGCGCGCGCCCACGGCCACCTGAAGCTGCGTCCGCTGGCGGGCGAGACACCGCATTTCGTGCAGATATTCCCCGCGGAATTCGCGGCGGCCGCCGCCTGCTGCCCGATCCTGTTCACCAAGGACACCAACACCGGCGCGTTCTTCGCGGGCGCGGTCTTCGGCTTCCGGCCGGGCGAGAACCTGCTCGGGTCGGTCGAAGACCGCGGCGGATTCAATCCGCTCATCCTGCAGCGCGAAGGTTTCTTCATCTCGGACCAGAACATCGCCATCGACCGCGAGCACGCGCGCTTCAGCGAGACCGAGGGTGAACCGTTGTTCGACGGCGCCGAGCAGCCCGCGGACGGACTGCGCGCCATCCAGCGCATCCTCGGCAGCATCCACCAGGGGCTGGAGCAGGCGCGGGTGTTCATCGCGGCCCTGTCGGAGCTGAAGCTCATCGAGTCCATCGACATCTCGCTGGGCTTCGATGGCGGTGAACGCCTGACGCTGCAGGGCCTGTACACCGTGAGCCTCGACCGCCTGCGCGACCTCGACGACGCGGCCGCGCTGCGCCTGTTCCGCGCCGGCCACCTGCAGCTCGCCTACACGATGACCGGCTCGCTCAAGCAGATGCCGCGCCTGGCGCGGCTGCGCAACCAGCGCGCGCGGAGTAGTTAGTCCGGCGCGAGCGTGACCGCCAGGCCCGGGATCGGCCGGTCGTCCGCGTCCAGGAAGCGCGCGCAGAAGTCCGTGGCGCCGCCGCCGTTGACGATGGCGGCGCGGATCACGTTGCGGCCCTTGCGCAGCGTCAGCCGCTTCGAGACCCCGTCGTCGATGACCGCCTGGCGGTCGTCGTTCAGGGCGATCACCGGTTCGCCGTTCAGCCACCAGCGCGAGGCCGCGTTCGAGCCGATGGCGAGGCGCACGCCGGGCATCTCGCGCGGCGAATCGACCACGGTGGTCGCCCAGAAGAGCACGTTGGACGTGGGCTTCGATAGCGCCCAGGCGAAGTGGTAGAGATTGACGTTGTAGTTGGACGTCTCGAGCGCGTGCCATTTCACCGCGGTGTTGGCCAGCGTGAGCGCATCGCCCGCGCGTGGCAGCGCGTCGGGCAGCGGCGCCGACTGCAGGGCGTCCTTCACCGCCGATTCGGTGAGCCGGCCCGGCACGGGCACCGGCTCGAGCACCAGCCAGCGATGAATGAAGCCGCGCGCGTCGGCGTGGCCGGTCGTGCCCTTGGGCTCGGTCAAGGTGGGCGCGGGCGGCCGCGGGGCCTGCTGGGCGCCAATGGCGCAGGCCATGGACACCAGCAGGGTCACTGCAAGGCTGCGGTATTTCATCACGGGGCCCTCAGCAGCCAGCGTTGGCGATCGCTCGCCGGGTCGAATTTAGCGAGCGTCGGCATGCTGCTGCCCACCGCCGACAGCGCCAGCGGCGCCGCGGAACCGGGCGCGCTCTTCGGGCTGATGCGATAGCTGCCGTCGGTGAGCTGGTCGATGCGCCACAGCTGTTCCGGCGCGCCGGTGAAGGGCGTCGCCGCCAGCTCACCCTCGCGGGTCGCCGTGAGCGAGCGCTCGGTGCCGGCGATGCTGATGCGAAAGCAGGGGCCGCCCGGCGTGCAGCCGGCGCCAGGGGCCGGCGCGAGCATCCATTTCTGCTGGGCCTGGAGCATCGCGGGCGCCAATCGCACCTCGGTGGTCGCGGGCCAGTTCACCGCGACCTGGATGGCTTCCTGGTCGGGAACCGCCGGACCCGGGCGGAATTCCGGTGGGCCGCCGGGCGGGGGACCGCCCGCTGGCGGCCCGCCGGGTGGAGGTCCGCCGGCGTTGGGTCCACCCGCGTTGGGTCCACCTCCGCCGATGCCACTCCCCGGCGGTCCGCCGCGCCGCGGCCGCGGGCCGCCGACCGGCGAGCCCTGCACGGCGAGCTCGAGCACGGTGCCGGTGCGCGCCGATTCCAGGGTGTAAGTGCCCGGCACGAGGTTGTCACCCGCGACGGGCCAGCCGTCGCTCCACAGCAGCGGCCGGATGTCGAGCACGCTGATGCCGCCGCGATCCAGGTCGGCTTCGTAGTGCAGCGAGAACTTCTGCACGCCTTCGCCCAGGTCGAGCAACCCGAAATGCCCCGGACCCACGTGCCGCCCGCGCGAGGCGGCGAACAACTTCCCGCCGCCCTCGAGCATGTCCACGCCCATGTTGTCGAGGTAGGGACCGGTCACCTTGCGCGCCCGGCCCATGCGGATGTTGTAGGTGGAATTCGCGCCCTGGCAGCAGGATCCGTGCGTCACCAGCAGGTAGTACCAGCCATCATGGTAGATAGGGATCGAGGCTTCCGAATTGATGGCGATGTTGACCGGCGGCTTGTTGGGATACAGGCGCTTGCCGGTCTTCGGATCGAGCTCGACCAGGCGGATGTAGCCGAAATAGGAACCGTAGGTCAGCCAGAGTTTCCCGTCGGGAGCGAGCAGCACACCGGGATCGATGGCGTTGCTGTCCTCGACGCCGTCCGACCAGGCCACCGGCCCGCCGTCTTCCCACTTGTAATCCGGGGATTCCGGGTCGAGCGTGCGTCCCACCAGCAACCCGATGGCCGCCTTGGGCTGCGTGCCCGGGGCGGCGTAATAGAGGAAGAACTTGTCGCCGACGTGGATGACGTCGGGCGCCCACGTATTGTTGCCACCGCGCGCGAGCACTTCGGCGCCGGGCTTGCCGCCGGGCAGCGCCGACATCAGCGTGCCGCGGCGTTGCCAGTTCCATCCGTCGTCGGAGGAAAGGATGGGCATCCCGTTGCCCGTGCCATAGGTATAGAAGCGCGTCCCGTCCGCGATCACCGTCGCTGGATCGTGGATCTGTATGTCGCCGTCGAGCGCCTGCGCGGACGACGCCAGGGTTGCCGCGGCGAGTATCAGCACGCGGCTCGCCGCAATGAATCTGGATCGACGCAAGATGATCTCCTCGATGCTAGCGGCCGGTCAGCGCGGCCTCGCCCCAGGTCACGGAAAGCGCTTCGTTCGCCGTGGCGGCGCTGCGTGCCACCAGCTCGACCAGCTTGACGCCCGCGACGTCGGCCTCGAGCGATTGCGCCGCCATGCCCCACTTGAGCGGCGCCGATTCGGCCAGGTGCTTGCCGTCGCCGTACACCGTGAAGGTCACCGCGCTCGCCTTGTCGGTGGCCGAATCATCGACGCCGACCTTGGCCGTGAAATGTCCGAACCCGTCGTTGCGCACTTCCAGGCGCGAGTTGGCGAGAATCCCGATGCCGGCGGAATAGGTCTTGCGCGCGACCTGCAGTGTCTGCCCATAGGGCGTGCTGTCGGCGCGCGCGCCGCCCCAGCCGGCGTACTGCGGCCGGTCGCCCGCGCCATGCGTGCCGGCCCAACCGGCGGCGGTACGGAAAATGGTGGGATCCGGGATCGGGCGCGTCACGCCGTCGACGGCCGGGTTCACCTTGCCCGGCTGCTCGGATAGATAGATCCCGTCCGCCAGGAGGCGCGTACCGCGCGCCCGGAACACGCGCGTCTCGCGCGGCGCGACCGGCAGCTTCGTATCCTTCGTGAACGTGAGCGGCTTCTTCGTCCACAGGTCGGTGAGCTCCACGGGCGCGTCATCGCGATACTTCAGCTGCGTCGCCTGCAGGCTCACGTCGATCGCGCCGGAGCCGCGATTGAAAATCGCGACGGCCTTGTCGCCATTGGCCAGGGTCTTGACGAGGATCTGCAGGTCGCTCGAGTCGTAGGCCACCGTGGCCTGGTTGCCGGCGGAGTCCTGGTCGAGCGCGATGAGGTCGGCGTTGCCGAGGATGTCCATCAACGCATCCGGCGTCTTGCGCAGGTCGGCGCCGATGAGCAGCGGGGCGTTCAGCATGGCCCACAGCGCGAAATGCGAGCGGGCTTCGGTGAGGTGGTCGGCGTCGAAGTCCCCGGCGCCGATGTACAGCATGTCCGGATCGTTCCACGAGCCCGGGTGGGCATAGAGCGCGCGATGCACGGCGCTGTCGAAGTTCACCAGCAGCCGGCCCCAGGCGGGCGCGATGTCGTCGCTGGTGCGCGAGGTGTTGCCGACATCCTTGGCCCAGGCGCGCACGTTCGCGGCGCCCCAGATGCACAGCGAGTAGATGAAATTCCCGTCGGGCCGGCTGCGCTCGATGGCCGCGCCGACGCGGCGGAACAACGCCTGCACCGCGGCCACGTCGGTGCGCGAGATCGCGCCGAGATCCATGATGGGCGTGAGCTCGCGGGCCTGGCCCGCCTTCACCTTGGGCGAGTTCGGGCCGAAATCGCGCAGGCCGCAGCCATCGACCTTGATGTAATCGAAGCCCCACTCGCGGAAATACAGCGCGATGTCCTGCTCGATGAAATCGTGCAGCCCGACTTCGCGCTCGGCCACGCTGCCCTTGGGCAGGTCTTCGTCGGTGTTGCTCCACGCCTGCGCGCAGGTGTTGCGGCCCATGTCCGAATAGATCCCGGCCTGCAGGCCCATGGCGTGCAGGCGGTCGGTGAACGGTTTGAACGATGGAGTCTTGCCCTTGCGCGTGAGCGTCGAGGGGAACTTGTCGGCGCGGATCATGAGGTGGCCGTCGGACACGCGGCGCTTCGCCGCCCAGCCATCGTCGAGGTTGATGTAGCGATAGCCCTTGCGCGCGAGGCCGCTGTCGACGATGCGCTGCGCCGAGCCCATGACTTTCTCTTCGTCGACGGCGCTGGCGAAGGCATTCCAGGAATTCCAGCCCATGGGCGGGGTCGCGGCGCGGCCGGCGGTGTACGCAGACCATTTTCCGGTCGGCGCGAGCGGGTCGGGATCCTGCGCGTGCGACAGCGATCCGCACAGGAGCAGGGACAATGCGGCGGCGGCCACCAGGTTCTTGTTCAGCATTCCACGATCGCCTTCATGACGCCGGTCTCCGGCTTCATCCACTGGAACATCGCTTCGGGCACGGAGGTGAGGGGCGCGCGATGAGTGTTCAGCACGCGGGTGTCGATGCGCTCGGAGCGGATGGCATCCATGACGCGAGTGACGTCGGCCAGCGTCGCATTGCGACTGCCGAGCAGCGTGGTCTCGCGGCGATGGAATTCCGGATCCGAGAAGCTCACGCGGTCGGGGACGATCGAGACCAGCACGTAGCGGCCGCCGTGTGCCACGTAGTCGAAGCCCGCTTCCATCGCGCGTACGTTGCCGGTGCAGTCGAACACCACGTCGAACATCTGGTCGCGGGTGATCTCGAGCAGGCGGGCGCGCGTATCGGTGTCGAACGTCACGAAGGATCCGGCGCGGCCCAGGCGTTTCGCCAATTCGAGCCGATCGGCTCGCGTGTCGAGCGCGGTGACGCGCGCGCCGGCCAGCCCGGCAAACAACTGCACCGCGACCCCGATGGGCCCGGCACCCACCACCAGCACCTGTTCGCCCGGCTGCACCGAGGGTCGTTCGACGGCGTGGGCGCCGATCGAAAGGAATTCCACCATCGAGACCTGGTCGAGCGTCAACCCGTCGGCGCGAATCACGAACTGCGCGGGCACCGTGATGAATTCCGCCATGCCCCCATCGCGATGCACGCCGAGGACTTCGAGCCGCATGCAGCAGTTGGTCTTGCCCCTGGCGCAGGCATTGCAACGGCCACACGACAGATACGGCATCACGAACGCGGCGTCGCCGCTTTTCAGCTCCGATCCCGCCGGCGCCTCCACGACCTCACAGCCCAGCTCGTGTCCCATGACGCGGGGATACGAGAGATACGGCTGCGTGCCGCGCACGATGTGCATGTCCGTGCCGCACACGCCGACGCGCCGGACGCGCAGCAGCACTTCGCCGGCGCCGCGCGCCGGCAGCGGGCGCTCCGCGATGAACAGGGTCCCGGGTGATTCACAGATGACGGCTTTCATGTCGATTCGAACCGACGCGGGGTGAGCGGCGACGGTGTCGTGGCGGATACATATATATATGTATGCATTACCCGCCAATGCCCGCATTGGCGTGCACCCATGCCAATCTCGTCATGGGCCGTTCGAGACCTGACGCCGGTACCTGAAAACTTCCTCGCGGGTCGCACCGTCCTTCGAGCGAATGGCGAGATAGATCGTGACCGTGCCGTCCTGGTTCGGTTCGAACGTGAGACCGTCGAAGCAAATCCGCCCAGCGCGCATGGCCACCAGCGGCATGCGCACGGATTCTTCGCGTTCTTCCCAGCCACGAAGATCCGGGCCGAAGTGCTTGAGGCGAAGACTGAGACTATGGTGTTCCTCGACGATGGTCAGGAACTCGTAGAACACCGTACGGCCATCCTGGAGCAGGCGATACATGCCCATCATGGCGCCGTCCCGCGGCGCGCTCCAGGTTTCCTCGTTGTCGCCGCCGAGCCCGGCGCCGTGCCAGGCGCCGGCATACCACGCCATGTCGGCGATCGTCGCCGCGGGTGAAGCTTCACCCGTAGCCAGGCGCAGCGTGTGCGCCGTCACCACCTCGGCCGCCGCAGCGTCGGCCGTCCCGATCGCGAGCACTGCCGTGAGCGCGGATAGTGCGAGGCGCTTCATGCGGGACCCCGGTGCGCGACATCGTCGCCGTGCTGCGCGACCGGTAGATGGATTCTCGTCTCGAGCCTCGCTTCCGGCGTTTCGTCGGGATCGTTGAGGAATTCGTGCAGGATGGGCTCGTCCCGCAATGCCAGTCCCCGTGCCGGAAGCGCGTTGCGCAGCAATCGATCGTGCACTTCATCGAGCAGGGCGTAGGAGCCGGTGTGCGTGTAGCGCGCATATTGGCCACCGCCGAGCTGCATCACAGTCACCGATTCGTCCGGTGCGACTGTCGCAGGCGTCGACAGGCAGCAGTCGAACACACACTCGCTCGCGGGCGTATCGCGGCGATCGTGATGCGGCACGCCCCAGATTCCCCGCACCGTCTCGATGGCACCCCGGTCGGCGAGCCATGCAAACAAGCGCGAGTACGCCCGGTCGAGATCCTCGTAGGCGCCGACGTTGCGCAGCGCGACGGCGCGAAACGGCTGGAGTTCCACCACTTCCACGCGAATGGCGGACGCCGCGGGAGCGGCCTGGCGCGGCCCCGGGATTTCGAGCTTCGTATCGCGACTTCGATCCCGTGCCTCACTCGGAGAGCATCCCACGGCCTGGCGGAATGCCCGCGCGAAAGCCTGCGGAGTGTCGAAGCCGATGCGCGCCGCGACCTCGGACACCGATGCCGACGACTGCGTGAGCAGGTGCAAGGCCCTGGAAAGCCTCAATCGCTGGATCGTCGCGCCCAGTGGCTCACCGGCCAGGGCGCGGTAAATCCGCATGAAATGGAATTCCGACAGGTTGGCGTCGCGCGCGAGGTCGCCCACCGAGGGCAACGCGGCTTCGTCCGCGATGGCCGACGACAGGCGCACCACGACCCGGTCGATTCGTTGCAGATACCTGTGCCGACTGGAAGCTTTCATGCCCGCCTCTTCGAATGCCTGCGAGCATGCCCGAAGCAGGCGGGCCCGGCGGTTCCGATCCTGCTCACTATGTTTGCGCGTACCATCGGCGCCGTATGCCTTCCCGGAAATGGCTGCTCTGCGCCGCGCTCGTGGGCCTCGGCTTCTGCGGCATCATCGGCTACCTCGCCAGGCGGGGCGCGGACCAGGAGCAGGAGATCCAGGCCCTGCGGGCAACGATCGAGAGTTTGCGGCAATCCCGGGCAGACCACGACGCATCGCAGATCGACGGCGACTCGCCGGCGCGTGCAGAGGGGAGTTCGACGAGCGGCGATCCGCAGACGCTCGCCGATTCCGCGCAGGGAAAGACCGCCGATGACGCATCGGTGGCGGGCCGTGCGGCGGGGAGCTTCCAGGTCTTGAGAGACCTGGAGAGGGTGTCGGACTCCGATCGGCGTTCCTATCTCGAAAAGCTGCAGACGCTGCTGTCGGGAGAGCCGGAGGCGGAGGACATCGCGATTGCCAGCCGCTTCATCTTCGAGAAGGCGGCGGATCGCGAAGGCCTGCCCGACTACGCGCTGCAGTCCCTGTACGCCGGCCAGCGCGACCCCGACCTGCGACGCGTGATCGCACAGGTGCTGGCGCAGCGCGGCAACAGCGCGTTGCTCAACAACCAGATCGCCGAGACGCAGGCGAAATTGTCGAGCAACCGCCCGCGCGAGCGGCAGGAAGCGCTGGCCCAGCTCGCCAGGACGCACAGCTCGAAGGCCGTCGATGCGATCGCGCCGCTGCTGCAGGATCCGGACACCACGGTGCGGCTCGAGGCCTTGTTCGCGCTGCGCGATACCGGCAATCAACAGCACGTCCACCTGGCCGAGCCGCTGCTCAACGATCCCGATCCATCGGTCAGGACGCTGGCCGCCGACGTGCTCGCCAGCCTGCGCAACCTGAGCGCGACCGCGCGGACTAACTACTCGCGCGCCGACATCGAGGCGGAGTTGCCGCCCATCGCGAATCCCTGAGCGCGGGCAGGTCGGGAGGTACTGACCCGGCAATAGGCACTTTCCCCGCTTCCGGAGCGCAAATTCGCCGTGCTAGGGTGCACGCGTTTGATGGTAGCGCTACCAAACAGGGGGAAATCCATGAAAATCGCAACGATTCGAAGCGGTGGCGTGGCCGCTGCCGTCGCCTTGGGCGCCTTGGCCCTGCATGCCACGCCTTCCATGGCAGCCTGCAACGGCTACGTGGGAATCACCTTCGACGACGGACCGACATCCAACACCGCCACGCTCGTGAACCTGCTCAGGCAGAACAATCTCACGCCGGTCACGTTCTTCAACTGGGGCCAACGCGTCTCCGGCAATCCATCGGCGATTGCGCTGGAGCTGAGCGTCGGGCAGGTGCAGAACCACAGCTACACGCATCCGCACATGAGCGGTTACACCTCGCAACAGGTCACCAACGAACTGACCCTCGCCAACCAGGCCATCCAGAACGCGGGCGCGCCCAGGCCCAACGTCTATCGCGCGCCGTACGGCGAGCTGAACACCACGATTCGCAACGCGGCGCTGGCGCTGGGGCTGTTTCCCATGACCTGGGACGTGGACTCGGGCGACTGGAACGGCGCGAGCACCGCCGCGATCGTCTCGGCCAACAACCGGCTGCAGAACGGCCAGGTCATCCTGATGCACGACGGCTATGCCAACACCAACAACGCCATCGCGCAGATCGCCGCCAACCTGCGCGCGCGCAACCTGTGCCCGGGGCGCATCGATCCGGGCACCGGCCGCGCCGTGGCGCCGTCCGGCAGCAGCAGCTCGAGCTCGAGTTCGAGCAGTTCCAGCAGCTCGAGCAGTTCCAGCGGTGGCGGCACGGGGACGATCACCGTGCGGGCGCGCGGTGTCAGTGGGGGCGAGCAGATCCAGCTGGTGGTGAACAACTCGACGATCGCGACGTGGACCTTGACCACCAGCTACCAGAGTTTCACCGCCAACAACTCCGCGGCCACGAACATCCTGGTGAAATTCATCAACGACGCCACGGGACGCGACGTGCAGGTCGATTACATCATCGCCGGGGGCGTGACCCGGCAGGCCGAGGACCAGACCTACAACACGGGCGTGTACCAGAACGGCGCCTGTGGCGGCGGCAATGGCCACAGCGAATGGCTCCACTGCAACGGCGCGATCGGGTTCTGAGCCCGAGGTCCGCATCCGGTTCGTGAAGGCAACCACGGACGGCCGCGAGGCCGTCCGTGGTCGCATCCAACCACAAGCTGACGCTACGCCCTGCGGCTGAATCCGCCGATCAGTCGGTCCACGTGAAGTTCGGTATTTCCGTGGGCGAAGTGCCGAGCGAGATCGTGATCTCGCGATGGCTCTTCAGCTCGATGCTGCTCCAGTCGGCCTCCGCCACCGGCGTGACCGTGCCGTTGTCGGTGACGTAGACCTCGACCGGCAAACCCGAGATCCCGGCGACGTTCGAGCTCGTCAGCGGCTGGCCCCAGATCTGGAACAGGTCGCCCAACGTGAACGTGCCCGCGGCCGTCGGCGTCACGTGGATCTTTCCCGACTCGTCGTGGGTGTGGATCGTATAGAAGCAGTGGGTCATTCCCTGCGGCGACGCGCCCAGGCGGTTTGGAATCGCCTGTGGCTCGTTGTTCACGAGGATCGACAGGTGCGCGTAGAGCTCGAATGTCTGCGGCGGATTCAGTCCGCACGTGAAGTTGCCGATCGCGCTGCCGTCGGTCTGCGGGTTACCCCAGCGATCGACCCCGACCTGGTGCCCGTCGGTGATGTCCTGCACGGTGGGCGAGAGCGGCGGAACATTCACGGCCGGGGGCGGCGGCGGTGGCGGAGGCGGCGGATTCGGGACTGGTGCCGGCGGATTCCCACCGTTGGGATTGTCGGAACCACCGCCCCCTCCACCGCAGGCGGCCAGGCTTGCGAGCAACGTCGCCACGAGCGCGTGGCTCGCGGCTTTTGAAATCTTGTTCATGGAATTTCCTGATTGATGCGGTTTGACGACGTCGCAAGTACACCTACAAAACTTGCGACGAACCGCAGGAAATCCCCGCCTCGCCCGTGCTCAGTCCCGCTCCTGATGGAGTAGGACGATGACGGCGGGAAGTGTGGCGGCCGACACGGGAGTCAGCGTCGGCGACGCCGCGGCGAGCCGGGCCTCACTTCCAGGCGCGCAACGGCGCCGCGCGCTCGTGTTCGTGCGCGCGCAACTGCGCGCGGATCTTGAGCAGATCCTTGCGCGACACGATGCCGACGAGTTGCCCGGATGCGCCGATGACGGGCACGCGGCCCACGTCGAACTGGCCCATGCGGTCCGCCAGGCTCCCGAGCAGCTCGTCGGGTGCCGCGACCAGCATCTCGCCCGCGCTCGTCACGTCGGCGAGCTGCGCGAGCGCGTCCTCGCCATCCAGAGTCCAGCGCAGCACGTCGGCGCGCGAAATCATGCCGGCGAACCGGCCGTGCGCATCCGCGACCGGGTAGCTCTTGTGCCGCGGCAGGTCGGTGGTGAAGAACTCGACCGCCGCGCTCACGGTCATCGAGGCGGGCAGGGTATCGACGGCCCGGATCATGACGTCCTTGACGCGCACCTGTTCGAAGGGATCGACGCTGTACTCGCGCGACAGGTGCAGCCCGCGCCGCGCGATGCGCTCGGTGAGGATCGAACGCCTGAGCAGCAGTACCGTGAAACCATGGGCCGCGGCGCACGCGCCGATCAGTGGCAGCAGGTGCTGGAAGTTGCCGGTGAGCTCCATGCCGAAGACGGCCGCGGTGAGCGGCGCACGCATGGTGCCGCCCATCATCGCGGCCATGCCGAGCAACGCACAGGTCGCCTGCTCCGCGGGCGCCACGAAGTGACCGAACAGCGCGCCCAGCGCGCCGCCGATGATCAGCAGCGGCGCGAGCACGCCACCCGACGTGCCCGAGCCCAGCGCAATCGACCAGATGACGGCTTTCACCACCAGCAACAGTCCGAGCGCGTGCAGCGTGAAACTCCCGTCGAGCAGCGCCTGCAGGTTGTCGTAGCCGACACCGAGCGCCGCGGGCTCGAGCATGCCGCCGAGCCCGACGACGAGACCGCCGATGGCGGGCCACCACATCCAGTGGACCGGCAGCTTCTGGAAGAAGTCCTCGCAGCCGTACACCAGCGCGGTCAGCGTCGCCGAGCCCGCGCCCGCGAGCAGCCCGATCGCGAGCCACATACCGGCCGCTCCCGGCGATACCTGCGCATTGGCGGAGAAGTGGAACAGCGGCGGCGCCGCGAACAGCAGCGGCCGTACGCTCGCCGCCGTCAGCACCGCCATCGCGACCGGCAGGAAACTGCGCGGCCGCCACTCGAACAGCAGTAGTTCGACCGCCAGCAGGATGGCGGCGATGGGCGTGCCGAAAATCCCCGTCATGCCCGCGGCGGCGCCGGCCACCAGCAGGGTCTTGCGTTCGTTCGACGTCAGGTGGAAGAGCTGTGCGAACAGCGAGCCGAGCGCGCCGCCCGTCATGATGATCGGGCCCTCGGCGCCGAACGGTCCGCCGCTGCCGATGGAGATGGCCGAGGAGATGGGCTTGAGCACGGCGACGCGCGGCTGGATCCGGCTGTTGCCGATGAGGATGGCCTCGATGGCTTCGGGGATGCCGTGCCCGCGGATCTTTTCGGAACCGTAACGCGCCATGAGACCGACGATGACACCGCCGATCACGGGGATGACGATGCGGATCGGGCCGAGCGGTGTGCCCGCCACCGGGTGCGCCGCGGTGCTCCACAGTCCGAAGTAGGCGAGGTTGCTCGCCAGGGTGATCAGCTTGCTGAGCAGCCAGGCCGCGGTGACGCCGGCCAGGCCGACCACGACCGCCATTGCGATGAGCACGAGCACGCGCGGCCCGGTGCGGAAATCCCCGAGCGTGGAATGCAGGGCGGGCGCGCGGCCGCCGATCGCGCCGGGTTGCGCGGCCTGGTTTTCGTCTGGTGACACTGGAATCCTGCCGGGTCGAGCGGGCCGGCAATATATCGCATTACGATATGATCCATCCGTGACGAAACCGGAAAAAAGCGCGCGCCGTGCGGCCACCGCAACGAAGATGACCGATGACGACTACCGCCGCCTGGCGGACTTCCGCTTCGGGTTGCGGCAATTCCTCGAGTTCAGCGCGCGGGCGGCGCGCTCCTGCGGCCTGGCGCCCTCGCAGCACCAGGCCCTGCTGGTGATCCGCTCGCTGTCGGGAACCGGCAGCGCGTCGATCGCCGATGTCGCGCAGCGGCTCCTGTGCCGGCATCACACCGCGGTGGAGCTGGTCGACCGGCTGTGCGCGCTCGGGCTCGTTCGCCGCCGCGCGGACGCCGGCGATCGGCGGCGCGTGACCCTGGTGCTCACGCCCAAGGCATCGCGGGTGCTCGATCGCCTGTCGGCCGCCCATCTCGATGAGATCCGCCGCGTCGGGCCTGCGCTGCAGGCCTTGTTGAAGATCTTCGGGCGCCCGCCTGTGCGTATCCGCGAATCGCTTTCGTCCCGAAGGACTATCGCGCCGAAGTAGTCCCGCGCCGACACTGCCCACCATGAGTGGCATGGCGCGCCGCCGGTTCCTGCAGAACGGCCTCGGCCTCGGCGGCGCGCTGCTGCTCGGCTCGTGCGGAGGCGGCGGCGGTGGCGCTTCCGACAGCCGGGCGCCTTCCCCGTCCCCGGGTCCCGCGCCACCTCCCTCGCCAAGCCCGACCGAGTGCCCCGATCCGTTCGCGGGCGGGCAGCGACTGGACGACGTGGCCTTCGTGGGCGAGAGCGAGCGTCCGCTGGACCAGGCCTTCGGCGCGGGCCTCGACGGTCGGCTCTTCACCGACTTGTCGACGCTCGACGCGACCCACCTCGTGACGCCCAGCGAAACGTTCTACATCCGCACGCGGTATCCGGACTTGCTCGTGCCCGAGGCGCGCTGGCGTATCTCGATGGTCGATCTCGGCGGCACCGCGTCCGACCTGTTCCTCGATGAACTCGAGCCGCGGGTTGCATCACAGGGGACCCACCTCATGGAATGCAGCGGCAATTCGCGCAATGCCAGCTTCGGCCTGATCAGCAGCGCCGACTGGAGCGGGATCCGCGTGCTCGATGCCATCGATCGGTTCGAGATTCCCGCCGGGGCGACGCGGCTCCGGGTCTCGGGTTTCGACCAGTACTCGCAATCTTCGGAACGGTCCACGCCCGGCGCGAGCTGGATATTCACCTTCGAGCAGCTCGAGCAGACCGGCGCATTCCTCGCCACCGGGTTGAACGGTGCGCCGTTGCCGGACGATCACGGCGCACCGGTGCGGCTCGTCGTGCCGGGCTGGTACGGCTGCACCTGCATCAAGTGGGTCGACGAGCTGCGCTTCGTGGGCGACGACGAGCCCGCGACCTCGCAGATGCGCGAATTCGCATCGCGCACGCAGCAGCATGGCACGCCCGAGCTTGCGCGTGACTATCTACCGGCGGAAATCGATCTCGCGGCGATGCCCGTGCGCGTCGAGAAGTGGCGGGTGTCCGGCGCGATCCGCTACCGGGTCGTCGGCATCCAGTGGGGCGGCACGGCGCGCGGCGCCGCGCTCGAGATCCGCTTCGGCGACGGGCCCTGGCAGTCCCTATGCATGGGCGAGGTGTCGCAAGCGCCCTGGGCGTTGTGGGAGCACGACTGGCGGCCCGCGGCGACCGGCACCTACGCGATCACGCTGCGCGCCGTGGATCGGTCGCTGCGGACGCGACGGCTCGACACCGGCTACTACCTGCGGGAAGTGTCGATCGACGAGATCTAGTCGTGGCGCGCGATGGGCGCCTCGTCCGGGCTGACGTCCCTCCGGATGTTTCAGGTCAAAGATCACCCGGCGAACCTGCTGCGGTGCCAGATTCCGGCGCCGCATAGCTGAGGCGCGCATCGACGATGCGGGCCGCCGAGGTGTACGGGTGCGCCACGGCGTGCTTTTCATCGAGGATGTGCACGACCTCGATGCCGCGAAACTTCAGCACGTCGGCGATGAGCGCCCGGTGACAGCGCCACCAGAGGATCTCCGCGCACATCATGGCGGTGCGTCGCTGGCGCGCGAGATCGAGCAGCACCTCCAGCCCGTCCGCGAATTCCGGTGTCTCGATGTAGTCGGCGTACCCGCGGAACGAAGCATTGCGCCAGGCATCGTTGGTCGAGTCGGGGCGCGCGCGGCGTCGGCCGCCGAGCGCAGGAATCCAGCGATACTTGAAGCCGCGTGGCGGTAGCGAGGCTTCGAGCGCCTCTCGCAGGAACCAGGGTTGCCGGCGCGACCCGGGGTGGCGCCGCACGTCGGCCACCGCCTGGACTTCGAATGGCGCGAGCAAGGCCAGCAGCTCGTCGAGCGTCCGGGTCGAGTGGCCTATGGTCCAGATCGTCACCTGCTGGAGTCTGGCACGGCGCTGCTACACTGCGCGCCGGCAACCTCCGCAACCGGCCGGCACCATGAAACCAACTTCACGTCTCTTCATTGCCTCCCTCGTCGTAGGACTGGCGTACACCAACGCCGCGCTGGCGACGAACCCCCTGGTCACGGACCAATTCACCGCCGATCCGACCGCGCGCGTGTTCGAGGGCCGGATCTACGTCTATCCCTCGCATGACATCAAGGAGCCACCGGGATACACGGGGCGACCGAAGTGGTTCGTGATGGAGGACTACCACGTCTTCTCCTCGGACAATCTCACCGACTGGAAGGACCACGGCGTGATCGTCACGCGCTCGGACGTGCCCTGGGCCGACCAGACCGCGTACGCGATGTGGGCGCCGGACTGCGTGTTCAAGGATGGCAAGTACTACTTCTATTTCCCCGCGGTGGCCAAGAAGGAGATCGGCGGCGGCTTCCGCATCGGCGTCGCGGTTGCCGACAAGCCCTACGGACCGTTCAAGGTGCTGCCGACTCCCATCGAAGGCGTGCAGGGTATCGATCCCGGCGTGCTGCAGGCGAGCGACGGCAACGCCTATCTATACTGGTCAGGCCGGGACAAGCTGTGGGCCGCCAAGCTCAAGCCCAACATGACGGAGATCGAGGGCGAGCCGCAGACCTTCGACAACCTGCCGAAAAAGGGCTTGCAGGAAGGGCCGTTCACGTTCGAGCGCAACGGCACTTACTACCTGACCTATCCGCACGTCGCCAACAAGATCGAGCGGCTCGAATACGCCACCAGCAGCTCGCCGCTGGGCCCGTACGAATGGAAAGGCGTGATCCTCGACGAGTCGGAGAGCGGCTGCTGGACGGTGCACCATTCGCTGATCGACTGGAAAGGGCAGTGGTACCTCTTCTACCACGACCGCGACCTCTCGCCCGGCTTCGACAAGAACCGCTCGATCCGCGCCGACAAGCTGTTCTTCAACGCCGACGGCACCATCCAGAAGGTCATGCCGACGCTGCGCGGCGTGGGCCTGGTGGGTGCGAAGAGCGACATCCAGATCGACCGCTACAGCGCGAAGAGTCCCGAGGGCGTTTCGATCTCGTTCCTGGACGATGCGAATCCATTCGCCGGCTGGAAGACCACGTTCAACGGTCCCGGCTCATGGGTGCGCTTCAACGAGGTCGACTTCGGGCGCGGCAGGCAGAAATCGATCGAGGCGCGCGTGAAGGCGACCGGCAAGAGCTCGATCGAAGTGCGCCTCGACAAGCCGGACGGGCCTGTGCTGGCGCTGGTGGTGGTCGACCCGAACGGTGATTGGACCGTCGCCAAGGGCTCCGCGAACCGGATTCCCAAGGGCGTACACGACCTCTTCGTGAGCGGCGCGGGGGCCGAGCCCGTCGAGGTGGACTGGATCAGTTTCCGCTGACCGGCGGCCCGAGCATTCCGATGGTGTGCAGCCATTGCTCGACGAGTGATGGCCAGCGGCCGATCGGCAGCTCGGGCCGGCGCAGCGCGAAGGCGTGTTTGCCCTGCGCATACAAGTGCATTTCCACGGGTACGCCGGCCTTCTGCAGCGCGAGGTAGTAGGTCAGGGAATGCTTCACGGGATCGACGGGATCGTCCTGTGCCTGCAGCAGGAAGGTAGGCGGCGTGTCGGCCGGAACCTGGATGTCCGTGCGCAGCGTGAGTTCGGTTCCTGGCGTCCACAGGTGTCCCGGGTACACGAGTATCGCGAAGTCGGGCCTGCAGCTCAGCCGGTCCGCGGCATCGACGGGTAGATAGGAGCGCCGCGCGAAGCGCGTGCTGGCCGCGGCGGCGAGATGCCCGCCCGCGGAGAAGCCGATGACGCCAATCTTGTGCGGATCGACGTGCCATTCCCGGGCGTGCTGGCGCACCAGGCTCAAGGCGCGCTGCGCGTCCTGCACCGCCGTCTGCACGGGTGGGTAGTATGTCTTTCCATTCTTCATCGTCGGGCCGGAGTCCGGGACGCGGTACTTGAGCAGCACGCAGGTCATGCCGCGCGACACCAGCCAGTCGCAGATCTCCGTGCCCTCGCCGACCATCGCCAGCGCCTGGTAGCCGCCTCCGGGGAACACCACCATGGCCACGCCAGAACCGCCATCCTGGGGCGAATACCGCGTCATCGTCGGGATGCTGACGTTGAAAGCGCCGCCGTCGGGATCTCCCGTTTCCGGCCGTGGATCCGGCAACGCATCGGGCACCTTTCCGGGCCAGATCGGTATCTGCGAATGGCCGGCCGGGGGTTGCCACGGAGCGGTGCCATCCTGCGCATGCACGCCTGCGAGCCAGCACAGCGGCAAGAAGAAAAGTGGCGTTCGCATGAGGTCCTCCTTATCACCTGGAGCCGAGCCCGTGATCCTGCCGGACGATTCCGGCAGGTCTGCGCGCTCATTCGGGCGAATTGTGGCGTGGCGTTCGTGGCAGTACCGGATGGGTCGGGTCCGCCTTCGCTGCCGGGCTGGCGCGACGCACGACGCTGTACTACACAGCAGCTTCGGGCAGGCCGACGAGTTCACCGGAGAGCACCATGTCCACTCCCGCCAGGCAGACGACCCCGGGTTTTTCTGCAGACATCGCGCGCGTATTCGCGCTCCAGCAGGCCCACCAGTGGGAGACGAAAGCTTCAACCGCCGCGCAGCGCAAGGAGAAACTCCGCAAGCTGCAAGCCGCCATCCAGGCCCACGCCGACGAGATCATGGCGGCGGTCCGGAAGGACACGCGCAAGCCCGAGGGCGAGATCAAGGTGACCGAAGTCCTCGGCGTGCTCGGCAACATCCAGAAGAACATCGACAGTCTCGACGAGTGGATGAAGCCCGTCGAGGTGACTCCCTCGGCGAACAACCACGACCAGGCGCGCATCGTCTACGAGGCGCGCGGCGTGTGCCTGATCCTCGGGCCCTGGAACTTTCCGCTCGGGTTGACCTTCGGGCCGCTCGCGGCGGCGATCGCGGCCGGCAACTGCTGCATGGTGAAGCTCACGGATCTTTGCCCGGCGACGGCCAGCGTCGCCGGCAAGATCGTCCGCCAGGCCTTCGACGAGCAGGAAGTCGCGCTGTTCGAGGGTGGCATCGACGTGGCCTCCGCGCTGCTCGAGCTGCCGTTCAACCACATCTTCTTCACCGGCAGCACGCGCGTCGGCAAGATCGTCATGGCGGCCGCGGCGAAGCACCTCGCGAGCGTGACGCTCGAGCTCGGCGGCAAGTCGCCGGTCATCGTCGACGAGCACGCGGACGTGAAGAAAGTGGCCGCCGATCTCGCGGCCGCCAAGCAGTTCAACGGCGGCCAGGCCTGCATCAGCCCCGACTACGTGTTCGTCAAGGAGTCGCAGCAGCAGGCGCTGGTCGAGGAATTCCAGGCGCGGGTCAAGCAGAACCTGTACGGCGACGACGGCAGGATCCGCAAGGAGAGCATCGCGCAGATCGTCAACGAGCAGAACTTCGCGCGTGTCCGCAAGCTGTTCGACGAGGCCGTCGCCAAGGGCGCCAGGGTGGCGGTGGGCGGTACGCTCGAGCCGGGCGATCGCACCATCCACCCGACGCTGCTCACCAACGTCACGCCCGACATGCAGATCCTGCAGGAAGAGATCTTCGCGCCCATCGTGCCGCTGGTGACCTACCGGGATCTCGACGAGGTCATCGGCCACATCACGCGCGGGGGCAAGCCGCTGGCGCTGTACATCTACAGCGATGACCCGGGCACGATCGAGAAGATCCTCACCCGCACCTCATCGGGCGGCGTGACTATCAACGGGTTCTTCTCGCATTACCTCGAGAGCCGGCTGCCGTTCGGCGGCGTCAACCAGAGCGGCATGGGCAGCTACCACGGCGTGTTCGGCTTCAAGGCGTTCTCGCACGAGCGCGCCATCTACGTGCAGTCGGCGCCGCACTGAAACGCCGGCAATAAAAAAGGCGCCCAGGCCTTCGAGCCTGGGCGCCTTCGTATCGACTGGATCAGAACTCCATTCTGAGCAGCTTCGCTTCCTTGGCACCGTTCTTGTTGTCCGTCGTGACGATCATGTAGCCCTTCGGCCGCGTGACCAGCGCTTCGGTCGGGTGGGCCGACACGGGCACTTCGACGGTGGCGTTCGGCGCCAGGGTCACGAACTGACCGTTGGTGATCGCCGGGGTCCACGCATTGAACGACGCCTTGTCCGGCAGGTTGTCGGAGAGGTCGCCGAAGAAGTCGAACAGCGTCACCTGGTAGGTGAAGCGCGGGTTGGCCGCCGACAGGCCCAGGCGCGACGAGAGCACCGGGATCAGCATGGTGCTGGAGTCGGTGGTCGACTGCGTCAGGAAGTCGATCGCGATCGTCCCGGTGTTGACGTTGTAGACCGCGGCCACGTTCTGGCCGGTGAAGTCACCGGTCTGCAGCCAGCCGAGGTCGACGTTGAACACGATGAAGTCCGTGTTGCCGTCGCCGTTCGAGTCGATCGAGATGTCGAACTCGTTGGAGATCGGAGTGGACCACGGCTTCCAGTCGTTCACCGCGAACACGAGCAGCTTGTTGCTGGCGTCGAAGTCGAACGCCTGCACGCCGGCGGCGCGCAGATCGACACGATCCTGCTGCTGGTACGGGTCTTCGAGGCCCCAGGCGTAGAAGTCCGCCGTGGCGGCGATCGGGCTGCCCGCATTCGTGACCGTCACCGTGCCGGCGTAGGTCTTCTGCGAGAACTTGATCTTGGCGTCCACGTTCGAGGACACGCGCGGTACCAGGTAGTACGCCACGCGCATGCTGATGCCCTTGTTCGAAGCGGCCGTGTCCGGGGTCAACGTGACCAGGCCCGCGGCGTCGCGGAACGTGTCCGAATTGCCCGCGGTGGCTGCCGGCACCGTCAGCGTCATGTCGAAGTTCGCCTGGCCCTTCGCGGGCACGGTGATCTGCGACAGGCTGGTGGTGACGGTGTGCGGCGAACCCGCCTTGCGCTCGACGCTGATGTTGAACGTGGCCGGCGTGGCCGCGTCGTTCTTCACCGTCAGCTTGCGGGTGCGCGACAGGTCGGTGCTGAACTCCTCGACACCGAAGTTCACCGTGGTCTCGTCCTTGTCCGCGAAGACATAGGCCTGGGTGCCCACGGCCGAGCCCGCGTTCACCATGCCCGTGCCCGCGCGACGCGCCGCGTAGTCGGAGAACGCCGAAGCGTCGCCGCTATTCATGATCGCGGACTTCACCGCCGCCGGCTTCCACTTCGGATGCGACTGCAGGACGAGGGCCGCGACACCGGTCACGTGCGGCGCCGCCATCGAGGTGCCGCTGATGGTCAGCGACTGGTTGCCGCCGCCCACGAGCGTCGAGACGATGTTGACGCCAGGCGCCGCGACATCGGGCTTGAGCTTCGCGTCCGGCAGGCGCGGTCCGGTCGAGGTGAACGCCGCGAGCACCGGGACGATCGGCGTGCCTTCGGTAATGCCGATGTTCATGCCGTGGCGAGCCGCGAGCGCGAAGCCGTCCGAGGTGCTGGTGGCCGCGAGGCCACGAACGCCGAAGAACGGAATGGTCACGAGGTACTGCTCACCGGTGTCGGGATTGCCGGTGATCTCGCCCTCGAAGGGCGGCAGCGTGGTCGCATTGTTGATCATGACGACCGCCGCGGCACCGGCCTGCTGGCCGAACACCGCGCGGGCCACGCGCGCGCAAACGCCGCGCTGCACGACGGCGATCTTGCCCGCGACACCCGCGGCGACGTATTCCGCCGGATCGCAACCCAGGCTGACGGCGCCGGTGGCGTCCCTCAGCACGACGACCTCGAGGTTGGCCGGCGAGATGAAGTTGCCGTTGTTCGCGTTGATGGCGCCGATGTTCTTCGCGGCCGGGCCGGATGGCACGGCGGGCAGCGAGAAGATCGCGGTCCGGTCATTGAGCTCCTTGTTGCCCGCGGCGACCGCGATGCCCTTGGTGCTCGTTCCCGGCGAACCGGTGATGTAGTTGACGTTGCCGGCATTGCCGGCCGACATCACCACGACCACGCCGGCCTTGACCGCGTCGTCCGCCGCGAGGGCATCCGCGCTGTCCGCCGGGCCGAAGTCGGAGCCCAGCGACATGTTGATGACGTCCATGTCGTTGTCGATGGCCCATTCGATCGCCTCGACCACGACATTGGTCGAGCCCGCGCAACCGAACACGCGGATCGCGTACAGGTCGGCCTTCGGCGCAACGCCGGGTCCGATCAGGAACTGGTTGTTGGCGTGGGTGAGGTTGTCGTAGGAACCGGAGTAGGTGGTGCCGTCGCTCTTCACGCCGAAGCCGGCGGCGGTGCCGGCCACATGGCTGCCGTGGCCGTTGCAGTCGAGCGGATTGGGATCCGGCACCGGGACGGAGTCGTCCACGTTGGCGTTGTAGTCGTCGCCGACCAGGTCGATGCCGCCCTTCACCTTCGGCGCATTGGGCCCGAAGTATGCGGGGTCGGCCGGCGCCGTGCTGGACGCCGCCGCCGCGTCGAACGCGGCAACCGTGCCCGGGCCGCCGAAGTTGGCGTGCGTGTAGTCGATGCCGGTGTCGATGATGCCGACCTTGATGTGCTCACCGTGGACACCGTTCACGCCCGACCACGCGGCCGGCGCATTGATGCGCGGCACGCTGGCGGCGTTGTCGGTGTGGTAGGTGTTGACTCGCAGCACCTTGACGACGCCCGGCACCTGCCGAAGCGCCGCGATCTGGTTCTGCGGAATGCGGACCTTGAGGCCGTTCACCGCGCTCTGGAAGCTGCCGATCACGCGGCCGCCGGCCGCTTCGATCTGCGCGCGCTTGCCCAACTGCTCGCTGCGGCGCTGGGCCTTGATGGCCTGGCGCTCGGCGGGCGAGAGCTTGCGGCCGGCCGACTCCTGCGCGTTGGCGACGGACGGGCCCGGGAGGACGGCGACGACCGTGACGGGCGTCTTGTCCATGCTCATCGGCACGGCCTTGGCCGCGGCCGGCGTCAGTACCTGGACGCGCTGGAATCTGCTGTTGGCTGTAGGTGCTGCGGACGATGTCGCGGCAATCACCATGCCGGCACCGACCATCGTGCAAAGTAATCGCGTGATCTTCCTGTTCATGCTCGTCTAACTCCCCTGCAAGAGAAATTTGAAGAATGATTTTTGAACAGCGATGACGAAATCGCTGGAACCTCTCCCGTCATCGTCGAACACCTCGCCGGCGAGTAATTTTTTCTACCGGCTGAGGAAGTGGTCTGGAGAATACACCTCTCCACGGCGAGTGCGCGCGCTCCGTGAGGAAGGGCGCATGGGACATTGGACTCACGCCGCGCTGACACATGCACCCGGAACGTGCCGCGACCGGTTTCACATCGTCGGAATTCACTGACAACGTGCTGGCGCTGGCTCGCGAAGAATCTTACTTAATGCAGTCACTTAGCGCCTGCGGGCGCCCGGACGCGCTGAATCGTCCGCGCACCGGCGCCTCTTCTTTATATGTGTGGCCCACGCGCCCGCCGGCGTCACGTGTTGGCGTAGCGCGCCCCACGAGGTGCCGCTCGAAGCGCCTGCGTAAAGAAAATCGACGCCGGTGCGCGGCGCGCGCACGCGTTGACAAGCCGGCGGCACTCTGCTCGTCGGGCGGGGCGATGAAATCCTTCCGCCTCACTACCCGCGAAGGAGACGGGGAGAGGACGCTGGTAAGCTCGCGGCCATCGATGCCAGCCACCAAGCACACGACCGTCAACCGCGTCCGGCGGCTCGACTACAAGGCGCCCGCGCTCGAGAAGGGCATCGACATCATCGAGCTGCTGGCGGGCGAGCAGAACGGGCTGACGATTTCCGAGATCGCGTTCCGCCTCAAGCGTTCACTCAGCGAGATCTTCCGGGTCGCGGTGGTCATGGAACGGCGGCAGTGGCTGCAGAAGGATCCGGAGAGCTCGCGCTACACCGTCACCTACCGGTTGCTGGAGCTCGCGCATCGCGGGACGCCGGCGCAGGCGATGTCGCTGGTCGCCGCGCCGGTGATGAGCCAGCTGTCCCACGACATCAACCAGTCCTGCCACCTGGTCGTGCCCGCCGGAGGTCATGGACTCGTGATCCTGCGACAGGAGAACGCGGCCACGCCAGGTGGTTTCTCGATGCGGGTCGGGGCCGTGGTGGACCTGATCGCCACCAGCCCCGGCCATTTGCTGCTGGCGTTCGCCGAACCGGATGTGCGCGCGTCGATCCTGCGGCTCATCCCGGCGCCCTGGCCCCTCGGCCGCAAAGTGCTCGAACGCAGGCTGGCGCGCGTGCGGTCGCGCGGCTGCGAGATCCTGCCGAGCGCCCTTGCGGCCGGGGTCACCGACATCAGCTATCCGATCCACGCGCGCGAGGGCCGGGTGGTTGCCGCCCTGACCGTGCCTTTCCTGGCCGGGAGCCGCCGCGCGCAGAAGCTCACGCTCGACAAGACGCGGGCGATGCTCCAGCGCGCCGCCCGCCAGGTGTCGCAATCGCTGGTGCTGATCCGCTGATTACTTGCGGAACAGGCGCGGCGCGAAATCCTTGAGATTGCGCCGCCACGTCTGCCACTCGTGATCGGTGCCCGGCGACTGCCACCAGACATGCGCGATGCCCGCCTCGGTGAGTGCGTCGTGCAGCCCGCGCAGGCGGGTCTGGAAGCGCTCGGGCTCGGCCGTGCCGACGCCGAGGTACAGCACGTGCACTTTCCTGGCGAAGGCCGCGGCATCCGCGAACGCGCCGTTGAAGTCGGTCGTCATGTCGGGCTTGCGGTCTTCCATCATGCCGCCGGCACCGCTGAATCCGCCGATGTGCGAGAACAGGTCGAGGTGGTTCAGCGTGACCTGGAAGGTCTGGAAGCCACCCATCGACAGGCCGGCCATGGCGCGATGATCGCGATCCGCCAGGGTGCGATAGGTCTTGTCGACGAACGGGATCAGCACCTGGGTGACGTCGTCCTCGAAGGCCGACGACATCTCCTGCATCTGCTTCACCATCTCCGGCGAGCCCATGGCGAGGTTGGTCTTCGGCGGCGCCGCGCCGGCGCGCCGCGCGTAGCCGTACGCCATCACGACGATCATCGGCCGGGTCTCGCCCGCGGCGATCTGGTTGTCGAGGATGAAGTTGGCGCGGCCCTGGCGGATCCAGCCGGTCTCGTCCTCGCCGCCGCCGTGCTGTAGATAGAGCACCGGGTAGCGCTTCTTCGGCTGGGCCTCGTAGTCCGGAGGCAGGTACACCATCGCGTGCCGCCAGGAGCCGGTGACCTTCGAGGGGTACCAGACGTCGCGCACCTGGCCATGCGGCACGTCCTGGATCGAGTAGTAGGTCGCACCCGGCTCGGGGATCTCGACCATGCTGGTGTAGCGCGAGCCGCCGAAGTACGCGCGACTGCCCGGATCGCTGGCGTCGAGCCCGTCGACGTTGATCACGTAGTAGTGGAGTCCCGGCACCAGCGGCGTCGTGGTCACGGTCCAGAAGCCGTCCGGCTGCTTTTCCATGTCGACCTTCGGTCCGCTCCAGAAATTGAGCTTCACCTTGCTGGCATCGGGGGCCTTGATGCGGATCTGCACGCGGCCACTCGCATCGACGCGCGGATATTCCGCGCCCCACACGTTGGTCTCGGCCGGGTGAAAGGTGTCGGCGTCCTCGGCGCGGCACAGGCTTGCGAGCACACTGAAGGCAAGCGCAAACGCGATCCTTTTCATTGGAAACTCCGTTGGGCTGGAACAGGGGTCGAATCGGAAGAGCAGTAGCCGTGCAACACGGCTGCGTGCGTCCGCAGGCCGTCTGCATACTCGTTCATCGCGCGGCGCAGCGCGGCCAGCTTGGGCTCGATCTCGGCGACCGGCCGGGCATCGACCACCGGATCGATGGCGCGGGGGATCACGCCCTGGCCGAGCATCACGGCGACCCAGCTCGCGTTCGGGAAGAGCTCGCCTTCATTGCGCAGGAATCGCCCGCCCGCCTCGAACAGCTCGAGGCGCCGATGCAGCGTTTCCGGGACCGTCATGTGCCGGCAGTACAGCCAGAAAGGTTCGTCGCGCCCGTTGCGGAAATAGTGGAACACCAGCAGGTCGCGTACCTGCTCGAAATCCCGCTGCATCCAGCGGTTGTATTCGTCGCGCAGGATGGAGGGTTGCGAAGCGTCGGGAAACAGCGCGATGAAACGACTGATGCCCTGGCGTATCAGGTAGAGCGAGGTCGATTCCAGCGGCTCGAGGAAACCCGCCGACAGGCCGATGGCGACGCAATTCTTCTCCCAGAATTTCTGGCGGTGGCCGGTGGCGAAGCGGATGAGACGCGGCGCACCGATGATGGCGCCGTCCAGGCTGCCCGTGAGCGTCGAGGTGGCTTCGTCCTCGCTCATGAATTCGCTGCACCAGATGTGTCCGTTGCCGGTGCGCTGTTGCGTCGGGATCTTCCATTGCCAGCCCGCGGTCCGCGCGGTCGCGCGCGTGTACGGAAGCGGCGGACCGTCGTGCTCGCAGGCCACGGCGAGCGCGGCATCGCATGGCAGCCAGCGGCTCCAGTCGATCCACGGTACCTGCAGTGTCCGGTCGAGCAGCAGCGAGCGAAACCCGGTGCAATCGAAGAAGAATTCGCCCGCGACCGTCTGCCCGCTCACCAGTCGCACCGCGGTGAGGTCGCCCGTTTCGGCATGGCGCAGGACCTCGCACACCTTGCCTTCGACGCGCCTGACGCCGCGTGCCTCCGCGTAGCGCCGCAGGAAGCGCGCGTACAGCGTCGCGTCGAAGTGATAGGCATAGCGGAGGTAGGAGGCCGGGGCGCCCGCGACACTCAGGTCGGGAAAGGCGAATCTGCCCTTGCGCGCGACGATCTCCGCCAGGCAGTAGTCGCCGATCGGGTGTTCGTGGCCATGGGCCCGGCATTTCAGCCAGTACTGGTGGAAGTCCAGGCCGTCGATGTCGATGCCGTGGAATCCGAAGGGATGAAAGTAGCGCGAGCCCTTGCCCGACCAGTCGACGAACTCGATGCCGAGCTTGAAAGTGGCGTGGGTCGCGCGCATCAGCTCTTCCTCGGCGAGGCCGAGGAAGAGGTTGAACTGCAGCATGTCCGGGATGGTCGCCTCGCCGACGCCGATGATGCCGATCTCGTCGGACTCGACCAGCGTCAGCGAGACGTCTTCGGGCTTGAGCACCCGCGACAGCGCGGCGGCGGTCATCCAGCCCGCCGCCCCGCCGCCGACGATCACGATCTGCCGCAAGGTATTAACGACAGGAATCTCCCGCGCCTTTGACCGTCATCCGGATGGCGGTCACCTTGTCGACGGGACCGGTGATGACCAGCGTCTTGCCATCGCGCCCGGCGAAGGTGTTGTTGGTCGCGCCGCCACCGGTGGGAATCTTCAGGATGTTGTTGCCATTCGGATCGAACGCCAGCACGCCTTCGCCATTGCTGATGTAGACGTTGCCGCGTTCGTCCATCGACATGCCATCGCCGCCCCAGTCGCTGAACTTGCGCATGTTCGCGAGCGTGCCGTCGCGCTTGATGTCGAACACCCAGGTGCCGCCGTGGTTGTCGTAGTACCACTTGTTCACGTAGAGCTTCTTGCCGTCCGGAGTACCGACCACGCCGTTCGGCCACGAATCGGATTCCCACCCCATCGCGTCGGAGGTCACCCGGACCAGCTCGCGGCCGTGCGGCGGCAGGTAATAGACGTGGCCGCCCTTGCCCTGCGCCGCCTGCTCGGAATGCGTGGGTTCCCAGGCCTGCTGGCGCGGGTCGCCGGCATCCCAATACCCGCGCGGGAAGATCGGGTCGGTGATGTAGATGCCGCCATTCACGGGATTGATCCAGACGTCGTTGGGGCCATTCAACAACTTGCCCTGGTAGTTGTCGATCAGCACCTTGTGGCTGCCGTCCGGACGGATCTTCCACAGCTCGCCATACATGTCGGAGGCGGCGATCAGCCCGCCGTCGCGGTCGAAGATCATGCCGTTGGCGCGACCGGTCCCTTCGAGGAACAGCGTCACCGCGCCGGTTCCCGCATCCCAACGGTAAATGCGGTCGTTCGGCTGGTCGGTGAAGAACACGTTGCCGTGCCGGTCGGCGGCCGGGCCCTCGGTGAAACTGAATCCTTCCGCGAGGATGTGCAGCTGTCCTTGCGGGCCGCGTGCCACGAGACCCTGCGGATCGTAGATCTCGACCGGAATGATGTCGCCCGGCAGCCCCGGCGGATGTGGCGGTTTGTGCGCGCCCCGATGGTCGGTGGCGGCGGCGATGTTGAAAGAGAGACAGGCCATCGAGCCCAGAGTGACGAGAATCCCTGCGCGAGTCTTCATCTCGGTAACCCTCCGTGATTGCAGCTTGGGAAAAGCGGGGAATAAAAAGTCCGCCCCGCCATGAGGCGGGGCGGACTGTCAGCAACGATCAGAACGTCGTGCGAATGCCGAGCGTGATGAGGCGACCGACCGGGTTGGCCGTGTAGTTGTCATAGCCCCACGCACCACCCATGAATCCGCCCTGGTTGCCGTTGAAGAACGGCGGATCCTCGTCGGTGATGTTGCGGATGTTGAGCGACACCGAAAGGTCCTCGATGGTCCCGACCGTTTCGAAGCGGTAGGCCAGGTTGAGGTCGAACGTGTTGGTCGCATCCACCTTGTCACCGCCGCCATTCGGGTTGCCATTGGCATCGCGGGTGAGCGGGGCGAAGGTGCTGCCACCCCAGTTGCGGTAGTCGCCGATCCAGTTCCAGTAGAGATCGGCCGAGAACTTGCTCACGTCCACGCCGAAGTACGTCCGTGCCTTCGCCTGGATGGACGGGAACACGCCGTTGAAGCCCGAGGTGTTCAACACCGAGAACTCCGGGTTGGTGCCGAAGTGCTGGTCGAAGTGCGTGAAGTACGTGCCGGCGGTGCCGGTACGCGCATGCACTTTGCCCATGTCCCACGCGTAGTCGATCTGGGCGTCGTAGCCGTCGATCGTCAGGTTCAGCCAGTTACGCGCGCTCTGGTCGATCAGGTAGTACACCGTCGGCGGGATCGAGCCGGCGATGGTCGCACCATTGGCCACGTTGGCGAACTCGAGGATCTGCGCCTGCGTGCAGCCCGTGGGACAGAGCGTGAGCAACGGCGAACCCGACGCGGTGATCGAGGCCGGCGACGGCGAGTTGACGCCACCGGTGAACTCGTTGCGGAAGTAGGTCACCGACATCCTGAAGCCCTGCATGAACTCCTGGGGAATCAGGTCGAACCCCACCGAGTAGCTCTCACCGAACTGCGGTCCCATGTTCGAGAATCCGCCGCCGAGCTGGCGGCGCATTCCGGTGCCGTTCTGCCCGATCGTGCAGGTGGTCACCGCCATGGTGCATGGGTTGTTGGTGTTCGCCTCGACGGCGGTCGGGATCAGCACGACATCCGGGTACAGCGCGGTGGGAACGTTGAGTGTGGGCGCACCGCCCACGCTGCCGGAGGCGTACAGGAATCCCTGCGAGGGATCGCCCATCACCGCGATCGGCGGCGCCACGAACGACTCGGCGTAGTTGGCACGGACGCGGAAGCCTTCCGTGATACCCCAGGTCAGGCCATAGCGCGGGTTGGTCGTGTCACCGACGTCCGAGAAATCGTCGTAGCGAACCGACAGGCTCAGGTCGAGCTTGTGGAGCGCCGGGATGTTCCAGTCGGAATTGACCAGCGGAATGGCCGCCTCGGCGAAGGCCGAGGTGATGTCGCGGTCGAAGTTGTACACGCGATATCCCGAGCCGGTGGTGGTCGGGCCGGTGTTGTTGCCGCCGCTCAGCTTGAACTGCTGCTCCTGCCACATGTACTCGCCACCGATGGCGATCTTCACCGGGCCGGAGGGCATCTCGAAGAGGTCACCCTGCGCGACCAGGCGCATCTGGTTGAAGGTGTTGTAGTTGTTGTTCTGCGAGTTGGCGGTGTAGAGCCGGTCGAGCACCAGCGGATCGGTGCGATTCGCGTTGCCGGCCTGCCAGACGTCGAGCGCATTGCTGGTGTTCAGCGGGAGCTGCAACACCACGACGTTCTGTCCCGGGATGCTGGAGGCTGTCGTGCTGCCGCCCGACTGCGTGGTGCCGTTGAGCGCCAGCATCGCGCAGGCGGTGCAGAACTGGTTGAAGCCATCGAGCGAGGAGCGGTTCCAGCCCGCCGAATCGGCAAACGTCAGCGACCACTTGTCGTTGATGGTGTAGTCGAGCACCACGTTGGCGTACACGACGTCCTGCTGGGACTCCTGGAATCCGTACTTGCCGTCGTCGCGCAGCGCCAGCCAGTTGATGATTTCCGTGTTGGCGTCCGGCGCGCCGGCCGGCGAGGTGAAGAACGGGTTCTGCTGACCGGCCACACCGGCACCGGTACCGAATACCGTCGCGTTGTTGAGCTGGCCCGGGCCCGAGTCGGCGTGCGTCTGGTTGCGGTTGTAGAGGAGGGACGCCGACACCGACAGGTTGTCCGTGAAGTCGTTGACCACGCGGATGACCGCGTTGGCGCGGTACTGCTCGGGGATCATCGAGTTGTACACGGACAGGTTGCAGGCGCCGTTGAGCGACGCGTTGTTCGCCACCGGGGTGGTGGCATCGGGCGACAGGAAGATCACGCTGCCGCCCGGGTTCGTGCCGCTGTTCACGCCGGTCACGCGGATGGTCGAAGGCGCGCAGGTGAAGCTGTTGGTGTTCGAGCCGCCCCAGTCGCGATAGTCGCCGCGGGACGCCCAGTCGCGATCCTTGACCCACAACTGCGAGGCCTGGCTGTACTGGCCGGCGACGTAGACGCCGCCCGTGTCCCACGTCTTGCCCCAGATGCCGTTCAGGTCCCAGGTGTCGTAGTCGGCCGCGTTCGCGGCCTGGACGTTGACGGACGCGCCATCGTAGGTGCGCCGCGTGACGAAGTTGACGACGCCGGCCACCGCGTCGGAGCCGTACACCGCCGAGGCGCCGTCCGCCAGCACGTCGACGCGCTGCATGGCCGAGGTCGGGATGATGTTCGGATCCGTCTGGTTGAACTGCGCGCCGCCACCCGGCGAGCGCATGCCGTCGATCACCACCAGGGTGGTGTTCGATGACGAGCCGCCGAGCTGGTGGATCTGCGGGCTGTAGAACGACCAGAGGTTCTCGCCTTGCGCCAGCGAGCCGTTGGTGGTCAGCGCCGGGATCGTGTTGACCAGCGCCGACAGGTTGGTGGCCGCGGTGCGCTCGAGCTCGTTGACTCCGACCGACATCACGTTCGAGCCGATCGGCGCCTCCGCGCCCTTGATGCTCGTGCCCGTGACGATGATGGTTTCTTCGACGGTCTCCGCGTCCGAGCCGCGCGGCGGCGTGTTCTTCGCCGGCGCTTCCTGCGCGAACACCGCGCTGGTCGCCAGCGATGTCGCGGAAAGCAGCGCCGCGTGCGCGCCCTTCCACAGTCGTCTATTTCGCTTCTTCATTTTTTCTCCCCCCAGACTAGTTAGATTAACGACGATGCGCGCGCCGCTTCCGGCGCGTGCAACCTGCCGCGCACGATACCGGAACACCCGATAACGAAACTTGTATGCCCATATGCATAATCGAAAACCAAGTTGCGTTAGTGAAACTCGGTTGATAGCGTCCGTTCGCCGTAAAAAAGGGGTCAAAATGCTTCGACTGTCGTGCGCCGCGCTGTGCGCAATCGCCCTAACCACCCACGTCAGCGCCGCTGATAGCGCTAACGATAGCGGTAACACACGAATCACGATCGATGCAGCGCGCCCGGGCGCGAAAATCGATCGGAATATTTTCGGCCAGTTCGCCGAACACCTCGGCCGGGGAATCTACGAAGGCGTGTGGGTCGGCCCGGACTCGCCGATCCCGAACACGCGCGGCATCCGCAACGACGTGGTCGCGGCGCTCAAGGCCATCAAGGTGCCGAACGTGCGCTGGCCCGGCGGCTGCTTCGCCGACGAGTACCACTGGCGCAAGGGCATCGGGCCGCTCGACAAGCGGCCGGCTACGCTCAATCCCAACTGGGGCGGGGTCATCGAACCGAACACCTTCGGCACGCACGAGTTCATGGATTTCGTGCAGCAGATCGGCGCCGACGCATACATCTCCATCAACGTGGGCTCGGGTACCCCGGCCGAAGCCGCCGACTGGCTGGAATACATGACGACCGCGCAGCCGAGCGCGCTCGCGCAGGAGCGGGCCTCCAACGGGCATCCGGCGCCGTTCCCGGTGGCCTTGTTAGGCATCGGCAACGAGAGCTGGGGCTGCGGCGGCTCGATGACGCCCGACGAATACGTCAATCACCTCAAGGTCTACGCGCGCTACGCGCGCAACTACAACACGGCGCAGCCGATGCGACGCATCGCGGTGGGACCCGATGGCGCCGACACCGGATATACCGAGGCGGTGATGAAGGCGTGGAAGGAGAAGACCTGGGCGTGGGACATCGAGGGTCTCTCGCTGCACTCCTACACGGTGGTGAAATGGCCGCCGTCGTTCAAGGCCACGGGGTTCGGCGAGAGCGAATACGCCACCATCCTCAAGGCGACGCTCAACATGGAGTCGCTGGTCAGCACGCACAGCGCGGTGATGGACCGCTACGACCCGGACAAGAAGATCGCGCTGGTGGTCGACGAATGGGGCGCGTGGCTCGCGCCGACGCCGGGCAGCCCGGAGGGCTTCCTCGAGCAGCAGAACAGCCAGCGCGACGCGCTGGTGGCCGCGCTCAACCTGAACATCTTCGCGCGCCACGGCGATCGCGTGCGCGCCGCGAACATCGCGCAGATGGTCAACGTGCTGCAGGCGATGATCTTCACGCAGAAGGAGAAGATGATCCTGACGCCCACGTACCACGTGTTCCACATGTACGTGCCGTTCCAGGATGCCACGCTGGTGCCCGTGCAACTGGCGCCGGGGACCTGGAAGAGCGGCGACATCGAGCTGCCGCGCGTGGATGCCATCGCGGCGCGCGACGCCGCCGGGAAATTGTGGGTGTCGCTGACCAACCTCGATCCGAAGAATGCCGCCAACGTCGAGTTCGCGGTCTCCGGGATCCGGGCCACGCGCGCCCAGGGCCAGGTGCTCGCCGCGCCGCGCATCGACAGCGTCAACACCTTCGAGGCTCCCTCCGTGGTCGTGCCGAAGCCGTTGGCCGCCAGGGCCGCGGGCGGCCGGATCTCAGTCAAGCTGCCGCCCGCGTCGGTGGCGGTGCTCGCGGTGGAGTGATCCGGGCCGGGCAGATGAGCGTGCCCGCGCGAAGCTGCGCGGCTTTGAGCGCGTTGCGTGGTCACAACCGCGAAAACCTCGAAAAGGGTTATCGCGACATAGGGCTTCACATATCGGGCTGCTTGGCAGCAAACCGGGCGCGTGCTATTTCAGGACACGTTTCGCCATGGGGGGTCGAACAATGTCCGCGAATACACCGTGGTTCATCCGCGCGCGCCTGAAGACGCGCCAGCTGATGCTGCTCATCGCCATAGCGGACCAGGGCAACATCCACCGCGCCGCTGAATTGCTCAACATGTCGCAGCCGGCGGCGTCCAAGCTGCTCAAGGACCTCGAGGACATGCTGGGTGTGAGCCTGTTCGAGCGACAGGCCCGCGGCATGAAGGCCAACTGGTACGGCGAGAGCATGATCCGGCACGCGCGCAACGCGCTGTCGTCGCTGCGTGAAGCGGGCCAGGAAGTCGACGCGCTCAAGACCGGACTCTCCGGTCACGTGAGCCTCGGCACCATCACGGGCCCGGCGCTCAGCCTCATTCCCAACGCGCTCATGGTGGTGGCGCGCGAGAATCCCAAGCTGCGCGTCGAGCTGCACGTCGAGTCGAGCGACATCCTCATCGAGCAGCTCGAGAAGGGGAAGCTCGACATCATGGTGGGAAGATTGTGCGAGCTGCGCGAGCGGACCGGGCTGCAATACGAACGCATCGCCGAGGAACCGGTGTGCGTGGTGGCGCGCCCGGGGCATCCGCTGATGAACGTCGCCGGGCTGTCGCTCGCCGCGCTGCAGAAGAAGCCCTGGGTGGTGCCGCCGGTCGGCAGCGTGCTGCGCGAGCGCTTCGACCGGATGTATCGCGAGGCGAGCCTCGCACCCCCGGCCCAGGTGATCGAGACCGCCTCGCTGCTGTTCGTGACCAAGATGCTGCAGCAGACCGAGTTCCTGGCGGTGATTCCCACCGAAGTCGCGCGCTACTACGCGACCTACGGAATGCTGTCGATTCTCCCGCTCACCCTGTCGTGCACCATGGACGCCTTCGGCATCATCACGCGCTCGGACTGGCTGTTGTCACCCGCTGCCAACGTGCTGCTGGCGACCCTGCGCAATGCGGCCGTGGGCTGCTACGGCCACGCGCTCGACAAGCGCGACGCGAAGAACATCCAGAGCGTCGCCTGAGCGGGCGATTCACGCGCCGAACGTTCCTGGCGATAGCAGCGGGTAGTTCGCTGCCGGGTGGCCTCGCGGGTGCGGCGCCGGCGCGCCGCGGGCACAGACTAAGCTACCGCGCGCCCGCGGCAACCTGGAACGAAGCGCTGCCGGTGGGCAATGGCCGCCTGGGTGCCATGGTGTTCGGCCGGGTCGCGCAGGAACGCTGGCAGCTCAACATCGACACCTTGTGGAGCGGCGCGCCCTATGCGCCCGAGAACCCGCGGGCGCGTGCGGCCATCCCGCGCGTTCGCGCGCTGCTCGCCGAGGGGCGCTATGCCGACGCGGCGGCGCTGGCGAGTGCGGACGTGATGGCGAATCCATTGCAGCAGATGGCGTACGGATCGGCGGGCGACCTGTTCCTGCAGTTCGAGGAAGCGCTCGTGCCGCGGCAGTACGTTCGCGAGCTGGACCTCGAGTCGGCCATGGCGCGCACCGCCTTCCGCGACGCGCGCGGCTCGCACACGCGCAGCGTGTACGTGTCGGGCCCGCAGCAGGTCCTGGTGTCGCAGTTGCGCGCGCCGCGGGGGGCGTTGAACTTCGCGCTGGCATACCGCGGCCCGCGGCGGGTGAAATACATCTCGCCCGATTTCGCGGGGCTGGCCACCGCGCCGCCCGCGGGTGCGCCGGATTGGCTGGGCATCGAAGCGCTGCGGGAGGACCCGGGCCTGGTCGACGTGCAATCCGACGGCGCCGACGGCCTCGTCATCACGGGTCACAACGAGAAGGGTCCCGGCGTTCCGGCTGCGTTGAGCTTCGCGCTGCGGCTGCGCGTCATCACCGACGGCGAAGTGACCTCGGCGAATGGCCGGCTCGCCGTGCGCGGCGCAAGCCGCGCAATGCTGCAGCTCGCCGCGGCGACCAGTTTCGTGCGCTACGACGATGTGAGCGGCGATCCGCTGGCGCGCACGCGCTCGATCCTGGACGAAGCCGCGCGACACTCGCCGGGCGAGCTCGAGCGCGCGCACCTGCGCGACTACCGCAAGCTCTATTCCGCGGTGTCGCTGGAACTGCCCGCGAAGAAGCCGGCCGACGAGCCGACCGACGTGCGCGTCGCGGCCGCCGAGACCGCCGACGATCCGTCGCTGGCCGCGCTGTACTTCCAGTACGCGCGCTACCTGCTCATTTCCTCGTCGCGGCCGGGTACCGAGCCCGCGAACCTGCAGGGCATCTGGAACGAGGGTGTCAATCCGCCCTGGGGCAGCAAGTTCACCATCAACATCAACACGGAGATGAACTACTGGCCCGCGGACCCCGCCGGGCTCGGCGCCTGCGTGGAGCCGTTGTTCAGGATGGTGGAAGAGCTGGCCGTCACCGGCGCACGCGCGGCGCGCGAAATGTACGGCGCGCGCGGCTGGGTCGCGCACCACAACACCGACCTGTGGCGCGCGGCGGCGCCGATCGACGGCCCGTTCTGGGGGTTGTGGCCCTGCGGCGGCGCGTGGCTGTGCAATTCACTGTGGGATCACTACGACTACGGCCGCGATCCGGCGACGCTGCGGCGCCTCTATCCACTGATGCGCGACGCGTCGTTGTTCTTCCTCGATACCCTGGTCGACGACGCGAGCGGCCGGGGTCTCGTGACCTCGCCATCCCTGTCGCCCGAAAACGCGCATCCGTTCGGCAGCTCGCTGTGCATCGGACCCGCGATGGACCGCCAGATCCTGCGCGACCTGTTCGCGCACACGGTGACGGCGGGCCGCGAGCTGCAACTCGATGCCAGCCTGCTGCCGGAAATCGAGCGGGCCGCGCAGCGACTCGCGCCCGACCGCATCGGTCGTGGGGGACAGTTGCAGGAGTGGCTCGAGGATTGGGATCTCGAGGCGCCGGAACCGCATCATCGGCACGTGTCCCACCTGTATGCGGTGTATCCCAGTGGGCAGATCAACACACGCGACACGCCGGCCCTGGCCGACGCGGCGAAGGTGAGCCTCGATTTGCGCGGCGACTTCGCCACGGGGTGGGGCACCGCCTGGCGCCTGTGCCTGTGGGCGCGGCTGGGCGATGGCGAACGTGCCCACCGCATCCTGCAGTCGCTGATGGGACCGCGGCGCACGTACCCGAATCTCTTCGACGCCCATCCCCCGTTCCAGATCGACGGCAACTTCGGCGGTGCCGCCGGGATCCTGGAAATGCTGGTGCAATCCTGGGGTGGCGAAATCCACCTGCTGCCCGCATTGCCACGCGCCTGGCCCGAGGGTGAAGTGCGCGGCGTGCGGGCCCGGGGAGGGCTGGTCGTCGATCTGGCCTGGCGCGATGGCGAGCTGCGCCGCCTCGAGCTCATCGGCGCGCCCTCGCGACCGGTGCGGCTGCGTTACCGGCAGCGTGCCATGACCGTGCAGCTCGATTCGCGCGGACGATACCGCTCCTCGTCCCCCCTGCACGGCCTGTCGGACGGCGTTGACAACAACCCGGGGTGAGCGACGGGAGTTCGATCATCGCTCCCGTCGCTGTGCGGCGACAGGCCGTGGGGTGAACATCGCCCGGAATGTTCAGCGCGACCAGGATGACGGGGGATTTCTGGCTTTGGCTGCGGCCCCACGTGGGACGCCACGTCAGCACCGTGCCTGCCGCACAGCTCTCGCGCACCATCGACTTCGCGCGCATCGCACTGATCGTCGGACTGGTCTTCCTTCACTACGGCATGTTTCCGAATTTCCGCCTGAGCCCGTTCGGCGGAATGAGCATCACCGAGTACGAGGTGGCCACCTTCGTGAACAGCTTCCTGCTGTTCTTCTTCCTGAGCGTCGTACCGCTGCTCAGCATGATCTCGGGCTGGCTGTTCTTCTCGTTCTTCGATGCCGCGGATGCGGAGCCGGTCGCCGCGCTGTCGAGCCGCGTGCGCAAGCGCGTCGTGACGCTCTACCTGCCGCTGGTGCTCTGGAATTTCCTCTACCTCGCGGTGCTGCTGATCGTGTTCGCCTGCTCGCCGCGCTACCCGGTTCTGCACGCGCTCAACATCGATTTTTCGCAGGCCGGGCCCAGGCAGTTCTTCAACGCGATCTTCGCGCTCGATCACCACCCGTTGGCGTTCCAGTTCTGGTTCGTGCGCGACTTGTTCCTGACCGTGCTGCTCAGCCCGATTCTCTGGGCATTGCTGAAGTGGATGCCGTTCACCGCGGCCGTGGCGCTGGGCGCGGTCTGGTTGGTGAACTATGACCTCGAGATCTTCTTCCGCCCCGACGTGGTGTTCTTCTTCTACGTCGGCGGGCTGATCCGCTCGAAGCGGATCGACGTCGGCATCAGCGCGCAAGCCACGATCCTGTTCGTGGTGGCCTACGTGCTGATCGTGGTGGCGCGCGCGATGGCACCTTACGCCTTCGACGAGCCGACGCCGGTGCTGGGCGCGATGACCCGCGCGATGCGGCTGGTGGGGGTGATCGCGTGCTGGGGATTGTTCCTGCGCCTGGCCGCCTCGGGCTGGGGCGGGAAGATCGCCCGCTGGGGTCCGTTCGCGTTCTTCCTGTACGCCACGCACTTCCCGCTGATCGCCGAGATCAAGCTGCTGCTGTGGAAGTGGCTGCCGGAGATCAACGATCTCTGGATGGTCATCCACTACCTGCTGAGCGTCCTGCTCACCATCGTCATCTGCCTGGGTGGCGGCGTGCTGTTGGGTCGGCATGCGCCCAATGCCTTCGCGTTGCTGAATGGAGGTCGATTGCCGGGAGCACGCCGCGCGCCCGGAACTCTGACGACGCCCATGGTCTGACCGATTACGTGTCAGTATAGGGCGCATGATGAACGAGAACTTCAAGTGGATCGCGGCCGCGGTCGCGGTAGTTGGATTGTCGATCGGCGCGGTCGTGTACTTCACCCGCGGCAGCACGCCCGAGAAGCCGCCGGCGCCGCCGCCCGTGGCGGAGAAGCCCGCCGAGCCCGAAGAGCCACCGGTCGAGCATCCGCTCGCCGAGGCCGATGACAACCAGGCCATGCCGTCGCTGAACGACAGCGACCTGCCGATGCAGATGGAGATCGAAGACCTGATCGGCCGCGAGGCGCTGGGCAAATACCTGGTGACCGACCAGATGATCCGGCACTTCGTCGTCACCCTCGACAACCTGCCGAACACCAAGGTGGCCGAGCGGCTCCGCCCGGTGAAGCCGGCGCCCGGAAGGTTCGTGACCAGCGGTCCGGAAGACGCGCCGGTGCTCGACCCGGCCAATTACGATCGCTACAAGCCGTTGGTGGAGCTGCTTCGCACCGTCGACAGCCAGCGGCTGGTGACGGTCTACACGCGCTACTACCCGCTGTTCCAGGAGGCCTACGAGAACCTCGGCCACCCGCCGAAGTACTTCAACGACCGCGTGATCCAGGTGATCGACCACCTGCTCGCGACGCCGGAGGTCAAAGGCCCGATCGCGCTGGCGCAGCCGAACATGCAGTTCGAATACGCCGATCCCAAGCTCGAGGCGCTGTCCGCCGGCCAGAAGGCGCTGATCCGCATGGGCAGCGACAACGCGGCGGCGGTCAAGTCGAAGCTCAGGGAACTGCGCCGCGAACTGGTGGCGCGGCAGGCGGCGAAGTAGCCGCGCCCGCCGCGCACTAACAACCTTTCGGGTAGGGCTCGTCGAGCGCGGGCGCGCCGCTCTCCAGCAGCGACTTGAGGTTCGAGAGGATCTTCGGCCAGCCGCCCGAGACCGCGTCGACGAGCTTCGAGGGTTCGCGTTCGATGGAATGCGTGATCGACAGCTTCACGGAGGAGCCGATCGGTTCGAGCTCCATCACGCAGCGCGAGTCGCCCTCTGCGGCGAGCTCGGGGCGCTTCACGTGCCGCCAGCGGATCACCAGGCGCTTCGGCGGGACGGCCTCGACGATCTCGCCCTCGTCGGTGACGCTGCCATCCGGCTGGACCATCTGCCACGACGAGCCCGATCGCCATTCGCTCCGGCAATGCGTGCCGAACCAGTATTGCTTCATGAATTCCGCATCGCTGGTCAGTGCCGACCAGAGTTTCTCGGGCGTGGTGCGGATGTAACTGACGTAGACGAACGTCGATCTAGCCATGGTCTTTCTCCAGTCGTTTCTTCAGGTCCGCCACTGCCTTGAGGCGGGGCTTCTCGAACTTCGCGATCCAGCGCTCGTAGACCTGCTGCAGCGGCACAGGGTTGAGGAAATGCAGCTTCTCGCGGCCCCGCCACGCGGTGGCGACCAGGTTCGCGGCCTCGAGCTGGTTCAGGTGCTGGGTCACGCCCTGGCGCGACATGTCCAGGTATTCGCACAGCTCGCTCAGCGTGCGGCCGTCGTGGGCGTGCAGCACGTCCAGCAGCTTGCGCCGGCCCGGGTCGGCCAGGGCCTTGAACAGCAGGTCGGCGTCGCGCGGTTCCGCCATGTCCTATATGCAAGTGATTACTTGCCTGAATAATAGGCAAGCAAGTACTTGCATGTCAAGAGCTCAGCGGCCAAGCGTCGCGACGAATGCAGCAGCATCGCCAGCGCATAGCGTCGTCGATGTCGGTGCCGGTGTCGGTGTCGAAGATGACCGGCAGTCGTTGCGGGGTCGCTGCGGTCGCGACCGGACGCTACTTCCCGTTCCCAGCCGTCACCAGGTACACCGCGAACGTGCCCAGCCAGTGGCCACCTTCGTAGTGTTCGCCGGTCACGGCGGGCAGCGCCGCGTCGCGATGCCGCTGCGCGCTGGCACGCAGCGCCGCGAGCCGTGGATCCGTCGATGGCAGGGCGTGCGCAATGCCCTCGAGCATCCACGCGCGGCTCAGGTTGAGGCCGTCGAGATGCGCGAGCTTGGGATCGGAGCGATTGGTGACCACGCCCGGCGATAGCCACTCCCGGTCACCGCGCGTCGGGATCCCGGGCAGGAACGCGCCTAACCACCGCCCGAATGCCTTCTGGTCCAGGACTCGCCGCATGAAATCCGCTTCGGCCAGGCAGGGCGAGAGGAAGTCGTGGCCGGACGGTTCATAGCGCAGGGGACAGGCCGTGTCCCCGAGGTAGAACCGCGTCGCCGCGTCCCGTAGCGCGGTCTTCATCGGATCGTTGTCTGCCACCTGTGCCCAGTCCCACATGAGCCCGAACGAGAATGCGGTCTGGTCGTGCTCGCCGATGCGGATCGGGTAGTGAAGGTCCGGGAGCCAGGCGAGCACGCGCGCCGCCGCCTCCGCCTCGAGCGGTGCGATGTTGCCGGCCCACTCGCGCGCCTGCGCATCGTCCCAGCCGCGCAATTCGGCGGCGAGCTGCAGCAGCCAGGCGAGGCCATAGGGACGCTCGAAGGATGACCGGCCCGCGCCGCGCAGATAGTCCGCCTCGGCCTCGAGCTTCGCGCGCGTGAGGCTCCGGGCGAGCGCGCTGCGCGCCGCCGGCACGAAGGCCGCATCGGGAAACGCGCGGACCAGGCGCACCAGCAGCCAGTGGCCGTGGACCGCCGAGTGCCAGTCGTAGCAGCCATGGAAGGCCGGGTGCAGCTCGCGCGGCGGATGCACGTCGGCGTCGGAGTTCATCACGTGCGCGATCTTGTTCGGGTATTCCTGGTGCAGGCAGGCGAGCGCCAATGCGGCGAAGCGACCGGCGGCGGATGCGTCGAAGGCGGGGGGAACCGGTTCCCCAGCGGCACTGGCCGGCGCCGCGATCGCGCACGCCCCGACACACATGCACATTGCAGGCAGGAAATTCTTCACGTCGCGCGTCCGGCCGATGGAGTTTGCGCGGGACAGTAACACGCGGGGTTGACAGCCGGGGTGGC
>DASSRK010000148.1:0-6106 GCA_035701825.1 Steroidobacteraceae bacterium
TGAGCGAGGCTGGGTGCACGACGCCAGCCTCGCGCAGAACGAGCGCGAGCGCGCGGCCTTCTGGCGGCTGCGCGAATCCATTCCCGAGGCGCAGCGCAAGGACGGCGCCAGTCTCAAGCACGACATCTCGGTGCCGGTGTCGCAGGTGCCGCGGTTCATCGCGACCGCCGGCGACTGGGTGGTGAACCACGTCCCGCAGGGCGTGCTGGTTGCCTACGGCCATCTCGGCGATGGCAACCTGCACTTCAACATCAACCAGCGCGCCGGCACGCAGGTCTCCCAGCTGCAGGCGATCGAGCAGCAGGCCCGCCGTGCCATCCACGACCTGGTGAAGGAATTCGGTGGCAGCTTCAGCGCCGAGCACGGCATCGGGCAGCTGAAAGTCCTGGAACTCGAACGCTACGCGCCGCCGATCGAACTCGACGTGATGCGCACCCTGAAGAAGGCGCTCGACCCCAACGGCATCATGAATCCCGGCAAGGTGTTGCGCGCTTGAGCGACCGGGTCGAATGCGTGGTGATCGGCGCAGGCGTGGTGGGACTCGCGGTGGCGCGCGCGCTGGCGATGTCCGGCCGCGAAGTGCTGCTGCTCGAAGCCGAGGCGCACGCCGGCACGATCACCTCGGCACGCAACAGCGGCGTGATCCACGCCGGCCTGTACTACAAGCCCGGCAGCTTCAAGGCGCGCTTCTGCGTGGCCGGTAACCGCGCCCTGTACAAGTATTGCGACGAGCGCGGCGTCGACCACGAGAACTGCGGCAAGCTGATCGTCGCCAACGGCAGCGACGAAGAGCAGGTGCTGCATCACCTGCGGGAGCTGGCGCAGGCCAACGGCGTCGAGGGCGTGCGGCTGCTGGGCTCGACCGAAGCGCACGCGCTCGAACCCGAGATCCGCTGCACCGCGGCCCTGCACTGCGCGACCAGTGGCATCGTCGACCAGCATCCCTACATGCTGGCCCTGCAGGGCGACATGGAGAATGCCGGCGGCACGCTGGTGTGCGATTGCCCGGTGGCCTCGATCTCGCGCCTGGTCGACGGCTTCCGCATCCGCACCGGCGACATGGGCGCCACCGAGATCGACGCGCGCTTCGTGGTCAACAGCGCCGGGCTGGGCGCGGTCGAACTGCTGCGCCACATCGAGGGCTATCCCGCCGCGCGCATCCCGCAGCTGCACCTGGCGCGCGGCAACTACTTCACGGTCGCGGCGCGCTCGCCCTTCCATCACCTCATCTACCCGGTGCCGCACGATACGGGACTCGGCATCCATGCGACGCTCGACCTCGGCCGCCGCGTGCGCTTCGGGCCGGACGTCGAATGGATAGACCGCATCGACTACGCGGTGAACACATCGCGCGCGCCGCTGTTCTACGAGGCCATCCGCCGCTACTGGCCGAAGCTCGCCGATGGCGCGCTGCTGCCCGACTACACCGGCATCCGGCCGAAGCTGCAGGGGCCGGGCGAGCCGGCGGTGGACTTTCGCATCGAGACCGCGGCCGATCACGGCATCGTGGGCCTGGTGAACCTGCTCGGCATCGACAGCCCGGGGCTCACCTCTTCGCTCGCCATCGGTGACTACGTGGCCGGCTTCGCCTAAAGTCCCCGCATGCGACCTGCCTTCGCGGCGCTCTGCGCCACCCTCGCCCTCTGCGCCTGCAGCCCGAAAGATTCCACGCCACCGCCCGCCGCCGCCCCGCCGGCCGCCGCCAAGGCGGAACCCGCCGAAGGCACGCCGCGCATCGCCATCGCGCCCGATGGCGTGCACGTGCAATACCGTGTGTACGGCGCCGCCGAACCGGCGCTGGTGTTCGTCCACGGCTGGTCGTGCGATTCGAACTACTGGCGCGAGCAGGTGCCGGCCTTCAAGTCGAAGTACACGGTGGTCACGGTGGATCTCGCCGGCCACGGCGGTACCGACGGCAATCGCAGCGACTGGACCATGGGGCGCTTCGGCCAGGACGTCGCCACCGCGCTCGCGGCCGTGCCCAACCAGAAGATCATCCTGGTGGGGCATTCGATGGGTGGACCGGTGACCCTCGAGGCCGCGCGCCTGTTGAAGGACCGCGTCATCGGCATCATCGGCATCGACACGTTCCGGACCATCGGCTCGCCGCCGCCGCCCAAGGCGCGCGTCGACGCCATCATCAAGCCCTTCGAGGCGGATTTCATCGGGCACACGCGCGAACTGGTCACGCAGCACCTGTTCGCTCCGGGCAGCCACCCGGAGCTCGCCAACAAGATCGCCTACGACATGTCGCTGTCGCCGCCGCGCGTCGCCATCCCGTCACTGCGCGCACTGTTCGAATACGACTTCGCCGAACCGCTCAAGGACATCCACGTGCCGGTCGTCGCCATCGACTCGGATCTCGGCGGACCGATAAACGAGGTGCCGATCAAGAAGGTGCTGCCGGGCTTCAAGCTGGTCATGGTCCCGGGCGCCGGCCATTTCCTGATGATGGAAGACCCGGCGCGTTTCAACACGCTGCTCGCGACTGAAGTCGAGGGCATAGTCGCCGCGGGCGGCTGACCCATGGACGTTCGCGCCGGCGGCGATGGCGGACGCCACGAGCGCGGCCGGCGCGAACTGGAGCGGCTGCGCGCCATCGCGCGCCTGTTCGACCAGGCTTTTCCCATCCCCGGCACGCGCCTGCGCTTCGGCATCGACGCGCTGTTCGGCCTGGTGCCAGGCGTCGGTGACCTCGCCGGCGCGATCGTCGCGGCCTACGCGCTGCGGGTCGCGCGCATCCTCGGTGCGCCCACCGCGGTCCAGGTCCACATGCTGGGCAACATCGTGCTCGATGCGCTCATCGGTACCGTGCCGCTGCTCGGCGACCTGTTCGACTTCGTGTTCAAGGCGCAGACCCGCAACCTGGCGCTGCTGGAAGCCTGGGCGGGTTCACCCGCGGCCACCGCGCGCCGCAGTCGCCGCGGTCTGGTACTCATGTCGATCACCATCCTGCTGGTGTTCGCGGCGCTGACCGTGGCCTGCGTGTGGCTGGTCGTGCAGCTCGTCCGCTGGCTGTTCTAGGAAGGCGCTTCGCCGGTCTCCGACACCACCGGGGCACAGTCGATGGTCAGCCAGCCGATGTCGATGCCGACGCGCGCGGCGTCCAGCGAAGTCCAGCTCGAGGCGATGGTGTCGCTCGCGGCCCTGCCGTCACGCAGGATCAGCACCAGGGATTCGCGCCCGGTAGATAGCGGCCAGTCGCGTCCGTGCAGCTCGAGCTGCAGGTCGCGCCCGTCGGGCGTGCGGAAGCGCGCCCGCCCGCCGCGGTCGTGCAGATCGACGCTTTCGAGCGTGCGTCGCGCCCCCTTTTCCCGGGGCGACGCCCAGCTGATGCCGCAGGAGAACAACCGCGCCTTCTCGAGATCGACGTGCGGGAAACCGGCGATCTCCTCCACCAGGTCGTCCCCGGCCAGCGTGAGCTTGCGCTTGCGGTACCAGAAGAAGCCGTCGCCGATCACCACGCGGTAGTCCACCCAGCGCGGCGCGGGCGCGTCACGTTCCATGCACTTGTGCTCGCGCGTACCGCCGCGGAATTGCACGCCCTCGCGGCGCAGCCAGATGTCGCAGCCCTCGTTGGATTCGACCTCGTCGGCGGTCAGCGTGCTCGAATTGCCGGTACCCGCCCTGCGCGTGAACTGCCGCACGCGCAACGTGCCGTCGGCGGTCGGGGGTTCGAGGCTGAGCAGCACGCGCCGGCGCCGTTCGAACGGGTCGTCGTAGGGATACTCCTCGACGTACAGCACGTGCGTGCCGAGCCAGGGCAGCTCGATGCGGCGCACGTTGACCTGCAGGCGCTGCTGGTCGGCGAGCGAAGTGAGCGGCGCATCGCCGGTGGAGCCGGCGACGATCTCCTCGGTGATGTCGTACATGCCGGACCACAGCTCGGCCAGCGCGTCACGCTCGTCCGCGGCCGCAGGTTCGGCCGCGTCCAACGAGGCGGCCCAGGCGAGCGACAACAGGAGCGCGAGGAGGCGCGTCAGGATTGCGGACGCACCAGGCGCAGCAGGCCTTCCTGCGCGGTGCTCGCCACCAGCACGCCATCGCGCGAATACAGGCTGCCGCGCGCGAAGCCGCGCGAACCCGAGCTCGACGGGCTGTCGAGGCTGTACAGCAGCCAGTCGTCGACGCGTCCCGGGCGGTGGAACCAGATCGCATGGTCGATGCTGGCCATGATGAGGTTGCCGCGCAGGAACGACGAGCCGTGCGGCATGGTCGCGGTGTCGAGCAGCCAGTAGTCGGACATGTACGCCATCAGGCAGCGATGCAGGGCATCGTCGTCGGGTAGTTTGTCGACCGCGCGCATCCATATCTGGCGAACCGGCTCACAGGCCACGGGAGCCAGCGGATTGTAGGGCTGCACCGGCCGGAACTCGAAGGGCCGCTCGATCTCGAGCCAGCGCCGCAACTTCTCGGGCAGTTTCGCGAGCTCCTGCGGCGTGGGCTTGGCGAACGGCTGCAGCGCCTCGGGTGGCGGGACCTTCGGAGCGGCCACCTGGTAGTCGAGCCCCGGCTCGGGGGCCTGGAAGGACGCCGAGCAGATGAAGATCTGCTCGCCGTCCTGGATCGCCAGCACGCGCCGCGCCGAGAAGCTGCCGCCGTCGCGGCTGCGATCCACGCTGTAGACGATGGGCTTGGTGAAATCGCCGCGCCGCAGGAAATAGGCGTGCAGCGAATGCACCACGCGCCCGTCCTCGATGGTGGCGCTCGCCGCCTTCAAGGCCTGTCCCAGCACCTGCCCACCGAAGACCTGCGGGCTGCCGGTGTCGCGGCTCTGGCCGCGGAACAGGTTGACTTCGAGTCGCTCGAGCTCGAACTGCTGCTGGAGGTCGGCGAGCCTTTTGTCCAAGTGCGGTCCTTAGCCGATCTTGAACGTCCCTTTCATGATCGCGGAGTGGCCCGGGAAGCTGCAGAAGTAGGTGTACGACTCACCGGCCTTGAGCTTCGACAGCGGGAACGTGACCGAGGTGCTCTGGCCGCCGCCGATGATCTTGGTGTGCGCGATGACGCGCGCGTCACCGGGCTTGATGTGATCGTTGGCGAATCCCGCGCCGATGCCATCGCTCGCGATGCCGGCCACATCGGCCGTCTTGGCAAGTACCCAGTTGTGTCCCATGGCCTGCGCGGGCAGCTTGCCCGAATGGTGCAGCGTGACTTCCACCTGCGTGCAGTCGGCCGCGACCGAGAGTTCCTTCTTGTCGTACTGCATGGCGTCGGTGCCGGTGATTTCGACCTTGCACACCTTGTCGGCGCCGAACGCATTGCCCGCGACCGCGAGCAGGGAACACAGCGCGAGGGAACGAACCATCATTTTCACGGGGGCTTTCATGGAACTCTCCTGGAATGAAAAATCTAGTGTGGGACGCCGAGGCGCTTCTGCATCACCGGGCTGGTGGTGGTGTATTGCAGGAACTGCTTCTTGGCCGGGTATAGGTAGTGCTGGATCGCGAATGCCGCAAGCGCCGCCTCGTGGAACCCCGAGAGAATCAGCTTCTTCTTACCCGGATAGGTGTTGATGTCTCCCACGGCGAAGATGCCGGGAATGCTGGTCTGGAATTTTTCGGTGTCGACCTTCAACGCCTTCTTCTCCAGCTCCATGCCCCACTCGGCGATCGGGCCGAGCTTCGGGTGCAGGCCGAAGAACGCGAACACGTGATCGGCATCGACAGCATGCATCGCGCCGTCGGTGCCTTTGACATTAATTCCGTGTAATACCTCGCCGTCCATCCGCAGGGAGTCTGCCAGCCCTTCTATGTACCGGACCTGACCAGAGTCAGCCAGGGCGCGCATTTTGGCCACCGAGGCCGGCGCCGCCTTGAATTCCGCGCGCCGGTGCACGTGGGTGATGGCGGCGGCCTTGCCGGCGAAGTCGATGACCCAGTCGAGCGCCGAATCGCCGCCGCCGAAGATCGCGAGCTTCTTGCCGTGATACTGCGCGGCGTCGCGCACGCGGTAATGGATGTGGCGGCCCTCGAACTTCTCCGCGTCGGGCACGCCGATGCGCCGCGGCTGGAAGGATCCGACGCCGCCGGCGATGACCACCGCGCCCGCGTCGAACACCGTGCCCACGGCCGTCTCGACATCGAAGCGGCCGTCCTCGCGCTTG
>DASSRK010000149.1:0-10062 GCA_035701825.1 Steroidobacteraceae bacterium
CGTTGCCGCCGCGACCGAAGAGCACGTAGATGCCGGGAGCGAGGTTCTTCGTCTCGATCGGCGTGTCCTGCGGAATCGGCGCCTTCTCGACAACGAGGGGATTCGGCGTGGGCGCCGGCGGCGTTTGCGCCGACGCGCACCCGAGCACTGCAACCGTCACTCCCAGCATCCATCGACCGAGATTCCCGTTCACGCTGTCCTCCGTTCTCATGTGCCCGCGCATCGCTGCATCAACCGCCACGCGGCCTCGACTGTATCGAGCCCCGGCGGCTCGTGGCGTACTACCAAAGTCTGCACGCGATGGTCCGCCATCCAGTCGATGAGCCCATGACCGGCGCGGCCGAATTATTCGGGGGTCATGCGGGCGGCGGTGCGGGCTCGCTCGCGACTTTGGCGGGCTGGACCAGCCACGCGGCGAGCGCCGGCAGCAGGATGATTGCGCCGAGCATGTTCACGAAGAACATGAACGTGAGCATGATGCCGATGTCGGCCTGGAACTGCAGCGGCGAGAACACCCAGGTCACGACGCCGATGGCGAGCGTGATGCCCGTGAAGATGATGCTCGCGCCGGTCACGCGCATGGTCTTGAGATACGCGTCGTGCACGCTGTCGCCCGACTCGAGGTACTCCTGCATGCGGCTCCACAGGTAGATGCCGTAGTCCACGCCGATACCGGCGCCCAGCGCCACCATCGGCAGCGTGTTGACCTTGAGCCCGATGCCGACGATGGCCATCACCGCGTAGACCAGGATGGACACCAGCGCCAGCGGCAGGAACACCAGCAGCGTGCCCAGCAGGCTGCGGAAGGTCAGCAGGCACATGAGGATCACCGCCGCGAACACCCAGCCGAGGATCGGGTACTCCTTGGCCTCCACTTCCTCGTTGGTGGCCGCCATGACGCCGACGTTGCCGGTCGCGAGGCTGAACTTCGCCGTGGCGTAGGTATTGAGCGCGCGCCAGGCCTTCACCTCGCTCACCACGCGATGGATGGTCTCGGCACGATGATCCTTGAGGAAGATCATCACCGGCACGACGTTGCAGTCCGCGTTCAGCAGGCCGGTGCTGGTCTCGATGTAGCGCGTCGACTGCGTGAGCTGGTTGGGTTCGCGCGGGATGCTGCGCCACTTGAGGCTGCCCTCGTTCCATCCGGCAATCGCGATCTTGGCGACCAGCGGCAGCGACATGACCTCCTGCACGCCTTCGACGTTGCGCATCTTCCAGGAGAAGTTGTCGACCGCCGACATCAGCGGGTAGCTGGTGCAGATCGACTCGCTCGATTCGACGATGACGTTGAGGATGTCGACGCCGATCGAGAACTTGCGGGTGATGATGTTGCTGTCCTGGTTGTAGCGCGAGTCGGGCCGCAACTCCGGCACCCCGGCCTGCGTGTCGCCGATCGGCGTTTCGCGGCCTTTCCACACGCCGAACACGCCGAGCAGCAGCGCCACCACGATGATCCACAACGCATTGCGCCGCTCGGTGATGCGCGCCAGCCGGCGCCAGTGATCCGCGAGCCGAGCCTGGCGCGCCTCGACGCGCGCACGATACTTCTCGTCCCATTTCACCCACGACACCAGCACCGGCAGCAGGATGAGATCGGTGAGGATCACGATGGCCACGCCGATGCTGGCGGTGATGGCCATCTCCTGCACCACGCGCACCGGGATCAGCAGGATGGTGATGAAGCCGACCAGGTCCGCGAGCAGCGCGATGATGGCCGGCATCAGCAATTGCCGGAACGTCTGGCGCGCCGCATCCATCGACGAAGAGCCCGCGACCGCGGCCTCCTTCACCGCGCTGATCTTCTGCACGCCATGCGACACGCCGATGGCGAAGATCAGGAACGGCACCAGCAGCCCGAGCGGATCGATGCCGTAGCCCAGCAACACCAGCGTGCCGAGCTGCCAGAGCACCGCGACGATGGAACAGACCACGGGCACCAGCGCGACCTTGAAGGACTGCACGTAGTACCAGACCGCGAGCAGCGTCAGCAGGATGGTGACGATCGCGAACACGATGACCGACATGGCGCCGTCGGCGATGTCACCCACCACCTTGGCGAAGCCGATCATGTGCACGTCGACGCCCGCTCCCTGGGCCTGCACCACCACGGCGTTGTCCTGGATGCGGTCGCGCACGCGCGTCTCGAGCTCGTGCGCCACCTTGATGGGATCGATCGGCCGGCCCTGCGCGTCCTGCTCGAGGACGATGGCCGAGATCAACGCGCCGGAGAAATCGTTGGCCACCAGGCGGCCGCGGATGCCGGCCTTGAGGATGTTCTCGCGCACCCTGGCCAGCGCCTCGGGCGTCGGCACGAATTCCGAATCGACCACGTTGCCGGCTTCGATGCCGTCCTCGACCACCTCCATGTAGCGCACGTTGGGCGTGAACAGCGATTGCACGCGGCTGCGGTCGATGCCATCCATGACGATGACTTCGTCGGTGGCCTTCTTGAGCGCGTCGAAGAAGCCGGGCTGGAACATGTTGCCGTCGCGCGCGATGAGGGCGATCAGCACGCGGTTGGCGCTGCCGAACTCGCCCTGGTGCTTGACGAAGGTCTGCATGTACTCGTGCTTGAGCGGCAGTTGCTTGGTGAACGAGGCGTCGATGCGCAGGCCGCGCGCCGCGACGGTCGCCAGCGCCAGCGTCACCAGCACGAACACGATCACGATGGCGAGCCGGTTGCCGAAGATCAGCTTCTCGAGCGCCAGCGCCAGCTTCGAGTCCGGCCTTTCGATGTGACGGTGCGCCACGCTAACTACCCGCGTCCATGGGCAGCGTGCGCACGCCGCCCTCGCCGGCCACGACCACCGCGCCGGCCGGGCCCGGCAGCAGCGCCGATATGCCCTTGCGGTCGTCCTGCTGCGCCAGGCGGAAGGTCTCGCCGCCGTCGCCCGACACCAGCGTCACGCCGGCCAGCCCGCCGATGATGACGCGCAGGTCGTTGATGGCCACGCCGTCGGTCAGCATGGCGGTGGTGTGCGACTCGAGCTCGCTCCAGGTCTCGCCCGCGTCCGCCGACTTGTACAGGTGGCCGCGCAGGCCGAAGGCCAGCAGGCCTTCGCCGCGGATCGGCACCAGCCCGAAGAAGCTGCCCTCGTAGGGCGAGGGCAAGGCGCGCCACGAGGCGCCGCGATCTTCCGAGCGGTACAGCTGGCCGCTCTCGGCCGCGATGAACAACCGGTTGCCGACGCCGACGATGCGATTGAGGTGGTAGTCAGGCGGAAGCTCCCCCTCGTCCGGGGCTGTCTCGCCGTCGTGCGTGGCCTGCCGCGGCGGCGGGGCCTCGAACTTCGTGGTGGTCCAGCTGCGCCCGCCATCGTTGGTCGTGAGGTACGCGCCGTACGCCCCCACGGCGATGCCGCTGACGCGATTCGCAAACCACAGGTCGAGCAGCGGTTGCTGGGTCTCGGGGGCGAAGTGCGAGCGCGTCCAGGTCTCGCCGCCATCGACGGTATTGAGGATCGTCTCGTCGTGGCCGACGGCCCAGCCGTATTCGCTGTCAGCGAAGAAGACGGCCGTGAGCATGTCGCGCGTCGGCACGCTTTTCGCCTGCCGCCAGGTCGCCCCCTCGTCGTCGGACAGCAGCACATGGCCGCGCTCGCCCACGGCCACCAGGCGCGGGCCGGCGCGGGCCAGGTCGAGCAGCAGCGACTGGCTCGCCAGGGGCGCGATTTCCGCCGGCTTGTTGGCGGGATCATTGGGATCGACGTCGGCGGCGAGCACGCCACCGAGGAGCACCGCTGCGAAAACGAGGCCCAGGCCACGCCTCATGCGAACCCTCCCCCGCTTTTCGTTGTGCGTAAAACTAAACGGGCGGGTCGATGTTTATCAACCCGCCCGTCATCGGAAGGAACTGGCTTTACCGCACGCCGCGTCGCTGCAGCGCCGCCGGCTGGAAGTCGGCCACCGTGCGCTTCTGCGAGAAGTCGCGGCCGCGCGCCTCTTCGTTGTCGAGGCCGAGCGCGAGGTAACGTCCGTTGCTCAGGTCATAGACCGTCTCGAGCACCGTCCACAGCGCCGGCACTTCGTAGAAGTCGATGACGTGGCCTTCCTGCACGCGGTAGAGCTGGCCGCGGCTGTCGTAGCAGTCGACCGCCAGGATCTGCCAGCTGTCCTCGTCGACGTACAGCGTGCGCCGGCTGTAGAGGTGGTTCTGGCCCGGCTTCAGCTTCGAATCCACCACCCACACACGGTGCAGTTCGTAGCGCGCCAGGTCCGGGTTGATGTGGTTCTTCTTGAGGATGTCGGTGTACTTGAGCTTGTCCGAGTCGAGCTTGTACGCGTTGTACGGCACCAGCATTTCCTTCTTGCCGACCAGCGTCCAGTCGTAGCGCTGCGGGCTGCCGTTGTACATGTCGAACTGGTCGGAGGTGCGCAGGTTGTCCGAGTTGGTGCCCGGGTTGTCGAAGGCCACGTTCGGCGCGCGGCGCACGCGACGCTGGCCCGGGTTGTAGACCCAGGCGCGGCGATTCTCGACCGACTGGTCGAGTGTCTCCTGCACCAGCAGCACCTCGCCCGCGAGGCGCGCCGGCGCGGTGGTCTCCTGGATGAAGTACGCGATGGTGTTGTTGAGGTTCTCCGATTTCGCACCCGGCAGGCTGTAGGCCACCATGGTCTCGTCGCGGAACTTCACCATGGTGTAGTCGCCGCTCGCGGTCACCGGCGCCTGGCCGATGTTGCGCACCACGACGTCGCCGCGATAACGCAGCACGTGGTTCCAGAACACTTCGACGCCGGCCTTCGGGATCGGGAACGGGATGCCCTCGCCCGCGTTCACGACGCCGTTGCCGTCCTTGGCGAGCTGGGCGGTGGTCGCGATGCGCTTGGTCGCATCGTAGATGCGCTGCGGATAGGCGGCGGTGCGATGCGTGGGATACACGTTCATCTTGAAGCTGCTCTTGTAGGTCTGCAGCAGCTTCTTGTGGCCCTCGGTCAGCTTGTTCGCGTACTGGCCCATGTTGCCGGCCGTGACCGTGTAGAGCGGCTTCTCGTTCGCGAACGGATCGGGATAGTGCTGGCCGGGTTTGAAGTTCGGCACGCCAGCCTGAGCGGCCGAACTGATGCCACCGTCCCAGGCCGGGATCGTGCCATCGGCATTGCCGGCCTTTTCGGCGCCGAGCGGGGTGAGATCGGCACCGAGCCTGGCGGCTTCGGCGGCGGAAACGGCCGGCAGCGCCGGCGCGGCGATCAGCATGCCCGCCACGACCGACAGGCTGGGCATCAGGAATTTCTTCAGCATGAGTTTCTCCTCGTCCTCAGAACGAGTACTTCACGGTGGCGGCGACGAAGTCGCGATCGTTGAGATCGTTGAAGCGTCCCGCGCCGCCGAACTTGGTCCACGAGGCGTCGAGCTCCCACTTGGCACGCAGGTTCGCACCCACGCCGAGCGTCAGGCCGTAGCGGCCTTCGACGAAGTTGCCGCCAGGTCCGGGCGTGGTGCCCGAGACGTCCTGTTGCCAGTTGAAGCGCGGCAGGATGTTCCAGGGGCCCATGAGGCCCGGGTACTCGAGCCTGCCGGCGATGCGGTAACCCCAGGAGGTGGGATCCGCGAAACGGTTCTGCGGTTCGACGAGATCCAGCGCCAGGCAGTCCGCCGAGGGCAGGGTCGGGCAATGGCGACCACGCAGCTCGTAGTTGCCGCTCACGTTGGTGCCCGGGCCGTTGAAGCGCAGGCCGCGGCCGTTCGGCCCGCCGGTCAGCTTGTCGGGCATGTCCTGGACGTGCGTCAGGCCGGCCTCGCCCACGATCACCATCTGCGCGGCGCCGAGGATGTTGGCGAACGTCTTGGTGGCGGTGAACTGCACCTGGTAGGTGTCGTACAGGTCCCAGCCCTGCACCTTCTGGTCCAGGCCATAGGAGCCGAGCTGGCCGCAATGGGTGAGCGTCGACGCCGCCGGCACGCCCTCGGGGCAGGTGGTCGGCAACGGCGTGCCGCGCAGGGTCGCCAGTCCCTGCTCGAAGGGCGTGAGCGCGGCGAACAGCAGCTCCACGTCGTCGAATTGCAGCGGCACGTCCTGGCGGTAGGCGATTTCGCCCTGCAGGGCGATGCCGCCCCACTGCAGCTGCGTGTTGAACGACAGGCCGATGAGCTTGATGTCCTCGGGATACTCGGTGTAGTAGCCCGCGGTCAGCGCGTACTCGTGCGTGGCGATGTTGGTGGCCTGCGCGGTCACGTCGCCACCCGACAGGTGGGTGTTCGCGCCGATGGTGGCGTATTGCGTGGCGGTGGCGAGATCGAGGTTGCCGCCGGCTGCCGCCGAGCGCGCCACGCCGAGCTGCGCGGCGGTGGCGATGGCCGCATCGACCGGCAAGCCCGCCGCGATGGCCTGGGCGGCGGCGCCGACCGAGTTGAGCGCGCCGAAGGCGTTGCCCACGCCCTGCTGCGTGCCGGTCTGGCCGGAGATCAATGGCAGCCGGCTGTGGTAGTTCAGGAAGAACAGGCCGAACTCGGTGCCGTTGTTGAGGCCGGGCGCGTAGTACTTGAGGCTGATGCCGAACTGGCCCTGGTCGTCGGGCTTCTGGGTCGGCAGGCGGCCGACGGTCTGGAAATTCTCGATGTACGGGCCGCCGAGCGGGCGGAAGTCCACGCCCTGGTCGGAGAAGGAACCGAAGCCCAGCACCACCTTCTCTCCACCGGTGACCGCGAAGTCGTTGGTGCTGAAGTAGGAGCCGGACGGTTCGGGGATCGTGGCGTCCCAGTCGAGCAGGTAGATAGCCTGCGCCGACAGGTTGTCGGTGAACTGCAGGCTGAAATTCACCATCTCCTGCGGCATGAAACCTTCTTTCAGTTCCGAGCCGGGGACGCGCAGCGCCGACACGTCGAAATGGTTGATGACGTTGATGCCGTTCTGGATGAAGGTGCTCTCGCCCCAGCTCACCGCCTGGCTGCCGAGGCGCAGCTCGGCGCCCATCTTGCCGATGTCGAACTTCACGTAGGCGAAGGCGTCGAGCAGGCGGACGTAGCTTTCGACCAGGTCCTTGGAGCGGCTGTTGAGCGGCGTGCGGTCGGTGTTGCCCGCCGCGTCGTCGTACAACGCCGAGGCGCGCATGAAGAAGCCCGTGTTCTTGTAGTTCAGCGACAGCTCGGTCAGCACCTTGAGCGCCCGGCTGTACATGTCGGTGTCGTAGTTCAGGTTGCCGTCGTCGATGTTCGGCGAGCGTCCGCAGCCGCCGTCGGCGATGGCGATCAACCGGCAATCGCGCCCTTCGATGCGCCAGGCCTGGCCGTAGGTCAGCGTCGTGTCCCAGCTGCCCGTGAACGTGCCTTCGGAATTCTGGAAATCCCAGGCGTAGGTGGCGGGCGACGCGAGAGCCAGCGTGGCGACGATCGGAAGCGAACGCACAACGTATCGCCGGATCAGATCGTTACTCATTAACATCCCCTGAGATCGCGGAATCGCTACGAGTGACGAGGCAAGAGCAGACTTACCGCTTCTCCGTATCGTCTTAGAATTGCCGCGCCCGGTGCGTCCCCTCGTGGACGCCTCGACGCGGTCGTGTTGCGCGCGAGTATAGCAGCGGCCTGCCGGAGGAAAGCTAGGGAGGGTCCGGGGGATCCCCGCTAAACCCGGGTGACTTGCAGGATGCTGTGCCGGATCTGTTCGGAAAGCACGAGCTGCGCGTCGGCCGCCACGCGAACCAGCACCTCGTCGAACTCCAGGTTGGCGCCGGCCCCGCCGCGGATCACGCCCCGCTCGCGCAACAGGTCGATGAAATTGCCGAACAGCGATCGGTCGAAGAACTCGGGCGAGTTGAAGCCGTAGAGCATGTTGATCCGCTGCGCGGCCTGCTGGCAGTCCTCCTCGAGCGCCTTCTGCGTCATCGTGCCGCTGCCCGACTTGAGCAGCAGCGAGATGGCGAGGTAGTAGCGCTCGATGGTCTGGATGGTGGCCTGCGCGAGCATCGACAGCTGCAGGGCCTGGGGTGAATCGGGCGGCGGGCGCATCCAGGCGGTGCGCTCTTCGTTGGCCTGCAGCACGCCGATTTCCGCCAGCGCAGCAAGCACGCCGTCGACCACGCCGGCGACTTCTTCCTCGCGCCAACGCAGGAAAAGCTCGGACGCCACGTAGGGGTACACGCGCCACGCGAGGCGCTGGATGTCCTCGGTGCGCAGCATGGAATTGCCGATGAACGCACAGGCCACCAGCGACGGCATCGCGAACAGGTGCAGGATGTTGTTGCGGTAGTAGGCGATGAGCTGCGCGCTCTGGTCGCTCATCTTCACGATGTCGCCGAGCTTCTGGGGCACGCGCGAGATGATCTTGAGTGCCTCGCCGTACTCGACGATCTGCCCCGGCGAGGCGTCGGTGATCGTGACCCGCGGGCCGTAAGGCGAGGCCTTGAGCAACCCCTGGTAGAGCTCGAGCTGGCGCAACAGCGCGCTCTCGGGCAGCGCGCCACGCGGCGTGGCCAGCAGCACGGTGGCCAGCAGGTTGATGGGGGTGACGGCGGCCGCGGCGTTGATCCCGCGCATGATGTCCACCGCGAGGTCGGCGACCAGCGCATTGACCGCCGGGGAACGCGTGTCGTCGTCGAAGCGCTGCTCGCGCCACTTCGGCAGGTGGCGCTCCAGCAGGTCGTTGAGCCGGATGGGCTCACCGACGTTCACCTGCACGGTGCCGAAGCGTTCGCGCAGCACCCGCAGCGAGCGCAGCACGTCGAGCCAGCTCTCCTTCTGCTTGGGAGCGCCGGAGAGCTCGGAGATGTAGGTATTGGCCTCGACGATGCGTTCGTAACCGAAATACACCGGCAGGAACACCACCGGGCGCACCGGGTCGCGCAGGAAGCTGCGCACCGTCATCGACAGCATGCCGGTCTTCGGCTGCAGCAGCCGGCCGGTGCGCGAGCGGCCGCCCTCGATGAAGTATTCGATGGAATGCCCGCGCGCCATGATGGCCGCGAGGTATTTCATGAACACCACGGTGTACAGCGCGTTGCCCGCGAAGGTGCGGCGGATGAAGAACGCGCCGCCCTTGCGCAGCAGCCGTCCCACCACCGGGATGTTGAGGTTGATGCCGGCGGCGATGTGCGGCACCGCGAAGCCCTGGTGGTAGATGATGTACGACAGCAGCAGGTAGTCCATGTGGCTGCGGTGGCAGGGCACGTACACCACCTCGTTGCCCTCGGACACCTGCCTGAGCGTCTCGGCGTGGTTGAACTTCACGCCGTCGTAGACGCGGTTCCACACGCGCCCCAGCAGCTTCTCCGCGATCTGCACGAACGCGTGCGAGTAGTTAGCCGCGATCTCGAAGGCGTACTTGCGCGCCTGCAGCAGGCCCGCGCGGTAGCCGGCGTGCTTCTCGCGCGCCTCGGCCGCGACCACCGCGCGCACCGCGCGCGCCCGCAGCACGCGCGCCACGATGGTGCGGCGATGCGACAGGTCCGGGCCGATGCGGATGGCGCGCTGCCGCCGCAGCACGCCGCGCAGTATCCGGGTCATGCGCCGCGCCTGGGCGCGCGGCGCGGCCGCGTCGAGCATCGATCGCAGCGAGATCGGCTCGCCGAACTCGACCAGCACGTTGCGGCCGTTGATCAGCACGGTGAAGAACTTGCGCGCGCGCGAGGTCAGCGCCCAGTCCTCGGCGAACAGCAGCCGCCACAAGGAACCTTCCTTGTGCGGGGCGCGGCCCCAGTAGACCGCGGTCGGCACCAGCAACACGTCGCGCACGGCGTCGGCGCCGAGCGTCTCGATCAACGCGAGCAGGTGCGAGGGAATGCGGCGCGTGTCGGTGGCGTCCCAGAAATGCCGCCGGCGCCCGACGTCGAAGAACGTGCGGCGCTGCTCCACCGGCAGGCTGTTCGAGCGTTTCTCCGGATACGTGAGCCCCAACTTCTCGGTGACGTTGCACAGCACGGCGAGGTCGCTGCGCGAATCGCGCTCGAGCACGTAGCACAGCGGCCGGTCCGGCGCGGCGAGCCCGGCCGGCGGCTCGGCCGGCTGCACCGCCGCCCGCACCCAGAGCCTGAAGAACCGACGCAGCAGCCATCCCATCATTCTTTCCCGTTGCGTCCGACTATGATGTTAGCCGCGCGAGTGTAGCCGACTCCCGCGGAGGGCCA
>DASSRK010000150.1:0-15608 GCA_035701825.1 Steroidobacteraceae bacterium
GACAAGCTGTCGCAGTTCGACGTGTACCTCAGCTACCCGGGCACGGTGATCAGCGATGTGGTCGCGAACCGGGCTCCCGCGGGCCTGAAGCCGATCGGATTGAATCCGCCCGGCCAGGACGTGGTCACCGTCGTGACGCAGGACGGCAAGCCCGTCATGCGCATCAGCGGCGAGATCTACGGCTGCGCGGTCACGAAGCAATCGTTTTCTAACTACCACCTGCGGCTCGAGACGCGCTGGGGCGCGAAGAAGTGGGTGCCGCGGCTGGATGAGCCGAAGGACTCGGGCATCCTGTACCACAGCCGCGGCGCGTTCGGCGTCGACTACTGGAAGTCCTGGGCGCTGTCGCAGGAATTCCAGGTCATCGAGCACGGCCTCGGCGAATACTGGACGCAGGCGACTTCCGCGTTCGACATCCGCGTCGATCCGAAGGCGCCGGGCTGGCCCGACCGGAATCCGCCGCGCTGGAACCCGAAGGAGCCGTGGATGGAGTTCTTCGTGCCCAACAACCATGCGCTCGCCGGCACGGACGAGGATCGCGTGGGGCAGTGGAATCGGCTGGAGCTGGTCTGCTACCAGGCGGATTGCGTGCACGTGGTCAACGGCAAGGTGGTGATGGCGCTCAAGTCCTCGCGCTACAAGGACGGCGACCGCTTCGTACCCATGACGGGCGGCAAGCTGCAGTTCCAGAGCGAAGCGGCCGAGGTGTTCTACCGCGGCATCGAGATCCGTTCCATCCCGGCGATGCCGCCGGAATACGCGCGCTACTTCGAGTGAAGCCGCTACGGGTGGTCCTGGGCGCGCGGCGGTAGTTTGAGCACCAGCCCGCCCTTGATGACCACGTCGACGTGCTGCAGCAGGCCGATGTCCTGCAGCGGGTTGCCACGCACGGCGATGAGGTCGCCGAACTTGCCCGTCTCGATCGAGCCGACGTCCTGGTCCCAGCCCATGAAGCGAGCGGCCAGGGCGGTGGCCGACTGGATGGCCTGCATGGGCCGCATGCCGCGCTGGACCATGATCGGAAACTGGCGCGCGTTGAGGCCATGTGGATAGACGCCCGCGTCCGTGCCGAACACGATCGGCACGCCCGCCCTGACCGCCCTGGTGAAGGCCTGGCGCTGGATCTCGGTGGTCTCGAGGTTCTTGCGCAGGAATTCTTCGGGCCAGCCGAGTCGCCGGCCCTCGGTGTCGATGTAGTCGCCGTTGTAGACGTCCATGGAGAAGGCGACGTCGCCCCGCTTGCGCGCGGCCGCGATCCCGGCGTCGTCGAGGTACGAGGCATGTTCGATGGTGTCGGCGCCGGCCTCGATGGCCATGCGGATCGATTCCGCGCCATGCGCATGCGCCGCGACCTTCTTGTGCTCGCCGTGCGCCACCGCGACCACCGCGGCGATCTCTTCCTGCGTCATCTCGGGCGCGCCGGGCACGCCGCCGTAGGCGAGCACCGCGCCGGAGGCGATGACCTTGAGCAGGTCGGAGCCGGTGGACAGGATGATCTCGGCGCGCTCGCGGAATTGCGCCGCGCCGCGCGCCACGCCGAAGTGGAAGCGTTCGTTGTCCGGCGGCTCCTGGAAATCCGGCACGTAGAGGTCGCCGCCGCCGTGCGGGATGGTGAGATACGGCCCGCTGACCTGCATGCGCGGGCCGATGACGTTGCCACGATCGATGCTGTCGCGCAGCAGGATGTCGGAGCCGGCCACGTAGGTGCCGACGTTGCGCACGGTGGTGAAGCCGGCGAGCACCGTGGCCGCGGCGTTCTCCTGCGAGATCTGCAGCGTCTCCCCGGTGCTGCGCGCAAAGTACACACGCAGGTCGGCGGTGTCCTCGGGCCGGTCCGTCAGGTGCGTGTGCATGTCGATGAGGCCGGGCAGGCAGGTGGAGTCGGGTAGTTCGAGCACCGGCACCAGGGTGTCGCCGGCCTGCGTGCGGGTCGCGCCGGTGACCACGCTCTTGATGCGGCCGTCGCGGATCACGATCAGCGCGTTTTCCCACGGCGCGGCTGTCACCCCGTCGATGAGCCAGCGGCACAGGATGGCGATGGTGCCGCTGTCGGTGGTGAACGGCGCGGTGCGCACCGCGATCTCGGCGCGCAGGCTCGGCGGCGGCACCTTGCAGGACGCGAGTGCGAGCAGCAGCCCGGCACAGAGGAGTCGGGTTTTCACGAGAGCGGGATGAATTCCTGGTTGTCGAAGTCCGGCAGTTTCATGCGCCCGGCGCGCCAGTCGGACTTGGCCTGTTCGATGCGCTCGCGCGAGGAGGACACGAAGTTCCACTCGATGAAGCGCTCGCCGACGGGCTCGCCGCCGAGCGCCATGAGGATCGACGGCTGCAGCGCCTGCACGGTGGTGTCGTCGGAAGGGTCGAACACGAGCATCTTGCCGGCGGCGAAGCGCCGTCCCCGCGATTCGATCTCGCCGGCGGCGACGTACAGCGCGCGCTCGGAGTAGTCAGGCGGCAGCGTGGCGCGGGCGCCCGTGGCGAGCTCCAGGTGCGCGTAGAACAGCGGCGAATGCGTGGTCACGTCGGTACCGAGCCCGAACGCCCGCCCGGCGAGCAGGCGCAGCCTGAGGCCGCCGTCCTCGCGCAGCGGCAGGGATTCCGCGCCGTAGTGCCGGAACGACGGCGTGGTTTCCTCGTGTTCCCGTGGCAGCGCCACCCACGCCTGGATGCCGTGCAGCGGGCCACCCACCGCGCGCGCCTTCTCGAAGCGCTCCGAGTGGGTGATGCCGCGCCCGGCGATCATCCAGTTGACCTCGCCGGGCTGGATGGCCTGCTGCGCGCCGACGCTGTCGCGATGCATGATCTCGCCGGCGAATAGATAGGTGACCGTGGCGAGCCCGATGTGCGGATGAGGGCGCACGTCCACCGACTTCGGGATGCCGGGCGCGAAGTCCACCGGCCCGATGTGGTCGAAGAAGATGAACGGGCCGACCATGTGACGGCGCACGAAGGGCAGCACCCGCCCGACTTCGAAGCCGCCCAGGTCGCGGCGCCGCTGGTCGATGACATCCATGCCGCATGCGTTTACCAGACACGCGGCGTGGCTAGCAAGATGGTGCCGGAGCATGCATTCCGGCATAACTTTTTCAGCGGCCAACCCGGCACCACCGGAAACGCCGCCCCGGGCGGGGCGGCGTTCGAATCCACGAGCCCAAGTTATGCCGGAATGCATGCTCCGGCACCGTCTGGGCGGCACCGTCTGGGCACCGTCCGGGCTACAGGGACTTGAGGTACTCCACCAGCGAGCTTTGTTCGCCGGCGGACAGGCCCAGCGCGAAGTGCGAGTTGTAGTGCGCGACCACATCGCCCAGCGTCGCGAAGCGGCCGTCGTGGTAGAACCCGCCCTTGGTGTGGGTCCACAGGCCACGCAGCGGCGAGGTGCGGTAGCGCTTGTCGGGCGCGCGGTTCGCCTGGAAGTTGTCGATGCCGATTTCCTCGCCGGTATGCATGTTCCAGCCCGGTTCGGTGAACAATGGCGGCACATGGCAACCGCTGCACTTGGCCTTGCCGTTGAACAGCGCTTCGCCGGCCTGCGCCATCGAGTGGTCATAGCTCCGGCGCGGGGGCTTCGGCACCGGCAGCGACAACTGGTACAGCTGCAGCGCCGGCAGCAGCGGCGTGATCAGGTCCTCCTCGGCCTGCACGTGACCGAAGCCATTGCGCGCGGCCACCGGGAATTGCGCGGCATCATCCAGCCGTGGATCGAAGAACGTGCCCTGGCCGTGCATCTCGAGATTGGCGACGAACGCGTTCCAGTAGGGAACGCTGCCCCAGCCCGTCCAGGTGTGCAGGTTCACGCCGGCGAGCCCGAAGGCGGGCGGGATCAGTACCGAGCCGGACTTGCCGTCGGGCCTGAAGGCCTTGCCGTCCATGAACAGCACCGCGTCGAAGCGGCCCGGTCCCCAGGAATTCAACACCGCCTTCACGGTGGCGACGTCGGTGCCGAGCACCGCGGCCACGGGTTCGAGCCGCGGCGCCAGCGCGATGATGGCGCCGACGTTGAGGTCGCGATTGGCCCAGCCGTCGAGGCGGTGCCCGATGCCGGGCGCGAACGAGTCGTCCACGGTCGAATGGCACAGCGCGCACTGGATGCCCATCGAGGTGAGCTTGCCGGCGTTGTCGAAGATGCCGGTCACGCCGACCACCGCGTCCAGCTCGAGTAGTTTGAGCGTGGTCTTCGGATCGGCCAGGTCCACCTGGCCACGCGCCAGCGCGCGCAGCAGTGAATGCGGCAGCGCGTTCACGTCCACCTTGAGGCCCACCGACAGCGCCGTCGCCGGCGACACGCCCGGTCCCACGCCGCCGTTCGCCTCGCCGGCGAGCGCCAGGTGTAGTCCGATTCCGTCGCCCCAGAATGCCTCGTCGCCAAAGGTCGCATAGCGGAAGGTGTCGCGCCCCTCACGCACCTGATGAACCGCGTTGATCTCGGTCAATGTCAGGTTCCTTGCATCCGCTGTCGTCGCGAGCAGCGCGGCAGCGGCCACCACAATGAAATGAATTTTCATGACGTTCCCCATCGCTGATTGGCCTCCCGGAACAGCAATGCGGGAACGCGCGCCGCCGTTTCACCCGGTTTGACGCGGAGTCGTCCTACGTGATGTAATTAACCAGACGGTTAATTAACCAGAAGGTTTCCATGGCATCGGACCCCCTCAGCGTCACCTTCGCCGCGCTCGCCGATCCCACGCGCCGCGCGATCCTCGCGCGGCTCAGCGGCGGCGAGGCGTCGGTGGGCGAGCTCGCGGAGCCCTTCGACATGAGCCTGCCGGCCGTCACCAAGCACCTGAAGGTGCTGCAGCGCGCCGGCCTGATCAGCCAGGGCCGCGAGGCGCAGTGGCGCCCGTGCCGCCTGGAGGCGAAACCCATGCGGGAAGCATCGCTGTGGATGGAGTCGTACCGGCGTCACTGGGAACAGCGCTTCGACCGGCTGAACGAGTACCTGAAGAGCGTGAACAAGCCCGAGTCCCCGAAGAAAGGAGTGCGCCATGCCCGACGCAGGAAGTGACACCCGCGGCCGCGAGCTGCTGTTCGAGCGTGAATTCGACGCGCCGCGCGAGCTCGTCTGGAGCTGCTGGACCGAAGTGAAACACCTGGTGAACTGGTGGGGTCCCGATGGCTTCCGCACCACCTACCAGGAATTCGACCTGCGCCCCGGCGGCAGCGCGCGCTTCGTCATGCACGGTCCCGACGGGCACGACTGGCCCAACAGGATGTGGTTCAAGGAAGTCGATCCGCCGCGTCGCCTGGTGTTCGACCACGGCGACTTCGACCGGCCCTGGTTCCACGTCACGGTGGATTTCCTGGAGCTCGGCGCCGGCCGTACGCGCACCGTGCAGCGCATGCTGTTCGACACCGTCGAGGCGTGCGAGAACGTGAAGAAATACGGCGTCGAAGGCAACCGCCAGACCAATGCGCGCCTGAAGGCCTACCTCGAGAGCCTGAGATGAACCCGGAGAAACCCATGCATTCCAGCGCCAGATCCATCAAGCACAGTTCCTTCGTCATCGAGCGCCGCTTCGACTTCGACCCGGCGCAGGTGTACCGCGCCTGGGTGGACCCGGCCGCCAAGGCGCGCTGGTTCAACGGCCCCGCGGACAAGTGGACGGAAATCCTGCGCGAGATGGACGTACGCGTCGGCGGCCGCGAGCGGGCGATCGGCAAGTTCACGGACGGCTCGGAGTCGCGCTTCGAGGCGCAGTACTTCGACGTGGTGCCGGAGAAACGCCTGGTCTACACCTACGACATGTACTGGCAGGGCAAGAAGATCTCGGTATCGCTGGCCAGCATCGAGTTCGTGCTGGCGGGCAAGGGCACCAAGCTCGTGGTCACCGAGCAGCACGCGTTCCTCGACGGCTACGAGGACGCCGGCAGCCGCGAACGCGGCACGCGCGGCCTCATGGAAAACCTCGCGGTGGCGCTGGCCGGCGGCGACACGCGCATTCCGAAGGCCTGAATCCCAGGCCCGCGGCGCGCCATCGCGTCATTGTGGATACAGCGAGCCGACGTACGCGGCCAGCGCGACCATGTCCTCGAGCGCGAGCTTCTCGACCACGGGCGTCATCTGCGCCGCGGCTTCGTTGGTGCGCGCGCCGTTCCTGAACGCCAGCAGCTGGCGCAGCAGGTAGGTAGGCGAGCGCCCCGCGATCGGCGGGATCGTGTCCGTGCCCTTGAGGTTCTGCAGGTGGCAGCCGGCGCAGGCCTGGAACCTGCCCTTGTCGCCCGCGGCCAGTTGCTTGCCGCGTGCCAGCGAGCCCGGCGGCACGTAGGCGGTGTACTGCATCTTCGGGTCGCGATGCTGGTGGCGCGTGATGTCCGGCGCCACCTCGAGCAGGCGCTCGCCGAGGTCCTCGCTGCCGGGGACTTCCTTGTAGACCCAGTCGGAAGGCTCGGCGCGCGGGATGTTGATGGCCTCGATCACGTAGTGGCGCCGCGCGAGTTTCTGCTGCGAGAAGTACCTGGCGGTGGCGTCGATTTCCTCCGCGGTCATCGCGGCCGCCACCGCGTGCATGCCGCGGCTGGGCTTGTAGGTTTCCGGGCCGACGGGCGCGCGCGAGCCGTCGCGGAACGCCTGCAACTGCTCCTTTATATAGGCCTCCGGAAGGCCGGCGAGCGGCGAATTCTCCGGCCGGCCCTGGCCGGTGGGCGTATGGCAGACGGCGCAGGCGATCATTTTCTTCGCCTTGTTGCCCTGGGCGACGACCTCGGGCATGGCGCCGTGCTCGGACGGGAACCAGTCGGGCGCGTTGAAATAATCATTGATGCGCGCCAGCGTGAACTTCTGGTTGCTGTCGGGGATGGTGAGCTGCTCCTTGTCGTCGAGCTTGGGGGGCTCTTTCGGCGCTGGCTTCAGCGACTCGGGATCGATCGGAAACAGCCAATCGGGGTACGGGATCGGTGGTGCCGGGGCCGGCGCCTGGGCGGCGGCGGTGAACACCAGCGCGCCGCAGGCAAGGGCGGCGAACGTCGAGCGCTTCGATTTGCTGTGCATGGCGGTCGCGAGCATACCCAATTGCGCCGCGATGCCGTCAAATAGCGCCTCGATGCCACGCCTCACGCGCCGTTCGCTGCCCACGTCCACCGTCGCCCTGGCGCGTTACCTCGTCGGCCGCACGCTGGTGCACGCGACGCCGCGCGGCCGGCTCTCCGGGCGCATCGTCGAGACCGAGGCCTATCCACCGGGCGACCCGACCGGCTATTTCCGCCCCGGGCTAACTACCAGCAACGCGCCGCTGTTCGCGGCGCGCGGCCATGGCTACGTGCGCATGGTGTACGGCACCTGCCTGACGCTCAACCTGGCCGCCGACGCCGAAGGCGTGGGCGCCGCCGTGCTGATCCGCGCGCTGCAGCCGCTCGAGGGCCTGGAGTGGATGCAGCGCAACTGCCCGAAGGTGCGCGCCGCCGATCTCACCCGCGGGCCGGGCCGGTTGTGCGCGGCGCTCGGCATCGGGCGCGAGCTCTCGGGCGTGGACCTGTGCGCGAGCGAGGTGCTGTGGCTCGAGCGCGGTCCGCGCGCCCGGCCCGCCATCCAGGTGGGCACGCGCATCGGGCTGTCACGCGACCAGCATCTGCGCCTGCGTTTCGTCGAACGCGGCAGCCGCTACCTGAGCGTTCCGCCATAATGCGCCGCATGCGGATCCTGGCCCTGCTGATGCTCATCGTCTCCACCTGCGCGGTGTGCGCCGACGCCCCGGTCACCGAGGCCGCGTTCCGGAAAACCCTCGGGATCGGCCCCGCGGTACCCATCCGTTACCGCGCCTCGGATTGCAGCACGCTCGACTTCGCCGGGTTCAGCGCCGCGATGGGCCAGCCCGGCGCGCGCGCCGACGTGGATCGCGCCGCGGACGGGTCGGCGGTGACGCTGAGCGTGAAGTTCAAGGGCCAGCCGGCCTGCCCATCGCCGTACGCGCCCGTGACACAGATGCCGCCGCTGGATCTCCCGGACCTCACCGGCAAGCGCGTGACTTCGGCGAGCCTGCTCGGCAAGCCGACGCTGGTCAGTTTCTTCTTCTCGAGATGCGTGCCCTGCATCCGCGAGGTCGAGCCCATCAACCACTACGCGGCCGCGCGCCCGCAGATGAATTTCCTGGCGGTGACCTTCGACGAGCCGGAGATGGCGCGCGCCTTCGTCGCGCGCTTCGGGCTGCGCTGGCGCGTCGTGCCGGACGCGCAGGACTTCATCGAGCGCATGCGCGTGAAGCAGTACCCGCTGATGGCGCTGTTCGACGCCCACGGCAGACTGCTCGGTACCCGGAGGGGCGGAGCCCGGGACGAGCTGGAAGCGGCCAACGTCGAGCCGCAATTGAGGCGCTGGGTGGACGCGCTGCTGCGAAATCCGGGACAGCCAGCCGGCGGCTGACGACCGGCTGCCGGTCAACCGCGGGCCGCGGCGAGCGTTGAGGCACCAGGGACACCCATGACCGCGACGCAGAATTCCATCGCCGCCGCCATTGCCGTCAACCGTTTCGGCCTCGGCGCGCGTCCCGGGGAGCTCGCCGCCGCGGAAAAAAATCCGTCGGGCTGGCTGCGCCGGCAACTCGAGGGCGCGCCGCCCGTGCTCAGGAGCGAGGGCCTCGAAGCCTCGGCCGAGACCCTCGGGAAAGTGCTGGCCCTGCGCAAGGACCTCGCCACGGCACGGCGGGAGAAAAAGCAGGGTGGCGAAGACGGCGCCAAGGTGGCCGCGGCGCTCAAGCTGCCGGCGATCGAACGACCGGTTTACATCGAGGAAGCGCACGCGCGATTCGCGCACGCGGTCGGCACCGATCGCCCGTTCCTCGAGCGACTGACGCAGTTCTGGACCAACCATTTCGCGGTCTCGATCGACAAGGTCGTGGTGCTCGGCGTCGCGGGCGCGATGGAACGTGAAGCCATCCGGCCGCACGTCACGGGGCGCTTCGTCGACCTGCTGATGGCGGTGGAGAAGCACCCCGCGATGATCCTTTACCTCGACAACCAGGCGTCAGTCGGCCCGAATTCGCGCGCGGCCGGATTCCTCGCGCGCCGCGGCAGCGCGCCGGGCGCCGGCCGCAAGGTCGGCATCAACGAGAACCTGGCGCGCGAAATCCTCGAGCTGCACACGCTCGGCGTCGATGGCGGCTACACGCAGGCGGACGTGACCACGTTTGCGCTCGCGATCTCGGGCTGGTCGATCGGCGGCGAAGGCCCGAATCGCGGGCTGCGGCGCCTGGGTGGTGGCAAGGGCAGGCCCGGTGAGTTCTTCTACCGCGACGCATTGCACGAGCCGGGCACGAAGGAGTTGTTGGACGAACGTTACGCCGACGGCGGCGTGAAGCAGGGCGAGCGCATCCTCGCGGACCTGGCCATGCGCCGCGCCACCGCGCGTCACGTGTGCAGCAAGCTCGCGCGGCATTTCATCGCCGACGCTCCGCCGCAAGGCGTCGTTGAACGCATGACGCAGGCCTGGCTCGGCAACCGCGGCAACCTGGTGAATGTCTACGAGGCGCTGCTGGCTTCGCCGGAAGCCTGGGGCGAGCCGTTGGCGAAGTTCAAGACGCCGGCCGACTACATCTACTCCGCGTATCGCGGCCTCGCGCTGCCCGTGGGCGACAAGCGCCGGTCGCTGCAGGCCTTCGAGGCGCTCGGCCAGCGCAACCTCATGCCGGGTTCACCGGCGGGCTGGCCCGACACCAGCGCCGACTGGGATGGTTCCTCGGCGCTGCTCAAGCGCATCGCCTGGTCGGATGCGCTGTCACAACGCCTGGGAGATTCCAGGAACGCGCGCGAGCTCGCACCGCAGTTGCTGGGCGCGACGTTGAGCGACGCCACCGCGCATGCCGTGGCGCGCGCGCAGAGCGGCGCGCAGGCGTTGACGCTGTTGTTGTCGTCGCCGGAATTCATGCGGCGCTGAGGAGAATCCATGCGCGACCTGCTGTCCCGCCGCCGCTTCCTCGAAGCCTCGCTGTTCACCGGCGCGACCAGCCTGGCCGGCGCGCGGCTGGCGTTCGCCGCCGCGCCGACCGAGTCGCGCTTCGTATTCGTGCTGCTGCGCGGCGCGCTCGATGGGCTCTCGGCGGTGCCGCCCGTGGGCGACCCGCGCTACGCCTCGCTGCGTGGGCAGATCGCGCTCGCGAAGTCGGGCGCCGACGCCGCGCTGCCGCTCGATTCCACCTTTGCGCTGCATCCCTCGCTCGGGTTCCTGCACCAGAGCTACGCGGCGAAGGAGCTCGCCGTGCTGCACGCGGTGGCCTCGCCGTATCGCGAGCGCTCGCACTTCGACGGGCAGAACGTGCTCGAGGGCGGCGGCGTGCACCCGCACGAGTTGCAGTCCGGCTGGCTCAATCGCGCGCTCGCGGCGTTGCCGAAGGCTGGCGCTGCCGAAAGCGGCGTGGCGCTTGGTGCCAACGTGCCGCTCGCCATGCGCGGCCCGGTCGAGGTGGCGTCCTGGTCGCCGACCAAGATCTCGACGCTCGACGAGGACACACTGGCGCGCATCACGGATCTCTATGCGCGCGACCCGCTGTTGTCGCGCCGCCTGGCCGACGCGCTGGAAAGCGACGCGATCGCGAATGAAGCCCAGGCCGCCGCCAACGCGGACGGCGACATGAAGCCGGGCAATGTCGTCGAGCGCGACGCCGGCCAGCGCCGCGGCTTGAACGCGAACTTCACGGCCACGGCGCGCGCCGCGGCTGGATTCCTCAAGCGCGACGATGGTCCGCGCGTGGCGATGTTCGACACGAGCGGGTGGGATACCCATGCGAACGAGGGCGGGGCGCAGGGCCAGCTGGCGTTGCGGCTGCGGGCACTCGACGCCTCGCTCGCGGCATTCAAGGTGGCGCTCGGCGACACCTGGCGTCACACCGTGGTGATGATCGCCACGGAGTTCGGCCGCACGGCGGCCATCAATGGCACGCGCGGCACCGACCATGGCACGGGCGCCGCGGCCTTCTTGTTAGGCGGTGCGGTGCGCGGCGGGCGCGTGGTGGCGGACTGGCCGGGCCTGTCGGGTCTCCACGAGAATCGCGACCTGCGCCCGACCCGCGACCTGCGCGCCGTTCTCAAGGGCGTACTGCGCGATCACCTGGGCGTGGCCAGCGCGGCGCTCGACCGGGATGTGTTCCCGGCGAGCGCGGCCGTGGCGCCGTTGGCGGACCTCGTGCGGCCCGCCTGAGCGCGAGACTTCAATGGCTAGGCCGGCTGCGCGGCGGCCTGCAGCTTCGTCTCGCGGATCGGCAGGTTGATGAACGCCGCGAAGGTCGCCAGCGCCATGTCGGCGTACCACATCCAGTTGTAGTCGCCGAACCTCACCAGCGCGATGCCGCCGAGCCAGGCGCCGAAGAACGCGCCGACCTGGTGGGTGAACACCGTCAGACCGAACAGCGTGGCGAGGTAACGCACGCCGAACAGCTTGCCGATGAGCCCGGCGGTCGGCGGCACGGTCGCAAGCCAGGTGAAGCCGAGCGCCGCGGCCAGCAGGTAGAAGGTGAGCGCGGTCTTCGGCGCCGCCAGGTACAGCGCGATGATCGCCGCGCGCGACAGGTAGTTGAAGAACAGCAGGTACTTCATGCGGTACACGCCGCCCGCCCAGCCGGCCCACAGGCTGCCGGCGACGTTGGCGAGCCCGATGATCGAAATGGAGCTCGCCGCCACCGCGGCCGGCAGGCTGCAAAGCTTCACTTCGCCCGGCAGGTGCGTGACCAGGAAGGCGATGTGGAAGCCGCAGGTGAAGAAGCCGGCGTGCAGGCACCAGTAGCTCCGGTCGCGCGCGGCGACGCGCAGCTGTTCGCGCAGCGTGAGCGTGTTCGTGGCGTGCGGCGCAACCGCTTGCGCGTGCCCGCCCGTGTTGCGCGTCAGCGCGCGCGCCAGCGGGATGGTCGCGAGCGATGCGATGGCCATCGACCACATCGCGGCCATCCAGCTGATGCCCGAGATCAGCGCCTGGTTCAACGGCGCGAACACGAACTGGCCGGCGCTGCCGCCGGCGTTGACGAAGCCCGACGCCACGGAGCGCTTGTTGGCGGGCACGCGCTGCGCGACCACGCCGATGAGCACGCCGAAGCTGCCGGCGCCGGCGCCCGCCGCCGTCAGCATGCCGATGGTGGCGATCAGCGCGTATTCGTGGGTGGCGAACGGGGTCAGCGCGGATCCCAGCGCCATCATCAGCGCGCCGGCGAGCAGCGTGCGCCAGGCGCCGTGGCGATCCGCCAGCGCGCCGAAGGTGGGTTGCGCGATGCCCCACATGAGCTGGCCCACGGCCAGCGCGAAACTCATCGCGGCATAGCCGACGTGCGTGCTGTCGATGATGGGCGCGATGTACAGGCCCATGGACTGGCGGATGCCCATGGTGATCATCAGGATCGCGGCGGCCGCGACGATCAGCAGGAAGGCGCGGCGGTCTAACTTCTCGCTCATGGCGGGCATCATCGCGGCCGCCGCCGGCGTGCGCCAGTACAGTTGCGGCTCGTTCCTGCGGACACCTGCCGACCGTCAGCCGCGATGCTCATGGAACACCTCCACGAGGAAATCCGCGACCGCGCGGACGCGCGCCAGCCGCGCGACGTCGGGCCGGAGCAGGAGCCACAACTCCCGCGACGGGGGCGTCTCGTCGAACGGAACCGCGACCAGGCCACCGAGCGTGCGCGCCAGCAGCCCGGGCAACAGCGCGACCCCGCGTCCGGCGCGCGCGGCCAGCGCCTGGGACAGCTGGCTGTTCGCGCGCAGCATCACGCGGCGCCCGGAGAGGAAGCGCCGCGCCCAGGCGGCTTCGGGGACGTGTTCGCTGGCGTCATCGAAGGCGATGAAGCCGGGTTCTTCGCCGCTCGCCACGCGCGCGGCGAAGTCCGGCGCGGCGTAGAAGCCGTAGTCCAGGGTCGCCAGGCGTCGCGCGAGCAGGTCGCCGGCGGCGGGTCTTGCCAGCCGCAGGGCGATCTCGGCCTCGCGCCGCGCGAGGCTCAGGTTCTTGGAGGTCGCGACCAGCTCGATGTCGAGCTGCGGATATTTCACCTGCAGGGGAACCAGCTGTTCGGCCAGGAACCCGTCTGCCAGCACGCGCGCCAGCGTGATGCGTACCAGCCCCACGATCGCACCGGCATTCTCGCGCCGCTCCGCGAGCGCGCACGCGGCCATCTCCATCTGCGCGGCTTCGGCGAGCGCCGCGGCGCCCGCCGCGTTCAGCGTGAATCCCTGCAGTCCCCGGTTGAATACAGGCCTTCCGAGCGTCGCTTCGAAATTGGCCAGGCGCCGCGCGACGGTGGCGTGGGTCACCTTGAGCGAGCGTGCGGCGGAAGCGAGCGTGCCGTGGCGAGCCAGCGCCGTGAAGAAACGGATGTCCTCCCAGTCGAGGGTGGCTGTGCGTTTTTTGTCGGTCATGGGGAATTTTTTCCGGCTTCCGTCGTGTTCGGGCCGGGCCTAGTTTGGTGTCCGGCGTGGCGCCGATGCCAGACAGCCTTTCTATCCGATGCTTAAGAGGAACCGAACATGTCATGTACAGCCCGGCCGCGAACCCTGGTGCAGATGAGCGGCCTCGATCAGTCCCCAGCCCGTCCATCCTCGTCCGTCCTGCTGCTCATCGATGGGCAATGCGAATACACCACCGGCGCGCTGCCGCTCGTGGGCGTCGAGGGCGCGGTGGAGGAGGCGGCGCGGCTGCTGGCCTTCGCGCGCGCGCAGCGCATGCCGGTGTTCCATGCGATCCATCACGGCCGTCCGGGCGGCGCGTTGTTCGATCCGCACGGCCGCGGCGCGGCCTTCATCCCGGCACTGGCGCCAGGCCGCGGTGAAACCGTCGTCATCAAGAACCTGCCCAACGCCTTTGCCGGGACGCGCCTGGCGGACCTCGTCAGGGCCACCGGGCGCAGCGAGATCGTCATCGCGGGCTTCGCCACGCACATGTGCGTGAGCGCGACCGCGCGCTCGGCGCTGGACCATGGCTTCCGCTCGACGGTGGTGGCGGCGGCGACCGCGACCCGGGACCTGCCGGCCGCGGGCAACACGGGCGTGACGCCGGCGGCCTCGCTGCAGCAGGCCACGCTCGCGGCACTCGCCGACCGTTTTTCGGTGGTCGTGCGGGACGCGAGCGCATTGCTGCAGCGCCGGTCCCCGGCCGCCTGAGGCGCGCCGCGCATCCTGCAATATTTGCCTTGACAAATATTGCATGGGCACGGAATGCTACCGGTACCACGCCCGTCCCGGAAGCGAGACTCCATGACCGCCGCCGCCCGAAAAACCCGCGAACCCGACGCGGTACCCCTGCCGGAGAACGATCCGCACCGCATGATCTGCCGGCAGTTGAGGCTGGTCAGCAGCTCGCTGGTGCGCCGGGTCGACCGGCACATGCAGCCGCTCGAGCTCACCGGCATGCAGTGGGAGCCGCTGCTCATGCTGTGGCTGGGCAGGGCGGACACGGTGGCGGGACTGGCGCGCGTCATCCAGATGGGCGACGCGTCGATGTCGCGCATGCTGGATCGCCTCGAGGAGAAGGACCTGGTGCGCCGCGAACGCAGCGACACCGATCGCCGCGTCGTGAAGCTGCACCTGACTCCCAAGGGCCGCAAGGTCGCCAATCGCATCTGGCCCATCGTGGTGGACGGCATGCACGTGCACCTCGAGGGTTTCAGGAAGGACGAGCTGGCGCTGTTCAACGAATTTCTCACTCGCATGCTGACCAATGGAGCCCGCGATGCGGAACAACAATAGCTTCACGGCCGCCATCGCCCTGGGGCTGGTGGCCGCGCTCGCGCTCGCCGCCTGCGGCAAGGACCAGGGCGGCGCGCCGCCGCCGCCGGAAGTCAGCGTGGTCACGATGAGGCCGCGCCCGGTGCAAATCACCGACCAGCTGCCGGGCCGAACTACCGCGTTCCGGGTCGCCGAGGTACGCCCGCAGGTGACCGGCATCGTGCTCAAGCGGCTGTTCGCGGAAGGCTCGGAAGTGAAGGCCGGCCAGCAGCTGTTCCAGATCGACGCGGGCAGCTACCGCGCCGCGCTGTCCTCGGCCGAGGCCGCGCTCAAGCGCGCCGAGGCGCAGGCGGTCACCGCCAAGCTGCTGCAGGAGCGTTACGCGCCGCTGATCGCGGCCAACGCCGTCTCCAAGCAGGAGAACGACGAGGCCATCGCCGCGCGCGCGCGCGCGGAGGCCGACGTGGCGTCGGCACGCGCCGCCGTCGACGCGGCGCGCATCAACCTCGTCTACACGCAGGTGCTGTCGCCCATCACCGGCCAGATCGGCCGCACGCTGGTGACCGAAGGTGCGCTGGTGACCAGCGCGCAGGCGGCGCCGCTCGCCACCATCCAGCAGCTGGACCCCATCTACGTCGACATCGCGCAGTCGAGCACCGAGATGCTGCGACTGCAGCGCCAGCTCGCGAACGGCGAGCTGGTCAAGGACGAAAAGAACCAGGCCGAGGTCACGCTGACGCTGGAAGACGGCAGCGTGTACGCCGAGCGCGGACGCCTCAAGGTGTCGGAAGCATCGGTGGACCCGAGCACCGGATCGGTGGTGTTGCGCGCGGTGTTCCCGAACCCGCGGCGCGAGCTGCTGCCCGGCATGTTCGTGCGCGCGCAGCTCACCCAGGCGGTGAAGCGCGACGCGCTGCTCGTGCCGCAGCGCGGCGTCACGCGCAATCAGCGCGGCGAGGCCGTGGTGCTCGTGGTGGACG
>DASSRK010000151.1:0-9921 GCA_035701825.1 Steroidobacteraceae bacterium
TCGTGGCGCGCGTCGACATCAACGACCGCACCAACCGCTGGCAGCTCTACACCTATGACGGCGGCAAGGACAGCATGATCCTCGAGGACGTGTCCGAGATGGGCCAGCCGCTGCGCCTGTACGGGCTGCTGCCGGACGGCCGCATCGCGGCGGTCGATCCGCACGAGGAAGGCGACCGCGACCTGCTGATCGCCATCGACCGCAAGACCGGCGCGAAGGAGCCGCTGCACAAGACCGGCGGCAGCGATGTCGGCCCGATCGGCGATCCCTGGTTCCATCGCGTCGTGGGCGTGTACTGGGTCGACGACCTCCCGAAGCAGGCGTTCTTCGACGCACAGCTGCAGGGCATCTACGCCTCCGTGTCGGAGATCTTCAAGGACGGCTACGCGACGCTCAACTCCTGGTCGCGCGACCGCTCGCGCGTGCTGGTGTTCGGCGAGCGCTCGAACGACGCGGGCGCCTGGTACGTGTACGAGCCGGCGGCGAACAAACTGCGCTCGGTGGGCAAGCGCTACCCGGCGCTGACGACGCCGGAGAGCCTCGGCGACCGGCAATCGATCCGCTTCAAGGCGCGTGACGGCACGTCGGTGCCGGCCTATCTCACCCTGCCGGTGGGCGTCGAACCGAAGAAGCTGCCGCTGGTCTTGCTGGTGCACGGCGGCCCGCACGCACGCGACACCTTCCAGTTCGACTGGTGGTCGAGCTTCCTGGCCTCGCGCGGCTACGCCGTGCTGCAGGTGAACTACCGCGGCTCGACGGGCTACGGTTACGACTGGTTCAACGCGGGCCGCGGCAAGTGGGGCGACGGCGTGATCCAGACCGACGTCGAGGATGGCGCGGATGCGCTGGTCAAGAACGGCACGGCCGACGGCGCACGCATCTGCATCGTCGGCGCCTCGTACGGCGGCTATGCGGCGCTTGCCGGGGCGACGATCACGCCGGACCGTTACGTCTGCGCAGCCAGCATCGCCGGTGTTTCCGATCCCGAGCGCATGCGCAACGAGAGCCTGAACAGCGACAAGGGCAAGAAGGCGCCCATCGCCGAGTGGTGGCGCGCCTCCATGGGCGATCTCAAGCACCTGCGCACGGTCTCGCCCATCGAGAACGCGGACAAGGTGAAGATACCGATCCTGCTGGTGCACGGCGCGGACGATTCGGTGGTGCCGATCGAGCAGTCGCGCTCCATGAACGGCAAGCTCAAGCGCGCCGGCAAGGACGTGCGCTACGTCGAGATGCCGGGCGACGACCACTGGCTGTCGAGCGCCGCGACGCGCACGCAGATGTTGAGCGAAGTGGAGACGTTCCTGGCCGCGCACCTCGGCCGCAAGAACAGCCCGTGACGGGCGAGGCTCGCGGGGCCGCCGTCAGGCGGCCCTGCAGTGCCTGGCGTACTCGCGGTCGACGCCACCCAGGTGCGCCTGCAGCCACATGCCGAGGAAATTGAACAGGCGCTCCGGCAGCACGCCGGTGCGGCGGAACTCGAGCTGGAAGCGGTAGAGCCGCTCGAGTATCTGCTGGTGCATCAGCCGATGCGGTGCCGCGTCGGGGAAACCGATCTCGGCCATGAGCCGCTCCTCGTCGGAGAAATGCTCGACGGTCGCGCGCACCAGGCGGTCGAACCGGTTGCCGAGCTCGATGGGGCTGGCGTTCGCGACCGATCCCGCGTGCAGGTCATTCATGCATTCGATGATGAGCCGGTGGCCGTAGTCCATGTCCGGGATTTCCAGTCCGTACCTGCTCGCATCCCACTCGAAGTGATGGCTCATGAATACCTCGGGCGTACCTGGGGCATATTTTCCGAAAAGACGGCGGCACGCCGAAGTCGGAGTGTCACGGAGCGCCATGAGGGATATTGCGGACGGGCGGAGTACTACGGCAGGGGCGTAATTCCTTCGCTGTGCACGATCCACTGCCCGTTCGGCGGAAAGCCCGGGTTGAGCTCGTGCACGCTCTGGCCGCCCGCGACCATGAGGCCGATGGCCAGCAGCAGCGAACCGTTCGACGGGAAATAGGTCTCGGCCGCGCGACGGTATCCCGGGCCGTCGTCCGATCCCGCAGCATGCGGCGCGGCGTCGGTGACGATGTGCACGCGTGGCGTCATGCCCGACACACCGAACTGGAAATTCTTAGCATCGGTCAGCAGGAAATCGATCGCCATCTCCGGCTCGTCGAGGCGCGTGGCCGTCATGGCGAGCATCGGCCAGTCCCAGCCCCAGGTCTGGCGCAGGTCCCAGTCACTGACTATTGCCTTGAGGGTACGGCGCATGGTCTCGCGGTCGGCGCCCCAGCCGGGCAACAGGCCGAGCGCGGCGACGAACGACGGGTGATCGCGGTTGGGACATTCGCTCGCAGTATTGCCCCGCGAGCACTGCGGCGAGCGCGCGCGTTCCCACAGGTCCGGCTGGGATTCGGCGGCGAGATAGAGGCCGTCCTTCTCGGGCAACCTTGAAAGCCGGAACAGCACGTCGTCCCATTTCGGATCCTTGGGCAGCCCGAGCCGCGTGCGCCACATCTGCGCGGTGGCGATGCCGAAGCGGAAATACTCGAGCTCGAAGGTGGGGTTGTACGTGGTCAGCGGATCGAAGTTCTCCTGCGCGGGCATCAGCGGCGGCCCGAGGATGTAGCGCAGCGCCTTGCGGTCGAAGAACGGCCACGTCGCGAGCATGTCCGCGGTCTGGAACACGAGCTCGCGGTAGCGCTCCAGCGTCGCGCGATCCTTGCCGCGCGCCAGCCACAGTGTTTCCGCCAGGTAGATAGGATGCGGCTGCTGCCACATGATGAACGGGTTCACGGTGCTCGGGCTCTCGCGCCCTTCGGGTCCCACCATCTTCGGCCACCACGCGCCCTTGACGCCGTTGGCCTTGGCGCGCGCCCTGGCTTCCTCCAGGTGGGCCAGGTACCACGGCATGCTGCGTTCGAGCAGGTCGGGGTGGCCCCAGATCGCGAAATGCGCCGCGTGCCAGGGATGCATCTCGAGGTGGAACTTGCCGTTCCAGCTGTTGGAGAACAGGCCTTCTTCCTGCGGCGGCATCGTGCCGGCGGAATTCACCGCGGTCAGGTACTGCGACAGGATGATGCGTCGCTGCAGCTCGTCCGCCTTCGGGTGCCGGCTGCCGGTGAGGTCGACGAAGCCGCCGCTCGTCCAGTAGTTCTGCCACCAGCTCGGGACTTCGAGCCGGGCCTTGTCCACCGGCGGCGGCCGCTCGGTGATCATGTCCGGCTGGAAGATCACCAGCAGCGTCACTTCGTTCACGCCCGGCGCGGACATCTGGTAGTCGTGCTGGCCGTTTTTCTTCACGCGCAGTGTCTTGTCGGCCTGCACGCGCACGAAGTACTGCGTGCCGTCGATGTCGCGACGGACCACGAAGCCGCCCGGGCACTCGGCGATCTGCTCGGTGTGGTGCGCCTCGGGATGCGCCCAGTCGGAGGGATCGGGGTTCAGGTTGTGCGAGACGCCGGCGAACTTGAGGTCGACGCCGACGCGCCCGTCCGACAGCAGCGGCGATTTCACGCGGACGATGAGCATGTCGCGATATGGATAGACCGAGGTCTCGACTTCGACCGGCTGGCCCAGCCAGGTGAAGCTGCTCTCGATCCGGCCGTTCCACAGGTCGAGCGTCTGCTTCGTGGCCGAGAGATCCGCGAACACCGCGCGCTTGCCGTCCTCGCCTTCGAGATGCAGCGCGAGCCGGCCGAGCGAGAAGCGATGCGGGTTCTCGCGCAACCACTGGATGTTCGCGGCCCTGGCTTCGTCCCAGTTGGAAAGCGCCGGGTATTTCACCGTCTTCCGATGCGGCACCTTGATGGGCTTGAGCGCGCCTTGCAGCGTGTAGTTCTGGGGATTCGGAAAGCTGTGCCATGACCACTGCGACTCGATCAGCAGCGGGGCGAGCGAGGAGTACTGTTCCGGAAAGGTCTGCAGTCCGGTGATGTCGGCGGTGAACGCGAAGTTGCCGTTGCCCACCATGAAGGGCGCCGACTTGTCGATGGCGGTGATCGTCGGGCTGTGCCGCGTGACCAGCGCCTGCCGATCGATGGGTTTGCGTTCCGCGTGGGCCGCGCCCGCGGCGAGGAACGCGAGCAACATCAACAGCGTCTTGGGGTGCGACATCGCGGGCGAGTATGCAGCAAATGAAATGAGACGTGCTCGTTTATGACTGCACTTGATCGGAATTGATGTATCTTTGCGCCCGGTCCGGATTTCATTGAGCCATGGGGGTCTTATGAGTTTGACGTTCGACCGACGCGAAATTCTTGGCGCGGGGGTTGCGGCCATGGGCCTCTCGGCCATCGCCAAGGCAGCCAATGTCCGCCGCAAATACGTGAACGTCGGCGTCGGCTCGCGTTCGCGCATGTACCTCACCGCCATCACCCGGACCTTCGCCAAGGACAACGAGCTGGTCGGCATCTGCGACACCAACCCGGGCCGGTTGAACACCGCGCTGAACTTCATCAAGCCAGGTCTCTCCTCGAGCGGCGTGAAGGCGCCGAGGAAATACCTGGCCGCCGACTTCGACAAGATGATCAGGGAGACGCGCCCCGACTGCGTCATCGTCACCTGCCCCGATGGCTTCCACCATGACTACATCGTGCGCGCGCTCGACGCCGGCTGCGACGTGCTCACCGAGAAGCCGCTAACTACCACGCCGGAGAAGGCGCAGGCCATCGTCGATGCCTGCAGGCGCAACAACCGGCACCTGCGCGTGCTGTTCAATTACCGCTATTCGCCGCCGCGCACCCAGGTCAAGGACCTGCTGATGAGCGGCGCCATCGGCGACGTCATGTCGGTCGACTTCCACTGGCTGCTGAACACGCTGCACGGCGCGGACTATTTCCGGCGCTGGCACAGCAACAAGGAGATCTCCGGCGGCCTGATGATCCACAAGGCCACGCACCACTTCGACCTGGTCAACTGGTGGCTGGGCTCCGAGCCCGAGCAGGTGCAGGCCTACGGCAAGCGCGAGTTCTACACGCCGAAGATGGCGCAGCGCATGGGACTGCAGAGCTACCACGAGCGCTGCCGCACCTGCCCGGAGAAGGGCAAGTGCACGTTCTACCTGGACATCGGCTCGGACCGGAACTTCCGGGAGCTGTACCTCGACAACGAGCAGTACGACGGCTACTTCCGCGACCGCTGCGTGTTCCGCCCGGACATCAGCATCGAGGACACGATGAACGTCATCGTCAAGTACAAGACGGGCGCCACGCTGTCGTATTCGCTGAATGCGTTCAATGCCTACGAGGGATACGTCATCACCTTCAACGGCACCCGCGGCCGGCTCGAGCACAGCATCGTCGAGGGCGGCGCCACCTCGGCCGGCGCCACTAACTACCAGGACGACCGGGACGTGGTGACGACGCGCGTGATCCCGCTGCGCGGCAAGCCGCAGGAGATCGAGCCGTGGACCGGCGAAGGCGGCCACGGCGGCGGCGACGACGTCATGCTGGCCGAAGTGTTCGGCACCCCGGAACCCGACAAGTACCTGCGGCGCGCCGACGAGCGCAGCGGGCTGTATTCGTGCCTGATCGGCGCGTCCGCCAATCGCAGCTTCGTGACCGGCGGCGCGGTGCGCATCGCCGACCTGGTGCAGGGGCTCGCTCCGCCGGTGATGGCACCCATGCCGACGCGCGACCAACCGATCCCGATGCCCGCGGCGGTGAAGATGCAGGGCTGAGGCGCGGCAGCCCACCCGGTCGCGGGAATCCGCCGAAGTGTCTCGCGACACAGTCGCGCGGCCGTCGTAAGGTGGCGCCATGCCACTCGACGCTTTCCTGTTGTTCCTCGCGACCTGGACGCTGGTCGCGATCTCCCCCGGCCCTGCCGTCATGTTCGTGATGTCGCAGACCGCGCGGCATGGCATGCGCGGCGGCGTGGCGGGTGCGCTCGGCATCGTCTCGGGCCACCTGTTCACGTTCAGCGCGGTGGCACTGGGGCTGGCGGCGGTACTGGCCAGGTTCAGCGAAGCCGTGACCGCCATCCGCATCGTCGGCGCGCTGTACCTCATGTACCTGGGCGCGAAGATGCTGTTCTCGCGCCCGCGCGCGATGTCGACCGAGTCGCGCCATGAAACGGCGCCGCGCGCGCGTCACGGCATCGTGCTCCAGGGCCTCGCGGTCCAGCTCACCAACCCCAAGAACCTGCTGTTCGTGCTGGCGCTGCTGCCGCAGTTCATCCGTCCGGGATATCCGCTGCTGCTGCAGCTCGGCATCATGCTGGTGGTGACCATCCTCATCGACGGCGCGGTGCTGCTCGCCTACGCCAACCTCGCCGCGCACGGCGCGCGCGCCCTGAAGGGCTCGCGCGTGATCGCCTGGCTCGAACGCCTCTTCGGCGCCGCCCTCATCTTCTTCGGCATCAAACTGATGCTCTCCCGCCAGTAAATGAGTAAATGGGGTCAGACCCCATTTCCTAGCAACTGGGGTCAGACCCCATTTTCATGAAGGCGCGCAGCTTGGTCTCGTCGAGGCGGCCGTCGGTGCGCACGCCGCTGCAGACGTCGATGCCGTGCGGCTCGACCGCCGCGATCGCCGACGCCACGTTGCCGGCGTTCAATCCACCCGCCAGGAACAGCGGCACGCGCACCGCGTCGCGAATGCGCCGGCTGATGCGCCAGTCGTGCACGCGACCCGTGCCACCGAGCTCCTTCACCGCGAGTTTCTGGTTACCCGAATCCAGCAGCAACGCATCGACGTATGGCGCCACCGTGCGGGCCTCGTCAATCGAGCTCTCGTCGCACACGTGGATCACCTGCACCAGTTTGATGCCCGGCAGCGCGACTCGCAGCCGGCGCAGTTCCGCCGGCGCGACGCTGTCGACGAGCTGAAGCGTCGAGGTCCGGCAGGACGCGTGCTGATGGACGATCCCCTCCGCGTCCTGTCGACAGGTCAGGAGGAAAGTCGCGATCGGCGGCGGAATCGTCGCGACGATTTCCGCGATCAGCTCGTCGGGGATGGGCCCCGGGCCGCTGGGCATGGCCGACACGAACCCCAATGCCGATGCACCGAGCGACATCGCCAGCGCCGCCTCGTCGCGGCTCGCGATACAGCAGATCTTCACGTATGGCTTCATCGGGTCCACGAGGTTTTCAGGATTGCGAAATGAGGAATGTCCCCATTTCCAGCCATACTACGGCCATGCCTGTCAGGAACGTGGTCTTCGACGCCGGTGGCGTATTGCTGGAGTGGAATCCGCCGCGCGTCATCGCGGAAATCTATCCCGATCCGGCGGTGCAGGCGCAGATCCGCGAGTTCATCTTCGATCATCCGGACTGGCACGAATTCGACCGGGGCACGCTCACGGCCGAGACCGCGCCGCATCACTTCGCCAGGCTCTCGGGCCGCACGCCCGAGGAAGTCGCGCGACTGATCCAACTCACGGCCGAGTCGCTGCGCCCCATCGAAGGCACGATCCGCCTGCTCGAGGACCTCGCGAAGGCGCAGATCAACCTCGCCCTGCTCTCCAACATGCCGGTCAGCACCTTCGAGCTGCTGTCGAGCCGCTACACGTTCTTCGCCCACTTCAACCACCTGGTGATCTCGGGCGCCATCCTGATGCTCAAGCCCGAGCCGGCCATCTACCAGCACCTGGTCGAGAAGACCGGTATCGTGCCGTCCGAGAGCGTGTTCATCGACGACCTGGCGCGCAACGTCGTCGCGGCGCGCGAGTGCGGGCTGCACGCCATCCAGTTCACGAATTCGGACGCCTGTCGCAGGGAATTGCGAGCCTATCTACCGCACGCCGCCCTGTGACCCCGAGGACCGCCATGAAACGCCGACAATTCCTTCAGCAGACCGCCGGGCTCGCGCTGGCCGGGAGTGCCGGCGCCGCGCTGGCGCAGGACGAGTTCAAGACCTGGATGGCGGGCGGCGACCTCGTGGCCAAGATGACCTGGCTCAATCCGCCAGCCGCGGTCACCTACGGTGGCGGCGTGGTCACGGCCCGCAGCCGCGGCAAGACCGATTTCTGGCGCAAGACCTTCTACGGTTACGTCACCGACAACGGGCACTTCTACTACGTGCCGGTGTTCGGCGAATTCAGCTTCCAGGCGCGCGTCGGCGGAAACTACGCCACGCTCTACGACCAGGCCGGGCTCATGGTGCGGCTCGACGACAAGCGCTGGATGAAATGCGGCACCGAGTTCGTGGACGGCAAGCGCTTCGCGAGCGTGGTGTTCACGCACGACTTCTCCGACTGGTCCACCATGGAAGACCTCGTGCAGGAAGGCCCGGTGTACTGGCGCGTCCAGCGCAAGAAGGACTCGATCGAGGCGCAGGTCTCGCGGGACGGCTCCAGGTTCTTGACCATCCGCCAGGGCTACTTCCCGCCGTTCGTCGAGGTGAAGGTTGGCATCATGTGCGCCGCCCCCGAGGGCGGTGGCTTCGAGTCCACCTTCGACGAACTGAAGCTCGACAAGCCCTAGCCCGCCCAAGACCGGCTCCAGGCGCATGTTTGCGCTATCACCCGCGTAATCAGTGGGTTAGGAGCGCGTTGGGCGCCGCCCGGCCGAGGCGCCGCCTTCAGTTCCAGGGGGTTTCGCCGTTATCGGGGTTACCGCCCAGCCCAGAAGACGATCGTGAAAAGCCTCCCGCACATGACTCCCGAGTCCGTCCCGGACTGTTCGAGTTCCGCCGTCAGTGGCGAGCGCCGCAGCCTGCAGGATGCGCTCGCGCACGAACGCAACGTGTTGCGCACGATGATCGACCTGATCCCGGCGTTCATCTACGCCAAGGACGCGCAGAGCCGCTTTACCGCCTGCAACAAGCTGGTCGCGAACCGCATGGGCGTCACGCCGGAAGAAGCCATCGGCAAGACCGACTTCGATTTCTTCCCGCGCGAGATGGCGGAGAAATTCTTCGCCGACGAGCAGGCGTTGCTGGCCTCCGGCCAGCCGATGATCGACCGCGAGGAAATCGCCTTCGACAAGATCTCCGGCACCAACCGCGTGATCGTGACGTCGAAGATTCCGCTGCACGATGCGCACGGCAACGTCACCGGCGTGGTCGGCACGGGCTACGACATCACCGAGCGCAAGGCCGCCGAGGAGCGCATGGCTTCGAGCGACCGGCTCGAGTCCATCGGCCGCCTGGCCGCCGGCGTCGCGCACGAGATCAACACGCCCATCCAGTACCTCAACGACAGCGTTTCGTTCATCCGCGAGGGCGTCGAGGAACTGCTGCAGTACATCGACACGCTGCACGCCTCGATGGCGCAGAGGCCGGAGAACGACGAGGACATCGAATACCTGCGCGAGGAGCTGCCGCCCGCGATGACGCGCATGTCGGAAGGCCTGTCACGCATCGCCGAGATCGTGCGCTCGATGAAGAATTTCTCGCACGCCGACCAGCACGAGATGGGCGCGGTCGACCTGAACAAGGCCATCGCCAGCACGCTGGTCATCGCCCGCAGCGAGTACAAGGATTGCGCCGACCTGGAAACCGAATACGGCGAGGTGCCGCCGGTGGTTTGTCACGGCGGCCAGATCAACCAGGTGGTGCTGAACCTCGTGGTGAACTCGGCGCACGCCATTTCCGACCTCGTGAAGAAGCAGGGCGGGCGCGGCAAGATCAAGGTGTCGACCGCGACCGAGGGCGACAACGTCGTCATCTCCATTGCCGATACCGGCGGCGGCATTCCCGAAGGCATCCGCGCGCGCATCTTCGATCCTTTCTTCACCACCAAGGAAGTCGGCCGTGGCACCGGACAGGGCCTGTCGATCGCGCGCAACGTGATCGTCAAGGGCCACAGCGGCGAGCTCGACTTCGTCACCGAAATCGGCAAGGGCACTACGTTCTACGTGCGCCTGCCCTACAAGCGCTGAGACGGCGCCGGAGTGCAGACGGTGCCGGAGCATGCATTCCGGCATAACTGTGGGGCATCGTGAACGGCGGGGGTCAGCAGAAGTTATGCCGGAATGCATGCTC
>DASSRK010000152.1:0-2063 GCA_035701825.1 Steroidobacteraceae bacterium
AAATCAATCGCTTGGGTTCTGACGCATGACGCAGGACCCCGGCGAAAGGGCGCGCAGTATATGCATCGATCCCGGGTGTAGCAAGCCCGATGCCAAGGGCTCGTCGGGGGCGCCGCCTCTCCCGGTGGCCGAACCCCGAGCGGATCGCTTGGGGTATGTCAAATATAGCCGGGGCTCCGGCATATATATGAGTGGCCGACGGTGGGCTCAGGCCTCGGTCGGGCCTTCGGCTCCGCCGCCCGCGGCGCCGGCGCAGATCCTGGCCAACAACGCGGCGAAGTCGATGCCCGCCGCCTTGGCCGCCTGCGGCAACAGGCTGGTCGCCGTCATGCCCGGCAGTGAATTGGCCTCCAGGCACCAGAAGTGACCCTGCTCATCCCGCCGGAAGTCCACCCGGCTGTAGGCGCCGAGCTTGAGCGCACGGTGCGCGGCCACCGCGTACTTCTGCAGGGTGGCGGCTTCGTTCGCCGGAATGTCCGCCGGGAAAACCTCGCGCGCCCCGCCCACCTGGTACTTGGACTGGTAATCGAACACCTCGCCTGGCGCGATGATCTCCCCCACCGGCAACGCGCGCCCGTCGAGGATGCCTACCGTGAACTCGCGGCCCGGCACGAAGCGCTCGATCATGACCTCGTCGTCGTAGCGCAGGCCGAGCTCGATGGCGGACTGCAGCTTGGCCGCGTCGCGCACCACCGTCAGGCCCACTGTCGAGCCTTGCTTGTTGGGTTTGACGACCACCGGGAGGCCGAGCGTGCGGACCACTTCATCAGTGGCGATGGGCGCCATCAGCCAATCGGCGGTGGGCACGCCCGCGGCGCGGAACAGCCGCTTGGAGAGATCCTTGTCCATGGCCGCCGCGCTCGCGATGTGGTTGCTGCCGGTGTATTTCAGCCCCGCGAGATCCAGCATGGCCTGCATGCGACCGTCCTCGCCCGCGCCGCCGTGCAGTGCCAGGAACACCACGTCGATTTCGTGCGGATTGATGGAATTCGCCGGGTTGGTCAGCGCGCCGCTGCGCAAGCTGGCCATGGTGTGGTCCGAGGGCGGCAACGGCGCCACGCGGCTCTCCAGTAGTTTGCGTTCGTCCGGCGGCGCGAGCTGGCCCACCGCCGTGTCCACCGCCACCACCTCGTGCCCCAGGCTGCGCAGCACCGGGATCACCTGCGCCGCGCTCGCGATGGATACATCGCGCTCCTCACTCGTCCCGCCGAACAGCACCGCGATTTTCATGCCGCGACGCTACCAGACGGTGCCGGAGCATGCATTCCGGCATAACTCATGGCGGGATCGGGAAAAACGCCCGCCTCCCGAGTTATGCCGGAATGCATGCTCCGGCACCGTCTTACGTACCTACCAGTTGAATTCGACCTGCATCCACAGCTTGCGCGTGTCACGCGCGGCGGGCAGCTCACCCTCCTCGTAGTCGGCGTACTTGAGCATGACGGCGATCTTCTTGAGCTTGGCGGTCACCGACGCATTCCACTCGGAGCCGTAGTCGGCCGAGACGTGCTCGGCCTGGTAGTCGTGGTAGCTCAGCACCATGCCGAGCGAATCGAGGCCGCCGATGGCCTTTAGGTTCGCCGACACGTTGACGTACATGTCCTCGATGCCGTTCGCCGGCGTCGTGAGGAACTTGTCCGCCCAACCCTGGAACTTGTGCAAAGTCGCAAGCGGCGTGGTGAAGCCCTTGGCGCCGTTGCCCTCGAGCACCTCGTAACCCGCGCCCAGGCCGAATTGCTTGTAGGTCGCGGTGAGCTCACCGACGTAGTAGTCGAGGTCGAAGTCCAGCGCGTTGTCGCCGGCGTCGGTCTGGGTCGCCCACGAGGCCAGGTACGCGAGCTTGACCTTGCCGGCCGAGTGCTCGCCGGCGAAGCGCACGCCGTAGGTGTCGGTGGAATCGCCCGCGGCCGCCGGCACGCCCGCGATCGGGTCGAACTCGAGTAGATAGCCGAAACCGGTGATCTTGCCGACCGGCGTCTGGTAGCTGGCGTTCAGCAGCACGGCGTCGCCCTTGTATTCGCCCTGCGGCGAGTCCTCGCCGAACACGCGGTTGACGCGATCCA
>DASSRK010000153.1:0-3293 GCA_035701825.1 Steroidobacteraceae bacterium
GGAGGAACCGCGGCTGGCCTATGACCGCGTCAACCTGTCGAAATTCTTCTCGGGCAGCAGCGTCGAGGACCTGACGCTCACCACGCGCGAGTTCTTCGACAAGAACGGCATCGAACTGTACTCCGGCGACCCGGTGAGCTCGATCGACCGCGCCGGCAAGCGCGTGGTCACGAAGAGCGGCGCCGAGTACGAATACGACATCCTGGTGCTGGCCACGGGCTCGAGCCCGTTCGTGCCGCCGATCCCGGGCCGCGATCGTCCCAACGTGTTCGTGTACCGCACGATCGACGATCTCGAGGCCATCAGCGAAGCCGGCAAGAATTCCACGCGCGGCGTGGTCATCGGCGGAGGACTGCTGGGCCTGGAGGCCGCGAAGGCGCTCAAGGACCTGGGACTCACTACCCACGTGGTGGAATTCGCGCCGCGGCTCATGGCCGTGCAGGTGGACGAGGGCGGCGGCAACCTGCTGCGCACGCGCATCGAGGGCCTCGGCGTTTCGGTCCACACCGGCAAGAACACCACGCGCATCGACGACGGCGAGTCCGCGCGGCACCGCATGCATTTCGCCGACGGCGGCTCGCTCGAGACCGACATCGTGGTGATTTCCGCGGGCATCCGTCCGCGCGACGAGCTGGCGAAGGCCAGCGGGCTGGAAGTCGCGCCGCGCGGCGGCATCGCGATCAACGGCGAATGCCGCACCAGCGACGAATCCATCTACGCGATCGGCGAATGCGCGGCCTACGAGGGCCGCATATTCGGCCTGGTGGCCCCCGGCTACCAGATGGCGCGCATCGCCGCTGCGCGCATCCTCGACCAGCCGAGCGAAGTGTTCGCCGGTGCCGACATGAGCACCAAGCTCAAACTACTGGGCGTCGAAGTCGGATCCATCGGCGATGCGCACGCCGCCACCGTCGGCGCGCGCGTGTATTCGTTCTTCGACCAGCGCCGCGAGGTCTACAAGAAGCTCGTGGTCGACGCCGAGGGCAAGAAGCTGCTGGGCGCCGTCATGGTCGGCGACACCGCCGACTACTCGATGTGGCACCAGACCGTGACCAACGCCATGGCGCTGCCCGAGAACCCGGAGACCATGCTGTTTCCGGCGGGCGCGGCCACCGGCGCCGCGCAGCCGGCGGGGCACGGCGTCAGCGCACTTCCCGACACCGCGCAGATCTGCTCGTGCAACAACGTGTCGAAGGGCGGCATCTGCTCGGCGATCTCGGCGGGCTGCACCACGGTCGGCGCCTTGAAGACCAAGACCAAGGCCGGCACCACCTGCGGCGGCTGCACGCCGCTGGTGACGCAGCTGCTCAACGCCGAGCTCAAGAAGCGCGGCGTGACCGTCAACACCTCGATGTGCGAGCACTTCCCGTACACGCGCCAGCAGCTGTTCCACCTGGTGCGCATCGGCGAGCTCAAGACCTTCGAGGACACCATCGCCAAGCACGGCCGCGGCCTGGGCTGCGACATCTGCAAGCCGGCGGTGGCGTCGATCCTCGCGTCCTGCTGGAACGAGTTCGTGCTCAAGAAGCGCAACGCGGTGCTGCAGGACACGAACGACTATTTCCTCGCCAACATGCAGAAGGACGGCACGTACTCGGTGGTGCCGCGGGTGCCGGGCGGCGAGATCACGCCCGAGGGACTGATCGCCATCGGCGCGGTGGCGAAGAAGTACGGCCTGTACACCAAGATCACCGGCGGCCAGCGCATCGACCTGTTCGGCGCGCAGGTGCACCAGCTGCCGCTGATCTGGAAGGAGCTGATCGACGCGGGCTTCGAGTCCGGCCATGCGTACGGTAAGGCGCTGCGCACCGTGAAGAGCTGCGTCGGTTCCACCTGGTGCCGCTACGGCGTGCAGGACTCTGTTGGCCTCGCCATCGACCTGGAGAATCGTTACAAGGGTCTGCGCGCGCCCCACAAGATCAAGTTCGCCGTCTCCGGTTGCACGCGTGAATGCGCCGAGGCGCAGGGCAAGGACGTCGGCGTCATCGCCACCGAGAATGGCTGGAACCTCTACGTCTGTGGCAACGGCGGCATGAAGCCGCGGCACGCGGACCTGCTGGCGCGCGACCTCGATACCGCAACGCTGGTGAAGTACATCGACCGCTTCCTCATGTTCTACATCCGCACGGGCGACCGCCTGCAGCGCACCTCGACCTGGCTCGAGAACCTCGAGGGCGGCATCGACTACGTGAAGAAGGTGGTCTGCGAGGACTCGCTCGGCATCGGCGCCGAGCTCGAAGCCGACATGGCGCGCGTCATCGGCAACTACGCCTGCGAGTGGAAGGTGGCCATCGAGGATCCGGCCACGCTCAAGCGCTTCCGCACCTTCGTGAACTCCGACGAGTCGGATCGCAACGTGGTGTTCGTCGAGGAGCGCGGCCAGATCCGGCCCGCGACCCCGGAGGAACGCGCCACCGCGGCAGTCACCAAGGAAGAGGTGGCGGCATGACCGGCGAACGCTGGCACGATGTCTGCGCGCTCGAGGACCTGATCGAAGGCGCGGGCGTGGGCGCCCTCGTGGGCGGCCGGCAGATCGCGCTGTTCCAGGTGCACGGCCGCGTCTATGCGCTCGACAACTTCGACCCGGCGAGCCGCGCCAACGTGCTGTCGCGCGGCCTCACCGGCAATCTGCAGGGTGAGCGCGTGGTCGCGTCGCCTATCTACAAGCACCACTACGTGCTCACCAGCGGGCGCTGCGTCGAGGACCCGACCTTCAACGTGACGGCCTATCCCACGCGCGTGAACGAAGGCCGGGTGCACGTGGAAGTGCCGGCCGCGCTCAAGCGCGTGCGGCTCGTGGTCGCGGGCAACGGCATGGCCGGCATGCGCACGGTCGAGGAACTGCTCAAGCTCGGCGTCGCCAATCGTTTCGACATCACCGTGTTCGGCTCCGAGCCGCGCGGCAACTACAACCGCATCCTGCTGTCGCCGGTGCTGTCGGGCGAAGCACAGGCCGACGACATCATGCTGCACCGGCCGGGCTGGTACGCGCGGCGCGGCATCCGGCTGCATGCCGGCGATCCGATCGTCTCGATCGATCGCAAGCGTCGCCTGGTGACTTCGCGCAGCGGTGTCGTCGAGCCCTACGACCGGTTGCTGATCGCCACGGGCTCCGATCCCATCGTGCTGCCGCTGCCGGGCAGGCAACTGCCAGGCGTGGTGACCTTCCGCGATCTCGACGACGTCGGCCGCATGCTCGAGGCCTCCGGCAAGGATCGCCGCGCCGTGGTCATCGGCGGCGGGTTGTTAGGGCTGGAAGCCGCGCACGGGCTGTCGCTGCGCGGCATGCACGT
>DASSRK010000154.1:0-33867 GCA_035701825.1 Steroidobacteraceae bacterium
ATACATCGAGGCCGGCGAGAACGACAACCTGATCGTGCAGAAGCTCACCGCCAACCCGACCGCGGTCGGCATCTTCGGCTACAGCTTCCTCGAGGAGAACCTCGACAAGCTCAAGGGCGCGGTGGTCGACGGCGTGTCGCCCACCTTCGAGACCGTCGCCTCGGGCAAGTACCCGGCGTCGCGTCCGCTCTTCATCTACGTGAAGAAGGCGCACGTCGGCGTGATCCCCGGCATCAACGAGTTCATCGCCGAGTACGTGAGCGAGAAGGCCCTGGGCGAGGAGGGATACCTCGCGGAGAAAGGCCTGATTCCTCCCGCGAAGTCCGAGATCGGGAAGATCCGCGACGACGCCAGGGCACTCAAGCCGCTCCGCCTGTAACGGCAAAAACCAGAGAACAACCCATGACACGCAAACTAGTCTCCCTGGCGGTTTCCGGCGTACTCGTCGCGGCCGCAGGCCTCGCACCGTCGCAGGCCGTCGCGGCCGACGACGCGGAAATCGCGGCGTTGAAGGAGCAGCTCGCCGCGCTCTCGGCCAAGATCGAGTCGCTCGAGAAGGCCCACACCCAGACCCGGAAAGCCGTCGACGAGACGCAGGCGACCGCCGACAAGACCGCCGACGTGGTCGCGCAGAACAAGGCGGCGCTCTCGTTCGCGGGCGACCTGCGCTACCGCAACGAGACCTTCGACGTGCAGTACGTCGATCGTGACCGCAACCGCGACCGCATCCGTGCGCGCTTCAATGCGAATTTCCGCGTGAACGACACCCTCAGCGGGCGACTCGGCCTCTCGACCGGAGACCTCGATCCGCGCTCGGGCAACCAGACCCTGACCGACCAGAACGCACGCAAGACCTTCGGCCTGGACACCGCCTACGTCACCTGGGCGCCGATCCCGACGCTCAAGATCACCGCCGGCAAGCAGCCGTACGCCTGGACGCGTACCGGCTCGCTGTTCTACGACAACGACGTCAACCCGGAAGGCCTCTCGGTCAACTACGCCAGCGGAAACTTCTTCGCCGGTGCGTTCTACGACTGGTTGGCCGAGCGTGCGTTGTCATTCGGCAACGTGACCACCGGCACCAACACGGACTCGATGATGTTCGGCGGACAGCTCGGCTACCGCTGGCCGATCTCCGACTCGATGCGCCTGACCCTCGCCGGCACGTACATGGATTTCCAGGGGGTGCAGGGCTACAACCCGGTCTTCGGCGGCAGCTCGTTCGGCAACACGACCACGACCAGCGCCTCGGTGTGCAGCCGCACGCTCGCTGCCGGCACCGCCTGCCTGCTCTCCGACTTCAACGTGATCGAAGGCTCGGCGGACCTGACGGCCTCGGTGGCTGGCAAACCGCTGCGCGTGTTCTTCGACTACGCGGAGAACATGGAAGCGGAAGTGAACCCGACGGCCGGCAAGAAGCTCGATACGGCGATGGCGTTTGGCGTGCTGTATGGCGCGGCCTCTGCCACCAAGGGTAGTTGGGAATTCGGCGTGCTCTACCAGCAGGTCGAGAAGGATGCGCTGTTCGGCCAGCTGCTCGATTCGGACTTCGGCGATGGCAACACCGACACGCAGGGCTACGTACTGCGCGGCGCCTACACCTTCGCGCGCAACTGGACGGTGAACGGCACGCTGTTCATCAACGAGCTGTCGAATGACGTTCCCCAGTCGGTGACCGTGTTCAATGACAGCACTCCCGCGCTCTACGACACCCAAGTTATCTCCGGAGTTTTTGATCGTGATTACAAGCGCTTACAGCTGGATTTGAACTTCCGGTTCTAAGTCTGGATGCCGGGCCGCACGGATGCCGCCCGGCGTTTTCACGAAGCTGCAACAAACCTTGCCCAGAGTGGCCGCCTCGCTCGGCGGCCCACGGCCGGAGGACCGACAAAACCAAATGACACCGGCGGCCTTACTTCTCGCGCTCGCACTGCTTTCGCTGGGCGCCTTCTGGATCGGCAAATCGCGTTCGCTCGCCCTGGTGGGTGGGGCCCGCGGCATACGCAACCTGCATTCCCTTCCCGGTCATTACGGCGTCATGACAGCCCTGTGGTGTGCGCTGCCCGCGCTCGCCGTGATGATCCTGTGGCTGGCCTTCCAGGACTCGGTCATCTTGAAAATGACCAGCGATCACCTGGCCGTCAACGGCCAGGCGTTGGCCGCCAACGATCTCAGCCTGGCGCTCAACGACGTCCACAACCTCGTCGCGGGCAACGTGCCGGCAAGTTCGGTCAGCGAGCCGGTGCGCGCGGCGGCCGCGGAGTACGCCCGGCTGCGCGGCATCAGCCGCATGGCGCTCACCGTGCTCGTGATGCTGATGTTCGTCGGAACCGGCATCGTGATCCGCAACCGCATCACGGCCAGGCTGCGCGCACGCGACCGCGTGGAGCGGTTGGTCGAGTTCCTGTTGATCGCCTGTTCGACGATCGCGGTGTTGACCACCCTCGGCATCGTCGCCTCGGTGGCCTTCGAGGCCGTGCGCTTCTTTCAGCACATCAGCGTGCTCGACTTCCTGTTCGGCACCTCGTGGAGCCCGCAGATGGCGATCCGCGCCGACCAGGTCGGTTCCTCCGGATCCTTCGGCGCGGTGCCGCTGTTCGCCGGCACCGCGCTGGTCTCGGCGATCGCCATGGCGATCGCGGTGCCGATCGGCCTGTACGCGGCTATCTACCTGGCCGAGTACGCGCACCCGCGGTTCCGCACCTGGGCCAAGCCACTGCTCGAAGTGCTCGCCGGCGTGCCCACGGTGGTGTACGGCTTCTTCGCGGCCCTGACCATCGGCCCGGCGCTGCGCGGCTGGGGCGAGTCGCTGGGCCTGAGCGTCGCGTCGGAAAGCGCGCTCGCCGCCGGCTTCGTCATGGGCATCATGATCATCCCGTTCGTGTCCTCGCTGGCCGACGACATGATCAGCGCGGTGCCGCAGGGCCTGCGTGACGGGGCCTACGCGCTCGGCGCGACGCGTTCGGAAACCATCAAGCAGGTGGTGTTGCCGGCGGCGCTGCCCGGCATCGTGGGCGGCGTGCTGCTCGCCGTGTCGCGCGCCCTCGGCGAGACCATGATCGTGGTGATGGCCGCAGGCCTTGCCGCCAACCTCACCTTCAATCCACTCGAGGCCGTCACCACCGTCACCGTGCAGATGGTGACCCTGCTGGTCGGCGACCAGGAATTCGACAGTCCCAAGACGCTGGCGGCGTTCGCGCTCGGCCTGGTGCTGTTCCTCGTGACGCTCGTGCTCAACGTTCTCGCGCTGCACATCGTCCGCAGGTACCGGGAGCAGTATGAATAGGCCGCGAGCCACCGCGAAGGAAACCCAGGCCATCGTCGCGCGCAGCATCCGGCGTCGCTACTGGGCCGAGCGACGCTTCCGCGCCTACGGCTTTGCGGCGGTCGCGGCCGGCATGGCGTCCCTGGTCTACCTGTTCTTCGTGATTTTTTCGAATGGCATCGGCGCCTTCCGCCAGGCGCAGGTGCGCCTCGATCTTTTCTATGACCCCGCCATCATCGACCCGGCAGGCACGCGCAAGCCGGATGACCTGCAGGCTGCCGACTACCAGTCGCTGATCCGCACCGCCCTGAAGGCGAAATTCCCCGAAGTCGAAGGCCGCGCGGCATCGCGCGAACTCACGCGCCTGGTGAGTGGCAGCGCGGCGTTCGCGCTGCAGAAGCGCATCTTTGCCAATCCTGCGCTGATCGGTACGCGCGAGACCCGCTGGGTGCTCGCGGGCGACGCGGTGGATCTCTTCATGAAGGGGCAGGTCGAGCGCGCGCTGCCGGAAGCCGAACGTCCATTGAGCGATCAGCAGATCGGCTGGCTCGACAAGCTCAAGGCCGAGGACGCGCTCGAGCTGCGCCTCAGCAAGACCTTTCTGACCCATGGCGACTCGCGCGAACCGGAGAACGCCGGTATCTGGGGCGCCGTGGCGGGCTCGTTCCTCACGCTGCTGCTGACGCTGCTGCTGTCGTTCCCGATCGGCGTCGCGGCGGCCATCTACCTCGAGGAGTTCGCGCGCAAGAACCGCTGGACCGACATCATCGAGGTGAACATCAACAACCTCGCGGCGGTGCCCTCGATCGTCTTTGGCCTGCTGGGTCTCGCCGTGTTCATCGGATTCTTCGGCTTGCCGCGTTCGGCGCCGCTGGTCGGCGCGATGGTGCTGACGCTGCTGACGCTGCCGACCATCATCATCGCCTCGCGCGCGGCGCTGAAGGCGGTTCCGCCCTCGATCCGCGAGGCCGCGCTCGCCATGGGCGCCTCGAAGGTCCAGATGGTCGTGCACCACGTGCTGCCGCTCGCCATGCCGGGCATGCTGACCGGCACCATCATCGGCATGGCACGTGCGCTGGGCGAGTCCGCGCCCTTGCTGATGATCGGCATGGTGGCCTTCATTGTGGACATCCCGAAGGGCATCACCGATCCGTCCACGGTGCTGCCGGTGCAGGTCTACCTGTGGTCGGACAGCCCCGAGCGCGGCTTCGTCGAGAAGACCTCGGGCGCGATCATCGTGCTGCTGGCGTTTCTCGTGGTCATGAACACGACCGCAGTCCTCCTCCGTAAACGATTCGAACGACGTTGGTGAAACCATGGATATGGCCGTGGAAGTGAAACGCTTCGGGATCAGCCTGAAACCGGGTGGCCGGATGCCGGATGGCGGCGTGGTGCTGGCGCCCGTCGAGACTGGCACGACAGTCGGCAACATCGCGGTCGACGATCCGATCTTCAGATGCCGCGACGTCGACGTGTATTACGGCGAGAAGCGCGCCATCAGGAATGTCGGCATCGACATCGGCAGGAACCAGGTGCTGGCGATGATCGGACCGTCGGGTTGCGGCAAGTCGACCTTCCTGCGCTGTCTCAACCGCATGAACGACACCATCCCGAACGCGCGCGTCGAGGGCTCGATCCTGCTCGACGGCAACGACATCCACGACAGGAAGCAGGACGTGGTGCAGCTGCGCGCGCGCGTCGGCATGGTCTTCCAGAAGCCCAACCCGTTCCCGAAGTCGATATACGAGAACGTGGCCTACGGACCGCGCATCCACGGGCTCGCCGCCGATCGCGTCGAGCTCGACGAGATCGTGCATGGCTCGCTGCAGCGCGCCGGCCTGTGGGAGGAGGTGAAAGACCGCCTGCAGCATCCCGGCACCTCGCTCTCGGGCGGTCAGCAGCAGCGCCTGTGCATCGCGCGCACCATCGCGATCAACCCGGAGGTCATCCTCATGGACGAGCCCTGCAGCGCCCTCGACCCCATTGCCACCGCGCGCATCGAGGACCTCATGGAAGAGCTGCGCCAGAGCTACGCCATAGTCATCGTCACGCACTCGATGCAACAGGCGGCGCGCGTCTCGCAGCGCACGGCGTATTTCCACCTTGGCCAACTCGTCGAGGTTGGCGAGACCGATCGCATCTTCACCAACCCGCGCCACAAGCTCACCGAGGACTACATCACGGGCCGCTTCGGCTAAGCGGAGTTCCCGCGGGCACCTGGTTTCGGGAGTGCTCGCAGGGCATCGGCGTGACGTCATGCATCGGCGGCGCGGTCTATCTACTGCACGTGCCGACGACGCTGAAGCTGTTGTGGCCGCGGCCCGCGTCCCAGGACGGCGCGCTGGCGCCCGTACAGGCCTGACGTTCGCGCGGTTGCCGCGTCGCTTCTTCCTCCAGTCCGCTGTCCGCCGATCCGGCCCGAGTCCTACAGGCCGCCAAGCGCCGCGACGGCACATTGGGGGCGAGGGCGCATGAACTGGACAGGTCACCTCGGACGATGGGCGTTGTCCGCCGTGCTCGGCATCGCGGCGGTGCCGTGCGTCGCGCAACAGCCTGCCACCATCGCGGAGACCGAGCGGGTGTTGCCCGCGATCATCCGACAGGGCCAGGCGGACGGGCTGCGCGTGAGCTTTTTCGCCCGCGGCCGGACGTATCACTTGCGCCTCGAATCGAACCCGCGGCTCGAGCGATGGTCGAGAGGCTCGTGGCATCAATATCGCGGGGCCATCGAAGGCATCGCGAACTCATGGGCGCGGTTGGCCGTTGCGCCGGGCGCGATGCGCGGCGTGATGTACGACGGCCAGGGCCTGATCGCGATCGAGCCGGCGGACGATGGTCAACTGACGGTCTTCCGCGTCTCGGACCTGCGCTTCCCGACGCCGCTCTCGTTCGCCGGCGACGAGCGGATCGCCCCGGCAGGACTCGAGTCGGCGCTCGTCGGGCCCGCCGCTCCCCCCATGGAAGCGCTGACAGCCGACCGGAAACTCGAGATCTCGGTGCTGGGCGATGCGTCGTTCCGGGCACGCTACGCGTCCGACCAGGAAGCGCGGGACGCGATACTCACGCGCGTGAACATCGTCGATGGGTTTTTCAGCGCGCAGCTCGGTACGGCGATCGAGGTCGCGTCGGTCGACCTGTCGGCCGAGTCGGGTGGTGCGCTGGATGCATCCACGGATCCGCCGATCCTGCTGGACAGCCTCGGCCTGCTGCGCCAGCAGACCCCGTCGCTGAACTCGCGTGGACTTACGCATCTTTTCACGGGACGCAACCTGGATGGAGACAGTGTCGGGATCGCCTATAGCTCAGCGCTGTGCCGCGCCCGTTACAGCGCCAGCCTCGCCCAGGCGCACGACAGTGCGGCCGTCGACGGCCTGGTCACCGCGCACGAGATCGCCCATGTGTTCGGCGCGCCCCACGACGGCGAAGGGGCGTGTGCCGCCGTCCCACAGGGACAATTCATCATGAGCCCGGTGCTGAACTCCCAGGCCACCACGTTCTCGCAGTGCAGCCTGGACCAGATGGCGCGGCTGGTTGCCGAAGCGCCGTGCCTCATGCCCGTCTCGCCGCCCGATCTCGCCCTGCCGTCGAGCCTGGGCACGCACGATGCGACCACCGGCACGAAATTCGACTGGCGCTTCGCCATCACGAACGAGGGTGGGCGTGCGGCCACCGAGGCGCGCGTCACCGTGCAGATCACGCCGGCGATCGAGCTGGTCTCCGCGTCGGCGGAAGCGGGCAGTTGTGTCGTGCAGGCGAGCCTTGCGACCTGCGATGTCGCGCGGGTGGAAGCCGGGGAAAGCGTGCAATTGAGTCTCGTGGTGCGCGGCGCGACGGCCGGCACGTACTCCGCGCACGCCCAGGTAGTTAGCACCGGCGATGCAACGCGCTCCAACGACGAGGCCGACGGGACGCTGCGCGTGCAAGCCGCGGGCTCCGCGCCTCCTCCGGGCGGACCCGGTGAGCCTGGCGGCTCGGGCGGCGGCGGCGCGGTGGACGATGCGCTGCTCGCCGTACTGGCGCTGATGCTGGCTGTGGCCGTGCGTCGGCGCTTGATCCGCGCACCGTGGTGCGTCGATCGTGGCTGGCGAGTCGCCGGCGCGTTACCCGCCGACCAGGGGGTGGTCAGTTCGGCGGTGACAGCGGATTGGAAATCGCCGCCATCGGCCAGTCGATGACCAGGCAGGCGGATTCCGTGCCGGCGAGCTCGCGACAGAAACTCGTGCGCGCCAGCGACTCGATATCGAGTCCGGGGATCTCGCGCACGAGCGCCGCGTATTGCTCGCCGAGGGCCGCGACGCGTTTGCGATCTTCCCAGCCGATGAGTCCGCCGCCGAACAATCCACCGCAGTCGCCGCAACCCAGGTGCGTGAAGTCCTGGAGCATCACCACGATCCGCCGTTGTGTCACCGCGCCTGCGGGCTCCTCGGCGGCCTGTGCGGTCAACGCCAGCGCGAGCGCTGCCGCCATCGACCATCTGGCGACGGCGCGCATCGTCAGTCGGCTCGCAGCAGCTCGTTGATCGATGTCTTGCTGCGTGTCTGCGCGTCGACGCGCTTCACGATGACCGCGCAATACAGCGAGTACTTGCCGTCGGCCGATGGCAGCGAGCCCGACACCACCACCGAGCCCGCGGGCACGCGGCCTTGCAGGATCTGTCCAGTGGCGCGGTCATAGATCCGGGTGCTCTGGCCGATGAACACGCCCATGGAGATCACCGAGCCTTCCTCGACGATCACACCCTCGACGACCTCCGAGCGCGCACCGATGAAGCAGTTGTCCTCGATGATGGTGGGCGCGGCCTGCAGCGGCTCGAGCACGCCACCAATGCCGACGCCGCCTGACAGGTGCACGTTCTTGCCGATCTGCGCGCAGGAGCCGACCGTGGCCCAGGTGTCCACCATGGTGCCGGTGTCGACGTAGGCGCCGATGTTGACGTAGCTCGGCATGAGCACGACGTTCGGCGCGACGTACGAGCCGCGTCGCGCCACCGCCGGCGGCACCACGCGCGCGCCGCCGCTGCGCAGCGCCTCGCCCTCGTCGGCCTGCGAGCGCTTCGCGTACTTGAGCGGCACCTTGTCGAAGAAGCGTGTGTAACCGGCGTCGATGACTTCGTTGTCGTGCGTGCGGAAGTAGAGCAGCACCGCCTTCTTGAGCCACTGGTTCACGATCCAGGCGCCGTTCTTCTTCTCCGCGACGCGCGCCTGGCCCGAGTCGAGCAACTCGATGCATTCCTCGATGGCGTGGCGCAGCGCCGGCGGTGTGTTCCGGGCGTTGATGTCCGCGCGGCGCTCGAAGTGCTCATCGATGGTCGCGGCCAGGGTGGTCAGGTCGGTCACTTATGATTTCTCCAGGAAACTGCGTAAGCGTTGCGCCGCGGTGACGCACTCGTCGACCGGGGCCACCAGCGAGATGCGCACGCGCCGCCGGCCGGGACTGCCCGTCGGCGTGTCGCGCGACAGGTAACTGCCCGGCAGGATGGTCAGGTTCTGCGTGGCAAACAACTCGCGCGTGAAAGCCTCGTCGTCGCGATGCACGTCCGGCCACAGGTAGAAGCCGCCGTCGGGTTCGTATACATCGAGCACCGGCGCGAGGATGGGCAGTACGCGCGCGTATTTCTCGCGGTACAGCGCGCGGTTCGCGGCGGCGTGCGCATCGTCGTTCCAGGCAGTGATCGAGGCGAGCTGCGTCGGCACCGGCATCGCGCACCCGTGGTAGGTGCGATAAAGAAGATAGGGCTTGATGAGCGCCGGGTCGCCGGCCACGAAACCCGAACGCAGGCCCGGCACGCTCGAGCGCTTGGACAGCGAATGGAACACCACGCAACGCTGGTACGCGTCATGACCCGCCGCGCGCGCGGCTTCGAGCAGCGAGGGCGGCGGTGACGCGTCATCACGATAGAGGTCGGCGTAGCACTCGTCGGAGGCAATGACGAAGTCGTGCCGCTCGGCCAGCGCCAGCGCCTGGCGCAGCGTGTCGAGCGACAGCACCGCGCCGGTGGGATTGCCGGGACTGCAGAGGAACAACACCTGGCAGCGGTCCCAGATCCCGGCGGGAACCGCTTCGAAGTCCGGCTGGAAGCGGTTGTGCGCGAATGTATTGATGAAGTACGGCTCGGCGCCGGCGAGCAGCGCCGCGCCTTCGTAGATCTGGTAGAACGGATTGGGCATCGCGACCACGGGCTTCGCGCTTCCGGCCCGCTCCGTGACCATGGCCTGCACGAACGAGAACAACGCCTCGCGCGTGCCATTCACCGGCAACACCATCGTGGCGGGATCGACGCCCACCCCGAAGCGCCGCTCCAGCCAGCCCGCGCACGCGGCGCGCGTTTCCGGCAGTCCCACGGTCACCGGGTAACTGTCGAGCTTGCCGAGGTTTTGCCGCAGCGACTCGAGCACGAAGGGTGGCGGCGCGTGCCTGGGTTCGCCGATCGACATGGCGATGTGCGGCAGGTCCGCGGGCGGCGCGGCGCCGGCCTTCAGACGCGCCAGTCGTTCGAAGGGGTAGGCGGCGAGCAGTTCGAGGCGCTGGTTCACGCGGCGGCGCGGCGATCGAGTGCGCCCGACAGCTTCTGCTGCAGGCGCGCGGCCGCCTGCTCGTCGAGCGGCGAACCCGAGAGCGACGCGAGGTAGAACACGTCCTCGGCACGCTCGCCGACGGTCATGATCTTCGCGGCCAGCAGGTCGACGCGTTCTTCCATCAGCACCTTGCCGACGTCGCACAGCAGGCCGGGGCGGTCGCCGGCAACCAGTTCGAGCACCGAGCGGCGGTTGCGCTCGTCGACGGTCACCGCGATCTGCGTCGCGGTGCGGAACATGCGCGCCTGCCGGGGCACGCGCCGCGTGACGGTGACCGGCGCGTCCTCGGGACGCTGCAGCGCGCGCCACAGAGCGCGCTCGATCTCGCCGATGCGCTCGTTGTCGGAGATCGGTGCGCCGTCCTCCTCGAGCACGTGGTAGAGATCGAGGCTGAAGCCGTCACCCGTGGGCGTGATGCGCGCATCGACGATGTTCAGGCCCAGCTGGTCGAGCACCGCGGTGGTGATGGCGAAACTGTTGTAGCGATGCGGCGCGAAGGCGAGGATGGCCGTGGTGCCGCGCTCGCTCGAGGTCTGTACCGCCACCAGCGGATCCTCGCTGCCGGGCTCGCGATCCGCGAGCAATTGCGTGTGCCAGGCCACTTCCTCGGGCGTGTGCCGCAGGAAATACGCGGGCGTCAGGCGTTCCCAGGCGGCGTTGATCTCGGGCGAGGTGATGCGGCCGGAAGCGGCCAGCAGTTTGCGCGCGCCGTCCTGCGTCTCGCGCATCAGTTCGTCGGTGTCGATGGGGCTCTCGAGGCCACGCCGCAGCGCGCGCTTCACGCGTTCGTAGAACTCCTGGAACAGCGAGGCCTTCCACGAATTCCACAGCTTCGGGTTGGTGCCGCGCACGTCGGCGCTGGTGAGCACGTAGAGATAGTCGAGGTGCGTCTCGTCGCCCACCTTGCGGGCGAAGGCGTTGATGACCTCGGGATCGGAGATGTCCTGCTTCTGCGCCGTGACCGACAGCTCGAGGTGCGCGCCGACGAGCCAGGCGACCAGGCGCGCGTCGTAGCGCGACAGTCCCTGCTCGAGGCAGAAGGACTCGGCGTCCACCGAGCCCAGCTGCGAGTGATCGCCGCCGCGCCCCTTGGCGATGTCGTGGAACAGCGCCGCGAGATAGGCGATCTCGGGCTTGGGCAGCGTCTGCATGATGGCCGACAGCTGCGGCAGTTCGTGGTTGTAGCGGCTCAGCGCCAGGCGCCGCAGGTTGCTCAGCACGAACAGCGTGTGCGCGTCGACCGTGTAGGCGTGGAACAGGTCGTACTGCATGCGCCCGACGATGCGGCCGAACGCCGGGATGTAGCGCCCGAGCACGCCGTAGGTATTCATGCGCCGCAGCTCGTGCGTGACGCCGGCGGGCGCGCGCAGGATCTCGAGGAACAGGCGATGGTTGCGCGGGTTCTGGCGGAATTCCTCGTCGATCAGCCAGAGGTTCTTGTTGATCGCGCGGATCGTCGAGGCGCGGACGCCCTTGACCTCGGGGTTCTGCTGCAGCACCACGAAGATCTCCAGCAACGTCGACGGCGTGCGCGCGAAGATCTCGTCGTTGACGGCTTCGAGGTAGTCGTTGCGCACCTGGAAGCGCGGGTTCAGCGGCCGCGGCGGCGCGGTCTCGGCGAGGTTTTCACGGAACAGCTGCAGCAGCAGTTCGTTGAGCAGCGAAACGTCCATCACCGTGCGGTAATAACGCTGCATGAACTGTTCGACCGCGAGCGTGAAGGTCGCATCCTCGTAGCCGAAGAGCTGCGCGAGCTTGATCTGGTGGTCGAACAGCAGGCGGTCTTCGCGCCGGCCGGTGAGCACGTGCAGGCCGAAGCGCACCTTCCACAGGAAGGATTGCGCCTGCTTGAGCTTGCGCAGCTCCGAGGGTGACAGGAATCCGTGGGTCAGCAGCTCGTCGAGCGAGCTCGCGCCGAAATGGCGCTTGGCCACCCAGGCGATGGTCTGGATGTCGCGCAACCCACCTGGGCCGGTCTTCACGTTCGGCTCGAGGTTGTACGCGGTGTCGTTGGCCTTGAGGTGACGGTCCTGCTGCTCGGCGACCTTGGCCTCGAAGTACGCCTTCACTGGCCAGATGCGCTCGGCGGAGACCGCATCGCGCATGGCCGCCAGCAATGGTTCGTTGCCCGCGAGCTGGCGCGCCTCGACCAGCGTGGTCATGACGCCGACGTCGGCGGCGCTTTCCTCGGCGCACTCGGCCACGGTGCGCACGCTGTGGCCGACCTCGAGGTTGATGTCCCACAGGAAGGTGACCAGGCGTTCGACCACGCCGCGGCCCGATTCGTCCGGCGCCGCGGGTACCAGGACCAGGATGTCGATGTCGGAATGCGGGTGCAGCTCGCCGCGGCCGTAGCCGCCGACCGCCGCCAGCGCCCATCCGCCGTAGCCCTGCGGCAACTGCGATTTCCAGGCCTCGCGCAGGATGGCGTCGATGAGTTCGGCGCGCGCGTGCACCAGCGTCTCGACCGGCTCGTCGGCGCGGAATCGCTCCACCAGCTCGGCATGCGCTTCGCGCAATTCGACGCGGAACGCTTCCGGGGCGTGCGCCGCGGCGGCCAGTCGCTCGGGCAGCTGCGCGAGCCTCGGCCAGGGGGTGCCACGGACGGCGTTGGATTCGGCCGCTTCGATGTCTTCGTCGAGCGATGCCACTAGTTAGTACGGTCCTTGGCGCCGAGCGTCAGGACTTCGTACCCCGTGGGCGTCACCAGGATGGTGTGCTCCCACTGCGCCGACAGCGAATGGTCCTTGGTGACCACGGTCCAGCCGTCGCCCAGGGTCCTCACGTGGCGCTTGCCGGCGTTGACCATCGGCTCGATGGTGAAGCACATGCCGGCCTTGAGCTCGTCGCCGGTACCGGGTTCGCCGTAGTGCAGGACCTGCGGATCCTCGTGGTAGATCCGGCCAATGCCGTGGCCGCAGTACTCGCGCACCACCGAGAAGTTGCGTTCCTCGACGAAGGTCTGGATCGCGTGGCCGATGTCGCCGAGATGTGCGCCCGGTTTCACCTGCTCGATGCCGCGCCACATCGCCTCGAAGCAGGTCTCGGTGAGCCGTTGCGCGGGCGTGCTCGGCTTGCCGACGAAATACATGCGACTGGTGTCGCCGTGGAAGCCGTCGCGAATCACCGTGACGTCGATGTTCACGATGTCGCCCGCCTTGAGCACCTTGTCGTTCGGGATGCCGTGGCACACCACGTGGTTCACCGAGGCGCAAATGGTCTTGGGGAATCCCCGGTAGTTCACGTTGGCGGGGATCGCCTTCTGCACCTCGACGATGAAGCGGTTGCAGAGCCGGTCCAGCTCCTCGGTGGTCACGCCGGGCTTCACGTGCTCACCGATCATGTCCAGGACGTCCGCGGCCAGGCGGCCGGCCACGCGCATTTTTTCCTGCTCGGCCGGGGACTTAATGGTGATGTGGCGGCTCACGAGGGAGTCCATCGCATGTACCTGCGTAAGGCATTGTTTTGACGGGGAAGGGATGGTATAAAGCGCGGCCTTTTTTGGCAACGAAACTCACTTAAACCACACGCGCAACCTGCCGCCTGGTCCTTGGGACCAGGGCCTCTCCGGGCAACGGCATAACGAGTGGACGGGTGTTCCGGCGAACTTCACCTGTAGGAGAAGGACGCTGGAATAACCACTCGGGCGGCGCGGAGGCTCAACCCCCAAGGAGAATTTGATGTCCGGCGTGTCAATGCGACAGATGCTGGAAGCGGGCGTCCATTTCGGACACCAGACCCGCTTCTGGAACCCGAAGATGGCTCCGTTCATTTTCGGCGAGCGAAACAAGATCCACATCATCAACCTCGAGAAGACGCAGCCCATGTACGCGGAAGCGGCGGGCTTCGTGCGCAGCGTCGTCGCCGACGGTGGCAAGGTGCTGTTCGTCGGTACCAAGCGCTCGGCCCGCGAGGCCATCGAGAAGGAAGCGCGCCGTTGCGAGATGCCGTTCGTGAACCAGCGCTGGCTGGGCGGCATGCTCACCAACTTCAAGACCATCCGCCAGTCCATCAAGCGGCTCGCGGATCTCACCGAGATGTCGGAGAACGGCACGCTCGGCAAGCGTGGCAAGAAGGAAGCCACCATGATGCGCCGTGAGAAGGACAAGCTCGAGAAGAGCCTGGGCGGCATCAAGCAGATGGAATCCCCGCCCGACGTGATCTTCGTGATCGACGTGGGCCACGAGAACATCGCGGTGCACGAGGCCAAGAAGCTCGGCATCCCGGTGGTCGCGGTGGTCGACACCAACTGCGCGCCCGATGACGTCGACTACGTCATCCCGGGCAACGACGACGCCATGCGCGCCATCGCGCTGTACGCGGCGGGCATCGCCGACTCGGTGCTCGAAGGCAAGTCGCAGGTCCCGGCCGTGGTCGTGGGCGAGGACGAGTTCGTGGAGCTGGACGAAGCCGGCAACCCGAAGAAGAAGGGCGCCAAGGGACGCGCACCGCGGGCCGCGGCCCCGACGCGCGCACGCCGCCCGGCCAACACCGGCGGACGCGGTGGCCGTCGCCCGGTGGTCGCGAGCGTCGCGGCCGAGCCGGAAGACGGTGCGGATGCATTCGACGACGGCAGCGATACGCCGCGCAGCGCCACGGCCAGCGCCGGGCGCTCGCGCACCGGCACCGGCAACGCCCCGAGCGGGCGTCGCGGTCCCGGCGGCGGTGGCGGCCCGCGTCGCGGCTGACCCGCCGCGGCGCTGCCGTATCGACCTAACTATTTCGAGGAACAGAGATGACAATCACTGCAGAAGCCGTCAAGCAGCTTCGCGAACGCACCGGCGCCGGCATGATGGAATGCAAGAAGGCGCTGGTGGAGACCAACGGCGACCTGGACGCGGCTGCCGAGAACATGCGCAAGGCGGGCCTCGCGAAGGCCGACAAGAAGGCCTCGCGCGTGGCCGCCGAGGGCGTGGTCGTGGTCGAGAAGTCGGCCGACGGCAAGACCGGCGTCGTGGTCGAAGTGAACAGCGAGACCGACTTCGTCGCGCGTGGTGATGACTTCCGCGGCTTCGCGGGCGACGTGGCGAAGGCCGCGCTGGCCGCCGCCGCGAACAGCGTCGACGCGGTCAACGGCCTCAGGCTCCCGACCGGCGAAACCGTCGACGAGAAGCGTCGCGCACTGATCGCGAAGATCGGCGAGAACCTGACCGTGCGCCGCGTGGCGCTGGTCAAGGCGCCGACGATCCTGGGCGTGTACGTGCACACCGACGGCAAGAAGGCCGGCCTGGTCGCGGTCGAGGGCGGCGACGCCGAGCTCGCGCGCGATCTCGCCATGCAGGTCGTGGCCTCGAGCCCGCGCTACCTGACGCCGGCCGATGCGCCGGCCGACATGGTCGCCAAGGAACGCGAGATCGCCACCGAGCAGGTGAACAACGATCCGGCCAATGCCAGGAAGCCGCCGGAGATCAAGACCAAGATCATCGACGGCCGCGTGCGCAAGGCGGTCGACGAGTTCGCGCTCACGCAGCAGGTGTTTGTGAAGGACGGCGATCTCACCATCGCCAGGCTGCTCGAGAAGAACAAGGCGAAGGTGGTCTCGTTCGAGCGCTTCGAAGTGGGCGCCGGCATCGAGAAGAAGACCGGCGATTTCGCCGCGGAAGTCATGGAGCAGGTCAAGGCTGCCCAGAAGTCCGACGGCAAGAACGATCCGCCGGCGACCAAGCACTGATCGCATCGAGAACCCCGCTTCGGCGGGGTTTTCTTTATGGCAGAGTAGCAAGGGGAAACCGAAACGATGGGTAACCGCTACAAACGCATCCTGGTGAAGCTGTCGGGCGAGGCGCTCTTGGGCTCCACCGAGTTCGGCATCGACCCGCAGGTGCTTCGTCGCATCGCCGGCGAGGTGCTCGAGATCCAGAAATCGGGAGTCCAGGTCGCCTGCGTCATCGGCGGCGGCAACATCTTCCGCGGCGCGGGACTCGCCAGGGCCGGCCTCGACCGCGTCACCGCCGATCACATGGGCATGCTGGCGACGGTCATGAACGCGCTCGCCATGCAGGACGCCATCGAAAGCCTCGGTGGCCAGGCGCGCGTGCAGAGCGCGGTGCGCATCAACCAGGTCTGCGAGGACTACATTCGCCGTCGCGCGATGCGACATCTGGAGAAGGGCCGGGTGGTCATCTTCGCCGCGGGCACCGGCAACCCTTTCTTCACCACCGACTCGGCGGCCGCGCTGCGCGCCATCGAGATCAACGCCGACGTGCTGCTCAAGGCCACCAAGGTCAACGGCATCTACGACTCGGATCCGATGAAGAACCCGCAGGCCAGGCGTTACGCGACCCTGACCTACGACAAGGTGCTCGCCGACCGGCTGAATGTCATGGATGCCACGGCCATCGTCATGTGCCGCGACAACCGCATGCCGCTCACGGTGTTCAACCTGAACAATGCCGGCGACCTGCCGCGCGTGGTGCGCGGCGAGGACATCGGCACGATCGTCACCAGCGATTGATGCCTCAAGGTTTGCAGATTCGACACAGAGGGTTCGGACCATGTTAGACGACATCAAGAAAGACGCCGCCACGCGCATGGGGAAGTGCGTCGAGACCTTCCAGGCGGACCTGAAGAAACTGCGCACCGGCCGTGCGCATCCGTCGCTGATCGAGAATCTCAAGGTCGACTACTACGGCACGGACACGCCGCTCAAGCAGGTCGCGAACATCAGCGTCGAGGACGCCCGCACGCTGGTGGTGTCGCCGTGGGAGAAGAGCATGGTGCAGGCCATCGAGAAGGCCATCCACAAGTCGGAGCTGGGATTGAACCCGGTCAGCGCCGGCACCGTGATCCGCCTGCCGCTGCCGCCGCTCACCGAGGAACGCCGTCGCGACATCACCAGGGTGGTGCGCGCGGACGCGGAGAACGCGCGCGTCGCCGTGCGCAACGTGCGCCGCGACGTGATCGCGGACGTCAAGGAAGCGCTCAAGGAAAAGCTGATCTCGCAGGACGAGGAAAAGAAGGCCGAGGGCGACATCCAGAAGCTCACCGACAAGTACATCGGCGACATCGATGCGCACATGGCGGCCAAGGAAAAGGAAATCCTGCAGGTCTGAGCGTCGCGCGCCCGTGAGTATTCCCCGCCACATCGCGATCATCATGGACGGCAACGGGCGCTGGGCCGAGGCCCGCGGCCAGCCACGCCATTCGGGTCATCGCGAAGGCGTGCGCCCGGTGCGCATGTGCATCGAGGAGTGCGCGCGCCGCAAGGTCGAGGCGCTCACGCTGTTCGCGTTCTCGAGCGAAAACTGGCAGCGGCCGGCGATCGAGGTGGGCAGCCTGATGCAGCTGTTCCTGGACGCGCTCGATCGCGAGGTCGACGAGCTGAACCGCAACGGCGTGCGCCTGCGGTTCATCGGCGAGCGCCAGGCGCTGTCGGTGAAGCTGCAATCGCGCATGGCCGCTTCGGAGGAGCTGACCGCGGCCAACACCGGGCTCAAGGTGCAGGTGGCGGTGAGCTACGGCGGCCGCTGGGACATCGTGCAGTCGGCGCGCAAGCTCGCCGCGGCCGTCGCGAGCGGCGCGATTCGCGTCGAGGCCATCGACGAGGCGCGCTTCTCGCAGTCGCTGTCGCTGGGTGACGTGCCTGATCCGGACCTCTTCATCCGCACCGGCGGCGACCATCGCATCAGCAACTTCCTGCTGTGGAATCTCGCCTACACCGAGATTTTCTTCTGCGACACGCTGTGGCCCGATTTCGACGTGCCGCAGTTCGAGGCGGCGCTGGCCTCGTTCGCGGCGCGCGAGCGGCGTTATGGCCTGACCCGCGAACAGGCGCGCGGCACCGCGCGCGAGGCGGCCGGAAGTGCTTAGACAAAGAGTGCTCACGGCCATCGCGCTGGTGGCCGTGTTCCTGGGCGTCATGCTGGGGCTGCCACCGATCGCCACCATCTGGCTGGTCACGGTGCTGATCCTGATCGGCGCGTGGGAGTGGGCCGCGTTCATCAGCCGCGGCCGCCCGTTGGCGCGCGCGACGTTCACGCTGGTGGTGGCGGCATTGCTGGTCGCCTGTCTCTATTTCTATACCGCCTCCCCGCGCTTCGTGCACGGGGTGATGATCATCGCGATGGCGTGGTGGATCGCGGCATTCCTGTGGATCAGTCTCGCGCCCGCGCGCGTCCACCCCTTGACCGCCGGCGTCGCGGGCGTGCTGGCGCTCGTGCCCTGCTGGCTGGCGCTGGTATACGTGACGTTCGAGTCGGGCAGCACGCGTTGGGTGTTGTTCACGCTCGGGCTGGTGTGGGCCGCGGACACCGGCGCCTTCTTCGCCGGCCGCTGGCTCGGCCGCGTACCGCTCGCGCCGCGCGTGTCGCCGAAGAAGACCTGGGAAGGCGTGTTCGGCGGCATCGCCACCAGTGCGTTGTTCGCGTGGGCGGCGGCCCGTTACCTGTTTCCGGTCGACGTCGGGCCGTTCGTGTTCACCTGCGTCGCGGTGGCCGCGGTGTCCGTGGTCGGCGACCTCACCGAGAGCATGCTCAAGCGCGCGGTCGGCCTGAAGGACAGTGGCAGCGTATTTCCCGGCCACGGCGGCATGCTCGATCGCATCGACAGCGTGACCGCGGCGGCGCCGGCGCTGGTGTTCGCGCTCATCGGGCTCAAGGTGCTGCCATGAGCACGCAGCCACTCGGCGTCGCCATCCTCGGCTCGACCGGCTCGGTGGGCGAGCACACGCTCGACGTCATCGCGCGCCATCCGGATCGGTTCCGCGTGGTGGCGCTGGGTGCGAATCGCAACGCCGCCAGGCTCGCCGAGCAGGTGGTGCGCTTCCAGGTTCCGTACGCGGCACTGGCCGACGCGAACGCCGCCGGCCAGCTCGAGCGCGAACTGCGTGCTGCTGGCGCCACGACTCGCGTGATCGCGGGCGCGCAGGCACTGGCTGACGTCGCATGCCTCGCGGAGGTCGATTGCGTGATGGCCGCCATCGTGGGTGCCGCCGGCCTGCGCTCCACGCTGGCCGCGGCACACGCCGGCAAGCGCCTGTTGTTAGCCAACAAGGAATCGCTGGTGATGGCGGGCCCGCTGCTCATGCAGGCCGTGCACGAATCGGGAGCGACGCTGTTGCCGATCGACAGCGAGCACAACGCGGTGTTCCAGTGCCTGCCACGAAACACCGTGCCGGGCGTCGCGCCGCCCGGCATCAAGCGCATCCTGCTGACCGCTTCCGGAGGCCCGTTCCTCGATACCGACAGCGCGCGCCTCGAGCAGGTCACGCCGGACGAGGCCTGCGCGCACCCGAACTGGGTGATGGGCCGCAAGATCTCGGTCGACTCGGCCACGCTCATGAACAAGGGCCTGGAATTCATCGAGGCCTGCCTGCTGTTCGGCGTTCCGCCGGAGCGCGTCGAGGTGCTGATCCACCGCGAGAGCATCGTGCACTCGCTGGTCGAATACATCGATGGGTCGGTACTCGCGCAGTTAGGCGCGCCCGACATGCGCACGCCCATCGCGCACGCGCTGGCGTGGCCGGAGCGCGTGACCTCCGGTGTACAATCCCTCGACCTCATCAAGGTGGGAAGGCTGCGTTTCGAGGCGCCGGACCTGCGCCGCTTCCCGGCGCTGGGGCTGGCCCAGGAGGCCGCCCGGCAGGGCGGTTCGAGACCCGCGTCACTGAATGCCGCCAACGAGGTGGCCGTGGCGGCGTTTCTCGAGGGCGAATTGAACTTTGCGCAAATTCCGGCGGTCATTGAATCGGTGATGGCAACCACATCGGGTGGCGAAATCCGCGATCTCGACGACGTGCTGGCGGCCGATGCCGAGGCGCGCAGCCGCGCGGTCTCCTGCATTCGTCCCCGTGCGGTGCGCGCCTAGGAGCCCCCGATGGAACTTGCCTGGAGCGCTTTCTGGTTCATCGTCGGCGTCGGCCTGCTGGTCACGGTCCACGAGTTCGGCCATTTCTGGGTGGCGCGCAAACTCGGATTCAAGGTGCTGCGCTTCTCGGTGGGCTTCGGCAAGCCGCTTTACAAGAAGGTCGGCCGCGCCCCGGATCACACTGAATATGTCATCGCCGCGATTCCGCTCGGTGGCTACGTGAAGATGGTGGACGAGCGCGAAGGGGCAGTGGCGCCCGCCGACGTGCCGCGCGCCTTCGGCAGTCGCCCGCCCTGGCAACGCATCCTGGTGATGCTCGCCGGCCCCGGAGCCAACTTCCTGTTCGCCATCCTCGTGCTGTGGGGATTGTTCTGGGCGGAGGGCGTGCCCGCGCTCAAGCCGGCGATTGCCGAGGTGACCTCGGGCCTGCCGGCCGCGGCCGCGGGACTGCGCGGTGGCGACGAGATCCGCAGCATCAATGGCCGCCCGGTCGCCGACCAGGTCGATTCCACGCTCGGATTGTTAGATGCGATCAGCGGGCGCGGCGAGGCCCGGCTGCAGGTGCGCGGCCCCGACGGTCGTGATCGTGAACTGACCCTCGACATCCCGGATTCCGATGCTCGCCGCAAGCTCACCGAGCCCGGCCAGCTCGAGAAGGGCCTCGGCTTCACGTACTGGTTGCCGGTGATACCTGCCGAACTCGCCGCGGTCGATCCAAACGGCCCGGCCGGCAAGGCGGGGCTTGCGGCCGGCGACATCGTCGTCGGCCTCGACGGCGCGCGCATACGCAATTTCATCGAGTTCCAGAGCTACGTGAACGCGCGGCCCGACAAGGACATCGTAGTCACCGTGAACCGCAATGGCGCGGAGTTCACGCGCCGCATCCACACCATCGGCGACGTGGTCGAGGGGAAGACGGTGGGTCGCATGCGCGTCGAAGGGCCGCATGACATCGAGAAATACGTGCCGGCCGAGATGATCAAGCATCCCGGGGTGTTCGCGGCGCTCGGTGACGCCGTCGGCAAGTCGTGGCAGATGACCGTCGCCCAGGCGAAGTTCTTCGGCCGGATGCTGACGGGTGCGTTCTCCACCAAGAGCATCTCCGGATTCATCACCATTGCCGACGTGGCGGGCCAGACTGCGCACAGGGGTCCCAAGAGCTTTCTCACGCTCATGGTGCTGCTGTCGCTGTCGCTGGGTTTCCTGAACCTGCTGCCGGTGCCGATACTCGACGGTGGCCAGATCGTGTTCCAGGTGGTCGAGTGGATCAAAGGCTCGCCGCTCTCCGAGCGCACCTACGAGGTCGGGGTGCGCACCGGACTGTTCCTGCTGGCGCTGCTCATGGGGCTGGCGCTGTTCAACGACCTGTCCGGTATCTTGGCCCATACATAGAACGATTTCTTCCAGGGGATCCGCTTGATCAAATGGTTCGCGAGTCTTTGTGCCGTCGGCGCGTTGTGGCTGGCTGCGCCGGCGTTCGCGCAGGACGAAGGCCCGGTATTCACGGTCGGCGACATCCGCGTCGAAGGACTGCAGCGCGTCTCCGAAGGCACGGTCTTCAACTACCTGCCGATCAACATCGGCGACATGCTGTCGGCCCAGCGCGTGCGCGAAGCGGTGCGCGCGCTGTACGACACGGGATTCTTCCGCGACGTCGAAATGCGCCGCGACGGCAACGTGCTCATCGTGGTGGTGAACGAGCGTCCGACCATCGAGAGCTTCGAGGTCAAGGGCAACAAGGACATCAAGACCGAGGACCTGCAGAAGTCGTTGCGCAACGTCGGCCTGGCGCAGGGCAAGACCTTCGACCGCTCGGTGCTCGAGGACGTGAAGTCGTTCCTGCAGGACCAGTACGGCTCGCGTGGCAAGTACGCGGCGCACATCGAGACCAACGTCGAGGAAGTCGCCGGCAACCGCGTCAAGATCAAGATCGACATCGTCGAAGGCAAGCGCGCGAAGATCCGCCAGATCAACCTGGTGGGCAACAAGACCTTCACCGAAAAGGAAATCCTCGCGGCCTTCGAGCAGAAGACGCCGAACCTGCTGTCGTTCTACAAGCAGGACGATCGCTACTCGCGCGAGTCGATGCAGGGTGACCTCGAGAAGTTGCGTTCGTTCTACATGGACCGCGGCTACGCGAACTTCGAGGTGGAGTCCACGCAGGTGGCGATCGCGCCGGAGAAGGACGACATCTTCATCACGGTGAACGTGAACGAAGGCGACGTATACAAGGTGAAGGAAGTGAAGCTGGCCGGCACCTTCGTGGTGCCCGAGGCGCTGCTGCGCCGATACGTGCTGGTGCAGCCTGGCGACCAGTTCTCGCGCAAGCTGATCACCTCGACACAGGAATTGCTGCAGAACCGCCTGGGTGAAGACGGTTTCGCGTTCGCCAAGGTGGATCCGGTGCCGACCGCGTTCGGCGATCCGGGCAACCACGAGCTGTCACTGACGTTCTTCATCGACCCGGGCAACCGTGTCTACGTGCGCCACATCAACTTCAACGGCGTCACCAAGATCAACGACGACGTGCTGCGCCGTGAAATGCGCCAGCTCGAAGGCGGATGGCTGTCCAATGTCGCGCTGGATCGCTCCAAGCAGCGCCTCGAGATGCTGCCCTACATCAAGAAGGTGGATTCGGAAACCAAGCCGGTTGCCGGTTCCGCGGATCTCGTGGACATCGATTACCAGATCGAGGAGGGACCGTCGGCGCAGCTGGGAGGCGGTATCGGCTATTCCGAATCGCAGTCCTTCATGATCAGCGGCAACTACGCGGACGCCAATTTCCTCGGCACCGGCCGCCGCGTCTCCATCGACCTGAACTCGGGCCGTTACAGCAAGGTGTACGGCGTGTCGCTGACCGAGCCGTACTTCACCGCGGACAACGTGGGCTTCACCTCGGCACTGCAGTACCGTGACCAGACGCAATTCGTGTCGGCCGGATCCGACTTCTCATCCGAAACCCTCGCGGCGTCGTTCGATGTGGGCTATCCGATCTCCGAGCGCCAGGGTGTGCGCTTTGGATTGTCGTTCCAGAAGTCCAGCTTGCTGGTAACCAGCGGCAGCAGCGCGCGCCAGTCGATCTCGTGGGTGCGCAGCAACGGCAACTCCACCCAGAGCTGCTTCAACGTGCTGGGTCAGGAGGTCAACTGCGAGACCGGCCAGCAGATTTCCCTCGCACTGTTCGGTACCGATTACCGCACGGTGGAACTGACCACCTCCTGGAGCTACGACACGCGCAACCGTTCGCTGTTTGCCGATCGCGGCCAGCGCCACTCGTTATCGCTGGCCTATACCCTCCCGGGCCTGAGCGAGGTCGAGTACTACGTCGCGAGCTACAACGGCCTCAGGTACTTCCCGCTGTTCGGTCGGTTCACGCTGTCCCTGGGTGCCGAACTGGCCTACGGCTTCGACATCGGTGACACCACGGCGCTGCCCCCCTATCGGCAGTTCTATGCCGGCGGTCCCGACACGGTGCGCGGATATAAAGAGAGTCGCCTCGGACCCAAGGACGACTTCGGCCGTCCGTTCGGCGGAAACCTGAAGGTGGTCGGCAACATGGAAGTGATCATCCCGCTGCCGCAGAAATTCCAGTCCTCGGCGCGATTGTCCTGGTTCTACGACATCGGCAACGTCTTCTCGACCGGCAACCGCTACCTGTTCCTCGGCCCGACTGGTCGGCCGGTAAAGTACGATTTCAAGTATGATAAATTGAAGCACTCGACGGGCATTGCGGTTCAATGGCTTGCGCCATTGGGAGTGTTCCGGTTCAGCTATGCCTTGCCGTTGAACGCCTACAAGGGCGACCAGTTGATCTACGGGGATGAAACAGAAGAGTTCCAGTTCTCCGTAGGCCAGGCTTTCTAAGACGCCAGATTTTTTTAGAGGTGACTCAGTGCAGGTTTCGTTTCGAAAGATTCTCCTAGGTTCGCTCGCGGCGACCGCGTTCGCCCTGCCCGCGGTTTCCGCGGAGCTCAAGATCGGAGTCGTCGACTACCAGCGTCTGTTCGAAGAGTCGCCGCAGGCCAAGGTGGTGCGCGACGGACTGCAGGCCGAGTTCGGTCCGCGCCTGCAACAGCTCGTGACCCAGGACAACGCGCTCAAGGCCAAGAACGAGAAGCTGCAGAAGGACGTCGCCACCATGACGCCCGAACAGCGCAGCAAGGCCGAGAAGGAACTGCGTGACGCCGCGCGCGAGCTCGAGCGCAAGAAGGGCGAGCTGCAGGACGACTCCAATGCCAAGCGGCAGGAGGAGATGAACAAGCTGCAGCGCACGCTGATCACCGAGGTGCGCGAATACGCCAAGGCGCAGAGCTACGACATCGTGATCGCCGAAGGCGTCATCTATGCGACGCCCACCGTCGACATCACCTCGCAGGTGCTGCAGGCGCTGAACGCGCGTGCCGCGAAGCCGGCGGCCCCGGCCACCGGCGCCACGCCCGCGCCGAAGCCGCCCGCGAAGCCCTGATAGCAGGGCGCGCGCGCGCCGCTCGCCATGACCCTCTCGCTCGGCGAACTGGCGGTCCGCTTCGGCTGCGAGCTGCGGGGTGATCCTGCCGCGGTCGTGGATTCCGTTGCGGCACTGTCCAATGCCGGCGCGCGCTCGATCACCTTCCTCGCCAATCCCAAGCTGGCCGCGCAGCTCAAGGACACGCGCGCCGGCGCGGTGATCACCGACGCGCGCTCGGCAACCGGATCCCCGGTGCCCGTGCTCATCGCGGGCAATCCGCACGCCACCTTCGCGCGTATCGCGGCGCTGCTGTACCCCGAGCCTCCGCTGAATCCCGGCGTGCATCCGACCGCCGTGGTCGCTCCCGATGCACGCATCGCCCCGGGAGCCGAGATTGCCGCGCATGCGGTCATCGGCGCGCGCGTGCACATCGGTGCGCGCAGCCTGGTCGGCCCGGGCAGCATCATCCAGCAGGACGCCGTGATCGGTGACGATACGCGGCTGGTGGCGCGGGCATTCATCGGCCACGGCGTGCAAGTAGGCGCGCGCTGCATGATCCAGCCCGGCGCCGTCATCGGCGGCGATGGCTTCGGCTTCGCCAACGAGAAAGGCGCCTGGGTCAAGGTCCCGCAGATCGGCAGCGTCACCATCGGCGACGACGCCGAGGTCGGCGCCAACACCTGCATCGATCGTGGCGCGATCGAGGACACGGTGATCGAGGAGGGCGTCAAGCTCGACAACCTCATCATGATTGGCCACAACTGCCGCATCGGCGCGCATTCGGCGCTCGCCGGGCACGTCGGCATCGCCGGCAGCACCTCGCTCGGGAAGCGCTGCATCATCGGCGGCCAGGTGGGCATCACCGGCCACGTGACGGTGTGTGACGACGTGGCCGTCCTGGGCCGGTCGTTCATTTCCCATTCCATCAGCAAGCCGGGTGTGTATTCTTCGGCGCTGCCAAGCGAGGAGGCGGGCACGTGGCGGCGCATCGTCGCGCGCATCAAGCGTCTCGACGGCATGGCGAAGCGCCTGCGCGCCGTCGAGAAGCACGTGGGTTTCTCCGCGCAGGACCAGGATTCTTCCGAGGACTAACTAAATGAGCGAGCCGCTCACGCTGGACATCATGGGCATCAGGCGCCTGCTGCCGCATCGTTACCCGTTCCTGCTGGTCGACCGCGTGCTCGAATGCCGCAAGGGCGACAGCATCCGCGCGATCAAGAACGTCACCGCCAACGAGCCGTTCTTCCCGGGACACTTCCCGCACCGGCCGGTGATGCCGGGCGTGATGATCATCGAGGCGCTGGCGCAGGCCGCCGGCATCCTGGCGTTCGTGACCGCCGACGTGGTGCCCGACGACAGCACCCGGTTCTATTTCGTGGGCATCGACAAGGCGCGCTTCCGCAAGCCGGTCGAACCCGGCGACCAGCTCATCCTCACCGCGAAGCTCGAACGGCAGATGCGCGGCATCTGGAAGTTCTCGACCGTCGCGTACGTGGGTGAAGATGAGGTAACTTCCGCGGAAATGATGGTCGCCCCGGAAACCAACAAGACCTCACCGAAGGCGCACGACGCGTGAGCGGTGTCGACCCTCGCGCCATCGTCTCGCCGAAGGCGGAGCTGGCCGCGGGCGTGACCGTGGGCGCGTACGCGGTGATCGGCGACGACGTGAAGGTCGGCGCGGGCAGCTGGATCGGGCCGCACGCGGTCGTCGAGGGGCCGACCACCCTCGGCGAGAACAACAAGGTGTACCAGTTCGCCTCGATCGGCGGCCCGCCGCAGGACCTGAAGTACAAGGGCGAGCCCACGCGCCTCGAGATCGGCGACCGCAACGTGTTCCGCGAATTCACCACCATGAACCGCGGCACGGTGACCGGCGGCGGCGCCACGGTCATCGGCAACGACAACCTGTTCATGGCCTACACCCACGTGGCGCACGACTGCCACGTCGGCAACCGGTGCGTCATGGCCAACTACGCCACGCTCGGCGGCCACGTGCACCTGGGCGACTGGGTCATCATGGGTGGCTACTCCGGCGTGCACCAGTTCACCAAGGTCGGGCCGCATGCGTTCCTCGGCAACAATGCCGCGGTGACGCGCGACGTGCCGCCGTACGTCATGGCGGTGGGCTCGCCGGCCGTGCCGCACTCGATCAACTCCGAGGGATTGAAACGCCGCGGCTTCACCCCCGAGCAGATCCGCAATCTCAAGAACGCATACCGCGTGCTGTACCGCTCGGACATGAAGCTCGCCGATGCGGTCGAGGAGCTCAAGTCCCGCGCGACGACCCAGCCGGAGCTCAGGATCTTCGTCGACTTCATCGGCGAGTCGACGCGCAGCCTCGTTCGATAATGCGCATCGCGCTGGTGGCAGGCGAGGCATCCGGCGACACGCTCGGTGCCGCGTTGTTGGAGGCACTCCGCCGCCGTTTCCCCGACGCGCGCTTCGCCGGCGTCGCGGGCCCGAAGATGAAGTCCGCGGGCTGCGAGTCCTGGTTCGACATCGAGGCGCTTTCGGTCATGGGGCTCACCGAGGTGCTGCGCCACTTGCCGCGCCTGCTGCGCCTGCGCGCCGAGCTGCGCCGGCGGATCGTCGACTGGCGGCCCGACGTGTTCATCGGCGTCGATTTCAAGGAATTCAACCTCGGGCTCGCGCGTCGCCTCAAGAGGGCGGGACTGCGCACCGTGCAGTACGTCAGCCCGCAGGTCTGGGCCTGGCGGCCGGGCCGCGCCCGCACCATGGGCGAGGCGGTCGACCTGATTCTCTGCCTGTTTCCCTTCGAGCCGGACTTCTACCGCGAGTACGGCGTGCGCGCGGCATTCGTGGGCCATCCGCTCGCCGACCAGATCCCGATGGAAGTCGATCGCGGCACGGCGCGCAGCGCGCTCGGCATCGATCCCGCGGCGCGCGTGCTGGCGGTGCTTCCGGGTAGCCGGCGCGGCGAAGTCGAGCGACTCGCGGAGCCCTTCGCGGGCGCGGCGGAGTTGCTGGCCGAGCGCTACCCCGGCCTGGTTTGCCTGGCGCCGATGGTGACCCCGGAGCTGGGTGAGTTGTTCGGTGCGCGCTGCGCCACGCATGCGCCACGCGCCGCGGTGCGCAGGCTCGACGGCAACGCCCACCTCGCGCTGGCCGCCGCGGACGTCGTGCTGGTGGCCTCCGGCACCGCCACGCTCGAGACCGCCCTGTACAAGCGGCCGATGGTGGTCGCGTATCGCATGGGCGCGATCACCGCCTTCGTGCTGCGACGCCTGGGCCTCGTCAAGGTGCGGTATTTCTCGCAGCCCAACCTGCTGGCCGGCGCCGAGCTGGTGCCGGAATTCTTCCAGGAGCAGGCGAGCCCGGTGAATCTCGCGGACGCGCTCGCCGCATGGCTCGAGCAACCCGCGCGCGTGGCCCAGGTGCAGCGCGAGTTCGCCGCCATCCATGCATCGCTGCGGCAGGGCGGTGCGGATCGCGCTGCCGGCGAGATCGCCGAGCTGCTCGCCGCCTGGACCGCGCATGCCGGCACCCCGGGTTCTCCATGAACGGGGGCGCACCATGAAGCGGTTGCGTGTGCGACTGCGCGTCGCCGGGGTGGACGAAGCCGGCCGCGGACCGCTCGCCGGGCCGGTGGTGGCCGCGGCGGTGATTCTCAATCCGTCGCGCCCGATCCGCGGCCTCGCCGATTCGAAGGCGCTCGACCCCGAGGAGCGCGAGCGACTGGCGCTGCTCATCCGCGAGCGTGCGCTCTGCCATTCGGTCGCCTGGGCCGACGCCGAGGAGATCGACAGCATCAACATCCTGCAGGCGACCATGCTCGCCATGCGACGCGCGTTGCTCGGCCTGCGCATAGCGCCGCAGCAGGTGTACGTCGACGGCAACCGTTGCCCCTGCGGCGACGGGCTCGGCTTCGATTGCGCCTTCGAGGCGGTGATCAAGGGCGACGCCACCGTGCCGTCGATCAGCGCCGCGTCGATCCTCGCGAAGACCACGCGCGACGCGCTGATGCGCGACCTCGATGGACGCTACCCCGGCTTCTCGCTGTCGGGACACAAGGGCTATCCGACGCCCACGCACGTCGATGCGCTGCTGCGCCTGGGTCCTTCGCCGCTGCATCGCCGCAGCTTCTCGCCGGTGCGCGTCAGCGCGCTGATCGAGGACTGAGCCCGGCTCAGCCGGCGTGCGCGCGCGGCGCGGCCTCGCCGTCAAAGGTGCCGTCGTTGCGACGGATCCAGCTCACCAGGGAAGCGGCCGGCAACGGCGCGCTCATGAAATACCCCTGGGCGTCGTCGCAGCCCAGCGCGCGCAGCAATTTCCACGCGGTCAGGTCCTCGACGCCCTCGGCCACCACCTTGAGCCCCAGGTTGTGGCCCAGGTCGACGGTCGAGCGCACGATCATCGAGATCTCGTCGTCGACCGCCATGCGCGCGACGAACGACCGGTCGATCTTCAATTCCTGCACCGGCAGCCGCATCAGGTAGGTGAGCGACGAATAGCCGGTGCCGTAGTCGTCGATCGACAGGCGCACGCCGAGCTCGGAAAGCCGGTCGAGCACCTTCTGCGCGTTCGCCGGGTCCTCCATGAAGCCGCTCTCCGTGATCTCCAGGCACAGCAGCGCCGGCGGCACGCGGTGTTCGGCGAGCAGGGCGGCGGTTTCGGCCGGCAGGTCGCGGTTGAGCAGGTCGCGCGCCGAGATGTTCACCGCCACCGACAGGCGCAGTCCCTCGCGCAGCCATTCGCCGCACTGGCGCACGGCCTCGCGCAGCACCCAGCGCGTCAGTAGTTTGATGTAGCCGGTCTGCTCGGCGAACGGGATGAACATGCCGGGCGGCACGAGGCCGCGCGTCGGGTGTTCCCAGCGGAGCAGCGCCTCGACCGCGCTGATGTTGGACGAGTGCAGCGACACCTTCGGCTGGTAGTACAGCCGCAGCTCGTTGCGCTCCACCGCGCGCCGCAGCTCGCCGAGCAGCGACAGGTGCTCCTGCTGGCTGGTGTCGTAGTGCGGGTCGTAGACCGCGTAGCCGGTCTTGCCGCGCTTGGCGGCATACATGGCGATGTCGGCATTGCGCACCAGCGTCTGCACGTCACGGCCATGCTCGGGGAAGTGGGCGATGCCGATGCTGGTGCCGACGTCGAGCGACTGGTCGCCGCACAGGATCGGCACCTCGAGCGCGGCGATGACCAGGCGCGCCGCGTCGGTTCGATCCTCGTCGCGCGAGTTGCGCAGCAGGATGGCGAATTCGTCGCCGCCGAGCCGCGCGATGCAGTCGGCATCGGCGACCGTGCGCTGCAGACGCAGGCTGACCTCGCGCAGCACCTGGTCGCCGACGCCGTGCCCGAGCGTGTCGTTGACGTGTTTGAAGCGATCGAGGTCCATCATCAGGATGCTGAGGCGGAAGTTGCCCGCGCTGGCGAGCTCTATGGCCCGCGCCAGCTCGTTGGAAAAGCGCGAGCGGTTGGCGAGGTCGGTGAGCGGGTCCTCGAAGGCCAGCTTGAGGATGCGGCTCTCGCGTTCGGCGATGCCGCCGCGCATGTGGTTGAGGCTCGCCGCGAGCACGCCGATTTCGTCGGCGCGCTGCACGTCGACCGGTTCCACGTAGTCACCGTGTTCGATGCGCGAGGCCGCGTCGGCGAGCGTCACCAGCGGGCGCGTGATGTTGCGCGCCACCGCGATGCTGCCGACGATCGAGATCAGCAGGCTCAGCCCCGCGAGCAGCATCAGCGTGTTGCGCAGGCGCTCGAAGGCGGCGAGGGCGCTGGCGAGCGATCGATCGAGCACCGCCACGATGCGCGCGTCGTGCGCGTCGCCGAGCGGGATCACCAGCGCCTGGTGATCGACGCCCGCGAGATTCATGACGCTGCGGGTCACGGCATTCGACTGCGGCGGCATCGCCTCGAGCAGCGCGCGCTGTTCCTGCGTGCCGAGCGTCGAGGCGAGCACGCGCCACGCGCCGCCGTCGCGCACCGCGAACGACACCTCGAGTTCGGTCATCTGGCGCAGGTCGCTGGCGAGCGCGTCGTCGACCGCGAAGCCCATGACCACCCAGCCGATGGGCACGGGCGCGAGCACCGGCACGGCGACCAGCTGGAACGCGCGGCTATCGAGCACGGCCATGTTGGCGGTGGCGCCACCGGTGTTGGCGGCGATCAGGGCCGGGTATTCGAACGGGCGCGCATCGGCGCCGGGCCGCAGGGTATCGGAGACCACGCGGCCGTCGAGGTCGACGAACAGCATGGCGTCCGCGCCGATGCGGGCGCCGTGATTGGCGAGCACCGAGGCGATGGTGCGGTTGTCGTGAGTCGCGATGGCTTCGCGGAATGCGAAGTCGCCCGCCAGCACGCGCGCCGACAGCTTGAGCTTTTCCGCGTTCTGTTCGAGCTGGCGCGCGAACACGCGGCGACCGACGTTGAGTTCTTCTTCGACCTTGGCGCGCGCATGGCCCGAATTGGCGGCGTTCACGAACCAGAACGCGGCGCCCTGCACCACGACCAGCAGTGCGACGAAGAAAATGATGATGCGGGTCTGGAGGCGCTGGATGCGCATCAATTCACCGCGCAGTTCATGGGAGAGCCATTATCCGTCGCAGGTGCGGCTAATCCGTTGAAACGACTCACAACTTGGGACTCTGGCGGCAGGCCGGTTTCCCGGGCTCACCGGACCTTCGTGTGACGCCAGTCTCACTTCAAAGCAGGCCGGAGGCCGCGTCGAAGTCGCCCGTCAGGCAAGGCGACGCTCGAATTCATATCCTGCCCACCATGAGCGATGCGGCCGAAAAGGAGAGCCCCGGTCCCCTGACCTGCGCGAAGTGCGGCTGCAGTTCCACGCTGCGCTCGCAATTCGTGCGCGGCAGGGATGGCACGGTGGCGCGCACCTGGTGCCCGCCCTGTGCCGCGAGGCGGCGTGATCGACTGGCCAGCTTCGGCCTGGGCTGTTGCGTGCTGGCATTGCCGTTGGCCTGGGCGTTGAGCGCCCGGCACCCGCACGACCCGGTGCTGGCGTTCGTCGTCGGCCTGTATGCGTACTACCTCTCGTCGTATTTCATGACCTATCTACACGAGTTCGGCCACGCGCTGGCGGCGCGGCTGGTGGGATTTTCCACGCTCGCGATCAAGGTCGGAACCGGGCCGACACTGCTGGATCGGTACGTGCTCGGAGTGCGCCTGCAGTTCGGTCTCACACCGGGAGGTGGGGCCACGCTGCTCGAGTTGCGCGACGTCGAAGGATTCAGGTGGCGCATGGTCGCGGTGCTGGCGGCAGGCTCGCTGGTCAATCTCGGTGCCGCAATCGTGGCGCTGTCACGGGTGACGGGCGGCGAGGAGTCATCGCCGGTTCGCGCGGCACTGGTCGGATTTGCCGTGGGCAACCTCGTGCATGCCGTAGCCAGTGTGTGGCCGAGGCGCGTGCGCACGCCTCATGGCCTGATTGCGAGCGATGGGGCGCAGATACTCGCGCGTCTCGCCGGGAAGCCCGTCGATCTGCGCGCGCACGCGGCATTCGTCCAGTGGTATCGCGCCAACTTCGCCTACGCGGACCGCGATCATGGGGGCGCGCTGCGCGCGCTGGCGCAAATGGTTTCGCTGACCGATGACACGAACATGGGCGTGCTCGCGGCGACGCTGCGCGCCGAAGCACTGTCGGAATCCGGGGAAGCGCGCGCCGCGATCGATTCGCTCGCTGCGTGGCGCTCGCGCACCGGCCTGCCGCAGGAGGCGCGCCTGGCCTTGGACAGCGCGTACGCCTGGGCGGCATTCCTGTGCGACGAACCCCTGTTGGCGCGCGACGGCCTGCAGTACGTGAAGGGCTGTGCGTCGCTCATGCCCTGGAGCGAAGTCTTGCGCATCAAGAACATTTGCCTGCTGTCGGCGTTTCCCACCGACTGCACTGCCGTGCAGGAGGCACGTCGCCTCGCCGATTCCCTGCGCGAACTGCGCCTGGAAGGTGAGAGTCGCGCCTACGCCGCGCTCGCACGCGGCATGGTCGCCGCTGCCGAACGCAATCGGGATCTGGCGAGCGCCGAGCTGGCAAACGCCCGGCGCCTCCGTGCCAGCCCCGCGGCGCTTGCGGTGCTGGAACGACGCCTGCAGGACGGTGCCGTGCAAGACGGTGCCGGAGCATGCATTCCGGCATAACTTCATAGGCCGGCAGGCGCCCGCAGGCTGACCAGAAAGTTATGCCGGAATGCATGCTCCGGCACCATCCCCGCCGCATTACTGCTGCGTTCGTTGATAAACTCGCGCGCCATGTCGTCCACGTTCGTTCATTTGCGCCTGCACACCGAGTACTCGCTGCAGGACAGCGTGGTGCGCATCCCGGAGCTGGTCGAACGCACCGCGCAACTCGGCATGCCGGCGGTCGCGGTCACCGACCAGAACAACCTGTTCGCGATGGTGAAGTTCTATCGCGAGGCGCTCAAGCTCGGCGTGAAGCCCATCGTCGGCGTCGACGTGCTGTTGCGCGGGCGCGGCGAGCGCGCGGCGCCGACGCGATTGACGCTGCTGTGCAAGGACCCGGCCGGCTACCAGAACGTCGCCAACCTGGTCACGCGTGCCTGGCTGGAGGGGCAGGATCGCGGCACGCCGCTCATCGAACGCGCCTGGCTCGACGCCGAGACCACCGCCGGGCTGATCGCACTGTCGGGCGCCGCCGAGGGCGACGTGGGTCGTGCCATCCTCGCCGGCCGTGACGCCGACGCCGCCACGCTGGCCTGCGAATGGCAACAGCTGTTCGGCGATCGCTACTACCTGGAGCTGCAGCGGCTCGGGCGCCCCGACGAAGAGAAGCTGATCGCGCGCTGCGTTGCCATCGGCCACGAGGCCGGCATCCCGGTGGTGGCCACCAACGACGTGCGCTTCCTCACGGCCACGGATTTCGAAGCGCACGAAGCGCGCGTGTGCATCGCCGACGGCGCGCTGCTCGCCGACCCCGCGCGCGTGCGCAAATACACCGAGGCACAGTACCTGCGTTCGCCGGCGGAGATGGCGCAGTTGTTTGCCGACATCCCCGAGGCGCTGCAGAACACGGTGGAGATCGCGCGGCGCTGCTCGCTGCCGCTCAAGCTCGGTGAATCGCGCCTGCCGGTCTTTCCCTTGCCGGACGGCGTCGCGGTCGAGGACCACATCCGTCAACAATCCCTCGAGGGCTTTACGGCGCGCGAGAAGTCGTTCGACACGTCACAGCTCGCGCGTATCGACGACTACCGCAAGCGCCTCGAGACCGAGCTCGCAGTCATCAGCAAGATGGGCTTCGCGGGCTACTTCCTGATCGTCGCGGATTTCATCCGCTGGGCGCGCGCCAACGGCGTACCGGTGGGGCCAGGCCGCGGTTCGGGCGCCGGCTCGCTGGTGGCGTACTCGCTCGGCATCACGGACATCGATCCGCTCAAGTACGACCTGCTGTTCGAGCGCTTCCTGAACCCCGAACGCGTCTCGATGCCGGACTTCGACATCGACTTCTGCATGGACGGCCGCGACCGCGTCATCGAGTACGTGGCGCAGAAATACGGCCGCGAGCGCGTCTCGCAGATCATCACCTACGGCACCATGGCGGCCAAGGCCGTGGTGCGCGACGTGGGCCGCGTGCTCGGCATGGGCTACGGCTACGTCGACAAGATCGCGAAGCTCATCCCCTTCGAGCTCGGCATCACGCTGGACGACGCGCTCGAGAAGGAACCGGAGCTCAAGCGGCTCTACAAGGAAGACGAGGAGATCAGGAATCTCATCGATCTCGCGAAGTCGCTCGAGGGCCTCACGCGCAACGCCGGCATGCACGCCGGTGGCGTGGTCATCGCGCCGTCGAAGCT